>CAXMRH010000143.1:0-12236 GCA_964196045.1 uncultured Chthoniobacterales bacterium | reverse complement strand
GCGGGCGTCAGCACCGTGCGCGCCACCAGGTCGGACAGGACGAGGAAACCTGCGCCGACGAAGATCGACAGCGGGACGATCACCTTGAAGCTGGACCCGAACAGCAGACGAACAGTGTGCGGGACGATAAGGCCCACGAAGGAGATGAGTCCGCTCACCGCAACTGCCGCGGCGGTGAGGAGCGAGGCAATGATCACCAGGACCAGGCGGGAACGTCCGACAGACAACCCGAGCATGCTTGCTTCCTCGTCGCCCACCGACAACACATCGAGCGTTCGTCCCGACAGTGCGAGCAAGACGAGACACACGACGGCCACAGGCAGCAACTGAGCCACCTCCGTCCACCCGGTGGTGGTAAGCCCGCCCAGGAACCAGGTGTAGATCTGTCTGATCTCGTTGCTGTTCTGTTGTTGCAGGAAGGTCTGCACTGCGGTGAAGAAGCTGGCAACCGCGACGCCAGCGAGAATCAGCGAGGTGGCCGACTTCGTCCGATCGCCAAGGACGCCGACCGTCCACGTGAGCGCAACGGAGGCCAACGCGCCGAAAAAGGCGAACACCTGGACGGCGTCGAACGCACCTCGGCCATCGCCGAGATCGTTCACAAACGCGATCGTTGCACCGAGGCCTCCTCCGGCAGCCACCCCAAGCAGATACGGGTCGGCGAGTGGGTTTCGGAAAACGCCTTGGAACGCCGCGCCCGACGTTGCCAGCGATGCTCCAACGAGGAGGCCAAGCACGACCCGGGGCAGGCGGAGGTTTCGAACGATCGAGGCCTCACGTGCATCGAGCCCGGAATCGAAGTCACCGGGAAGCAGAGCGTCGATGGCCTCCAGGATCGTCCCGCTCCGATCGATCGATGTCGGTCCGATTACAAGAGCCAGAACGACGGCCGAAAGCACGAACGTGGCCGCGCCAACCAACCAGGCGAACCTGACTGTGGCGGGGCGAACGTTCATCACATTCTCGTATCTGCGGAGCCGCTAACCCGCTGGGACGGCTTCGACGGAGGCGACTGCGGCGCCGGCGGTTTCGATGAAGTCGACGAGCCGGGGACCCCATCGGCTCACGATGTCGTCATTCAGTTCCACGACGTTGCCTGACTGCACGGCTGAGAGCTGATCCCAACCGGGGCGATCGGCGACCGTTTCCGTGCTCTGTGCGCAGCACAAGGTGTCCGCGAGAAAGATGATGTCTGGGTCCGCCGTGACGAGGAACTCCTCGTTGAGCTGCGGGTATCCAAAGAACTCGCCGTCGGGGTCTGCGGCGTCGGCGGCGTTCACGAGGCCAAGCAAGCTGTACACCTCGCCGACAAACGTCGTTGAGGTGACGCTGTACAGCGTGTTGTCGAGCTCGTGGTAATAGGTGAGAGGCGTTTCACGCTCGGGCAAGCTGGCTAGAACAACATCGATGTCGGTCTGCATCTCGAGAACGAGCTCGGCGGCTTCACCCACGTTTCCGGTCAGTGCCCCGAGCTGTTCGATCTGGGAATAGACGTCGTCGAAGGTCACCGCTGCGAGTTGCACGAGATTTTCGATGTCGATCGCGTCGAGCCCCTCGATTGGTGACTCCGACACGACGACCGTGGGTTCGAAGCCTGCAATGGCCTCGACATTTGGCACGAAGCCGGACAGATCGGTGACCGGTGCTTCCTCGGGGTAGTACGAAAAGGCATCGACGGCGATCACCTGGTCGCCGGCGCCGATCGCGAACAACATCTCTGTCGCCGTGGGGCTGAGCGAGACGATTCGGTTCCTGGAGCCCGAAGCTGTCTCTTCCGCCGTCTGCTCGACGGAAACGCCGTCTCCGATTGCGTTCTGGCTCACGTCGACTATCGGGTCCGCGTCCCCGGTTACCGTGGCTTCGACATCGCTGCCGCAGGCGGTCGCAACAAGAGACAAGATCGACAAGAGGGCGATCAACAACGTGGTCTTCATGGGACTTCTCCTGGCTGATCGGCACAGGAGCTTCCGGCGCAAACCAGCCCCTTCCGCGAGGGCTATCGGTGGTCATTGTCATGCTGAGGCCCTCGACCGGACTCGCTCCTCGGAAGGAACATCACCGTTGCGGGACAGTGTCGGAATCTCACCGAACTTCGGAACCTGACAGCAAGGAGAGTGTAGTCGCATCCGAAACTCTTCGGTGTGTGTGCAATTGGCCAAGGTCCATGGAACACTCACTCCCGTGTTCCTCCATCAACGTGCCGGTGTGTGCGTTTTCATCTTCGTGTGTGTGGTGCTCACCGCCTGTGACAGCTATATCGAGGAGGCGCGGCTGCAACGCGACGGCAGTGTGGAGTTCGTGGCCCGCGCCGTCGTTGTCTGTACCGACCCTCTTCAGCAAGAACTGTGGGATGGCGACCCCTGTGTAGCCATCGATTCTGCGATTCGAGCCGGTGACGTCGGGCAACTCCCGTTCGACTTCGCGCTCGACCCGAACCGAGTCAGCCTCGTCGGATCGGGTGAGGCCGATCGACGAACCGTGGACGCCACATGGAATGGCACCATCGACGAGCTCTCCACTGTTCTGGTTTCGTCTGGAGCGATACGGGCGATCGATGAACAACAGACCGAAGCGGTGTTCGTACCGCTCGGGGCCCCTGACGATCAGCTTCGAGAGACCACGGATCCAGACCTCGTCGACGCCCTCCGATCATCTCGCTGGAATCCCGCCGAATTTCGGGTGAAAGCACCTGACCTGATTATCGAGCACAACGGCGACGACATTCAGGGAAGGCTGGTGATCTGGAATCTCGACGACGATCATCCCGACGAATTTCGCGTTGTCTGGACAACCGAAGACCCGCCACGTCGTGTGTGGTGGTGGATTCTCGGCTCGGTGATCTTCTTCGTCGTGCTGTTTCTGATGATCACGATCGAGGGGCCAGCTCGGGAGAGGCAGCGGCGATAGCTCAGCCGTCGGGGACGGCGGCGGATTCGGGGTCGGACGGCTGAACGGGCCCCGCGGGAACGGGAGCAGCCGTATCTGCGTCGACCATGCCATCGATGCTTGGTGGAACCGGTCCGTTCGGGTACGGAATTGTCGAGCGGGGCTCGCCCGTCCAGTCAAAACGCGGGGGAGCGGTGTTGGCTTCGCCACAGGCTGCGGCGAGCTCAGCGCCCGGCGGTGCAACGAGCGCACCTCCGTTGTCCCGGGCGCATAGCCCCGGATCGATGATTCCGTCGAGCAGTGCGAGGACGATGTCGGACTCGGGGTGCCCGGCGACTGCGTTGCGCTCGATGCGCGCCGCGATTGGATCACCGGAGCTGCGGGCGATGTTGCGAGAAAGGACGATTCCTGCTCGGGTGTTCCCGCTCACACGATTGGCGATCACCTGCGTTCCAAGCGTGCCGCCGATGTGTACCCCGATCCCGAAGCTTGTGTCCCAGAAAGGGTCGTTGTTGGGGCTCGACGTAAACCCGTTGTTGAGCACGAGGTTCGCGGCGATCACGGTGTCCGTGGTGAGTTGTTCGAGGCCATCCTCCACCACGATGCCCGCCCGGTTGTTTCGACTGGTCGAGGAATAGATCGCTACTCCACCAGCGGCACCGACCACGGAGAACCCACGTGCAGAGAACTCGGCGAGCGTCGCAGTCACGAGCGTCGCGCAGTTCGAACAATCGGCCACCGACACGCCGGCGGCGCCATGACCGGAAAGCCATCCCTGCTCAATTGTCGCGTTGGTGGTGTTTACGAGCGAGATGCCGTTCGAGCCCGTGTTTGAAGTCGTCAGGTGGAATGCCCGAAAACGATTGATCGGAGTCGTCTGGAGCGAACCATCGACCACGATCGCATCGCCGAGGTAGTTCCGCACGGTCAGGTTCTCGATCGCGACACCATCGGCTCGAACGGTCACGCCCGTTGTCGCCGAGTGAAGTCCATCGATGAACACCGAGTTTCGATCGCGGCCACGAATGACGATGTCAGGGGTCGCCACCACGATCTCCTCGGTGTAGACGCCGGGGTCGAGGAGGATCAGGTCTCCGGGTTGAGCCGCATCAACTGCACTCTGAATGGAAAAGAAGTCCAGGGGAACACGGATCGCATCGATCTCGGGCGCCGGCAGCGTCGTGATCGGCGGTTCGACGCGTACTCCGTCCGGGGTGGTGCCGTTGAAGATCGGAGTTCCGATGTCGTCGCCTTCGCGGGCGGCACAACTCGAGCCGACGAGCGCCACGAGCGCCGCGAGAACGATGCACATCTTGCTCGCTCTACTCATGGCTAGCTCTGATCATCGTGAACCGTGGGCGGTCTCGACTGCATCGATCGCAGCTGCGAGAGCTTCCCCGAGACGGGGGTCATTGCGGATCGGAATGTCGTGGTCTGCGTCGACCTCAAACGTATCTGCGGTGCCGAGGCCGCGAGCGAGTCGGCGCTGACGGTGGGGAGGCACGACGGTGTCTCGAGAGGTGATCACAACAGCGCTCGGCACGGTCAGGGTCGCGCTCCACCGCGACGAATCAAATCGACCAAGCGCCGCGCCCGCCTCGAGCAAGGCAACGGGGTCAGCTGCTCGGACGGTGTCGAGTACCCACGGCGGGTAGCGCCGACAGGCAACGGCCGTTATCCGCCGGAAGGCAGCGCTCTTGAGCGATGGTGAGAGGCGTCGCATGAGTCTGGCGCTGCCCGCAAGTCCAGAGAACTGTGCCCGTTCGCGGCGATGATCAGCGAAACGATCTGTGGTGGCTGCGAGCACGATCCCCGCGCAACGATCCGGGTTCCGACGGCCGACGATCTGTGCGATCGCTCCACCAAGGCTGTAGCCGGTCACGATCGCTCGTTCGATCCCGAGCTCATCGAGCACACCGATCGCATCCGCGGCACACACATCGAGGTCGAACAGATCGCTGGAGCGAAACCCGGTTCCGTGCCCGTGCTGGTCGAACATGACCACGCGTCGCTGGCGAGCAAGAGCGGGGAATGTGAAGCCAAAGTTCAGGCGAGCATCGACGTTCCAGCCGTGCAGGAGAAGAGTGGGGATTCGGTCCGACCGGTCAGAGGCACCATCCGCAGCGGCACTGTCCCAGACAGCCGTCGATCCGCGTGAACCGAGCGACACCGTTCGTGCCTCGGGCAACACGGACGCGTGCAGCGCAGGTGGCGTCACCCGACGCTGACGACCTCGACCGAGAACATGCCACCAACAGGTGCTTCGAACGAGACCTTGTCGCCTGCGGAGGCACCGAGCAGGGCCTTGCCGAGTGGTGAGCCCGGAGAGAGAACTTCGACGCCTTCTTGGCGCTCTTCGATCGATCCCAAAAGGTACTTCTCGGTGTCGTCGTCGCCGTCGTACCGAAGCTCGACCACGATGCCGAGCGACACGGTGCCATCCGAGACCGCCTCAATAATCTCCGCGTCCTCGATCGACTTCGCAAGGAAGATGATCCGGCCCTCCATCTTCCCTTGTTCCTCTTTGGCGGCGTGATAGTCGCCGTTCTCGGAGAGATCGCCGAGCTCACGAGCAGTCTCGATCTTGCGAGCGATGTCGATTCGGCCGCGCGTCGTGAGATCAAGGTGCTCGGCCACAAGGCGGTCAAGTGTCTCTTTAAAAAATTGTTTCGGCGCAGCCATCTGCTCAGGATAGATGGTCGAGCGAGTTCTGGATGTCAGCCAGCAGTTCTTCTGGATCTTCGAGGCCGATAGACAGACGGACCATCGATTCTCCGATACCAACAAGGGCGCGACCTTCTGGTCCAAGTCGTCGATGTGTCGTGGTCGCGGGGTGGGTTGCGAGGCTTTTCGAGTCCCCGAGATTGTTCGAGATGTCGAACAGGCGGAGACCATCAAGGAAGCGGAATGTCTTGTTCTTGTCGCCATCGATGGTGAGCGCGACCACCGTGCCACCGGCGCTCATCTGAGACATCGCAAGGTCGAATTGAGGATGCGAGGGGTGTCCCGGATACAGCACCGACCGCAGTGCGGAGTGGCCGTCGAGCTTGGTTGCGAGCATTGATGCGGTCGCACACGACGCGTCTACACGAAGGCGGAGCGTTTCCAGCCCCTTCACCAGGGTCCACGCATTAAACGGGCTGAGCGACGGGCCCGTGTGTCGGAGGAACGGCATGAGGTAGTCGTCGACGTATTTCTGTGTTCCGAGGACCGCACCCCCCAGCACTCGACCTTGCCCATCGATGTGTTTCGTCGCCGAATAGACGACGACATCGGCTCCGAGTTCGAGTGGCTTCTGCAAAAGGGGAGTTGCAAAGACGTTGTCGACGATCACGGTGGCTCCCGCCGCATGGGCGAGGTCGGCGACAGCCGCGATATCGACGATCTGCAGCCCCGGGTTGGACGGTGACTCGAGGAAGACCGCCTGAGTGCTCGCGCTGAGGGCGTCGCTCCACTGATCCATGTCCGCCCCATCGACGAGGATCGTCTCGATGCCGAAACGCGGAAGGATCTCGGTCAGGACCACATTGCACGAACCGAAAAGTGCACGCGAGCCGACGACACGATCGCCGGCTTTGAGGAACGACGCCATGGATGCAAAGACCGCGGCCATGCCGCTCGCGGTTGCCATGCACGCTTCGGCACCTTCGATCAGGCGGAGCCGCTCCTCGAACATCGAGACGGTTGGGTTGCCATAACGCGAGTAGATGTATCGATCTACTTCGCCGGAGAATGCAGCCTCGGCCTCTGCGGCGCTGCTGTACACGTACCCCGAAGTCGGAAAGATTGCTTCGGCGGTCTCGTTGAACGCAGTGCGAGTGAGCCCGCCGCGGATGAGATTCGTGGCCTCGGAGTCGTTCAGCCCTGCTGCCATGGCAGACCTGCTCCCCGCCAACCGCCGGCGCGATGGCCACCTGCATCAACATCGCCCTCGAAGCCCTCGAGCACGTTGTAGACCTCGGTGAAGCCCTCGGCGGTGAGCGCGTGCGCTGCTGCTGCTGAACGTCCACCAGATCGGCACAACATCAGGACGGGCTGGTCGGGGGCGATTCCTTCACCGGCTGCGGCGACGAATTCGGCGTTGCGCGACCCGTCTGGCCAGTTCGTCCACTCGATGAACCGTGTGCCGGCAACAGTCGGGACGCCAACGAAGGTCCACTCGGCTTTGGTCCGACAGTCGACCAGGACTGCGTTGCGACGCTCGAGGAGAAGTGCGTGTGCGTCGAGTGGTGTCAGGTCGCCTGCGTAGCTCATGGGAAGAGTCTATGGACAGACGCGGATACCGTTGTAGCCGTGAGTGACGTACCTACTTCTTCCGCATCCGAACCCCGAGATGAAACGCACGATGGCCGCCTTCGATATCGACTGCTTAGCGGGCCGGACACGAGGGCACTGTGCGAGCGCGTTTCGGCTGCGCTTGACGATGGTTATGAGCTGTACGCCTCGCCGGCGATCACCTTCGACGGCACCACTACCTACGTGGCTCAGGCGGTCGTCTTGCCCGCCACAGAGCAGTGAGCCGAGGCGGAGGACAGGGATATTTCATCTCGCCAGAGGATGCGCCCGGCCCAGGCATCCTTCTATTGCACTCGTTCTGGGGTCTGAACCGTGACGCGAAGGACACCGCCAATCGACTTGCCGATGCCGGCTTCACCGTGCTGGCTCCCGATCTCGCTGACGGGAACGAGTTCGAAGGCGAGGAGAGCGCATTTGCGGCACTTGCCGAGGCGGATGTGAACGTCAATGCATCGCTTGTGCAGTCGAGCGTCGGGATCCTGCGTCGAGCCCAAGCAGACCCAGATCGGCCCATCGGTGTGGTCGGACTCGGGTCGGGTGCTTCATGGGCCCTGTGGTTGTCGGCGCGACTCGTGGATGAGGTGGCGGCCGTCGTCACGTACTACGGCTCGCAGGCCGCACTCATGGAGGGCTCGAAGGCGTCCTATCTCTGTCACTGGGCAGGAACCGACGGTTTAGTGAGTGACCTCGAGGTTGCGGATCTTGGCCTGAGCCTGCAGATGGCCGGTCGCCCGTTCCGTTTCGAACACCACGACGGCACCGCCGATGGTTTTGCCGAGCGAGCACTGCCCGCGTTCGATGCTGCTGCCGACGCGATTGCCTGGCGCCAGACAACAGAGTTCCTCGCGGCCGAACTGCGTTGACGTACGCGCCCGGGTGTGGGTGGTCCTCACGCCAACTGCTGCACGAGCCAGTCTCGTAAGGCTGTGGCGCCGGGTGAGAGCTGTCGTTGTCGTGAACTCAGAATCACGAACGGCGCGTCGGTGCTGATCGGTTCTGCGAGCGGAACGAGCTGCCCGTCCTCAATGAGGCTGGCAACGATGTGCGCCCACCCGAGCGCCACGCCCTGGCCGTCGAGTGCGGCCTGCAGCACGAGCGAGTAGTCGTTCGATCGATCGCCAGGGAGGTGGTCGGGAACGTCGACATCTTGTGCGGCGAACCATCGATGCCAATTGAATCGCGGCTTGTAGCGCTCCTCGAGATGAAGGAGGGGAGCGTCGGCTAATCCCGATGCGCCGTTTGTCAGCTGCTGGGCGAGTGACGGTGTCGCAACAGGGATGACTTCTTCCCGGCAGAGAACTGCGGAGTCGAGTTCTGGTCTGTCGATGTGGCCGAGTGGGATCCAGAGGTCGATCGAAGACATGTCCACGGCGGCATCCGAGTCGGCAGTGACGAGACGTAGTGAGACATCCGGATGGGTCCGCTTGAAGTTGGGTAGCCGAGGGAGCAACCACCAACTCGCCAGAGATGTCGAAACGGAGATGCTCACGACGTCAGTGTTGGCTCGGCCAAAACGGGCGAGGGCAACTGCTTCGTCGATCCTCGCCAGGGCCGGTCTCAGCTCGGTGAGGAGAGCGTGGCCGGCCGACGTGGTCAGCGCACCCGTTCTTGACCGGTGGAGCAATGGTGTTCCGATCGCGCTTTCTAGTCGGGTGATGGCATGGCTCACAGCGGGTTGACCCATGCCGAGTTGCCTCGCCGCAGCCGTGAGGCTTCCGAGCGATGCTGCAGCCGCAAAGACCCGCAACCCCCGATCAGAAACCTGATCGGCCGCCTTCTGAGCCGGTGGGGTCTGGCCCCTGTCATCGATTCTTGTCATGCGTGTATTACTAAATCAAACGATTGACCATCGGTCAATCGACGCTTACCGTGCGGGCACCCGCCAGCGAGGCGTTCGCTGAAAAGAACGGCATGAAACGGTGATCGATGACTGAACGGATCGGCTTTGTCGGACTCGGAAACATGGGCGGTCCCATGGCAACGAGGTTGGCGGCAGCCGGATACGACGTGGTCGGATACGACCTGAACTCGTCCGCACTCGAAGCGGCCGTTGCCGATGGCGTGACCGCAGCCCCCGATGCCAACTCATGCGCCAGACACGCCGACCTGCTGCTCACCTCGTTGCCGCGGCCTGACCACGTGAATTCGGTGATGGTCGACGGCGGTGCGCTAGAAGAACTCAGCCCTGGGAACGTGTGGGTCGACCTCACTACGAACCGCAAGGAGTATGTGATCGAGCTCGCCGGGATGGCTCCCGAAGGTGTCACGGTCGTGGACAGCCCGGTCACCGGAGCAGTCGACGGGGCGCGAAATGGCAAGCTCACCATTTTCTCGGGCGGTGACAACGACGACCTCGATCGCGTCGTACCGGTTCTCGAGAACCTCGGCCGGGTGATTCGATGCGGACCACTGGGAACGGGGAACGTCACCAAGCTCGTCACGAACCAGCTGTGGTTCATTCATGCAGCATCCATTGGTGAGGGCTTCGCACTTGGGATGGCAAACGGGGTAGAACTCGATGTCATCTGGGACGCGATCAAGGACTCGGTCGGAGACAGCTTCGTTGCTCGGCACGACGCACCATCGATCTTCGCTGGTCACTACGACCCCAGCTTCACCCTTGACCTCTGTATGAAAGATCTTGGTCTGACGATGGAGCTCGCCGAAAACGTCGGCACCGATCTGCCCATGACCAGCCGCGCTCAGGAGACCTTCGCCCGCGCAACAGATCGCTACGGCGCCGATGTCGGTGAGCTCCACGTCGCGAAGCGGATCGAGGATGATGCGCAGCTGTCATTTCGCCTCGAAGGCGACTGGGTTCCACACTGGGAGGCCTGACGTGACCCCTCACGTCGACGACATCAGGCCCGGCAACATCGCGCCCAACAACATCGCGCTCGCGGATCTTGTCGACCTCGATCGTTACCCCCTCGACCGACCGGAATCTTCGGGGTACGCGGTCACGGTCGCAGCGGCTCGTGACGGGCTTCGCGGCGATGGGTGCGCAATCATCCGCGATCTCGTTCGGCCTGAAGCACTCGAGTGCCTTGGCGCCGAGATTTGGGAGCGAAAGTCGATGACGCACTTCTCGACCGAGGTCATCAATCCGTACTTTCACTTCCATCACAACGAGGACTGGCCTGACCACCACCCGATGAACACGTTCCTCGAACGTTCGAGCGGCTTCATTCCGGGAGACTCGTGGGAGCCCACGACGGCGATGCGGGTGATGTTCGAGCATCCGGACTTGGCACGGTTTCTTGCCGACTGCCTGGAGGTACCAGAGCTTCACCCGTATGCAGACCCTCTGGCAGGGCTCACCGCGAACATCCTCGACCCTGATCAGCAATTCACCTGGCATTTCGACACCAACGAATTCGCCGTGACCGTGTTGGTCGAAGAGGCCGACGAAGGTGGGCTCTTCGAATATGTGCCCAACATCCGCTCCGATGGTGACGAAGGTTTCGAGGCGATCCAGGGAATTCTCAAGGGTGGCAAGGACGGGGTTCACACCCTCGATCTGCGCCCCGGGGACATGCAGATCTTCCGGGGTCGTTATTCGCTCCACGCAGTGTCTCGCGTCGCTCCGACCTCGAAGCCACGACATGCCGCGATCTTTGCGTACACCGAACAGCCATACGTGATCGGCCGCCTCGAACGAACCCAGCAGCTCTTCGGTCGGGTACTCGATGCGCACATCGAAGCAGAGGAAGCGCGAGTGCGCAGCGACGCGTTGACGGACTGAGCCCCAGGAGGTCGGGCGTTAGAAGCCTGCGATGTCGGCCTTTGCAACGACGTGTTCCGGGGTTACTCGCACGACCATCCCGGGCGGCACCGCGTTTCGTTTCCCAAATGCCTCCGCCTGGTCGGCCCCCATATAGCGGCCTCCGATCAGCGTTGCCCAATGCAAGAGATCCTCTGGTTCGGCGCTCAGAGCGACCGTGCCTGCAATGGTGACGAACGAGAAAGGTGGACGATCATCGTCGAAGCACAACGACACCCGCGGGTCGCGTAACAACGCTTTTCCTTTGATCGTGTCGGCGCTCGTCATGAAGACGACGTCGTCGCCATCGAGGGCAACCCACACGGGAGCAACGTGTGGAGATCCGTTCTTTCTTACTACCGCGAGTTTGGCTGTCCGGGCGGGCAATGCCGACACGAACGCTTGCCACCAGCCCTCGGGTGCGTCGTTGTATCCCATGGACGAACACTACCGAGGCATCAGTTCACCCTCGTCATCCTGCGCCACTGTTCGCTCCGCGGCTGGTGCACGATCCAGGCCTCGGCGTTGAGTGGGGTGGGGACGAGGTACTGGAATCCGAAGTCGCCCGGCGCGTTCCGGTGAATGCCATCGACCGGCCAGGAGTCGCCGTACAGCATCTCGTAGAGCTCGGGGTCCTCCTCACTGTCCAATGTTCGGATCGTGTCGACGCCGTTGGTTGTCGACTCGAATTGCCAATTCCTGATCTCGCACGGCAACGAACTGACGCAGAGGAGCGGAGCTGGCGTCGCCGCGGCCCGCTGTGCCGAGGTCGATCACCGTCGGGCGACCGTCAACGCTGACGTACACCAGCGCACTTTCGGTGATCGTGTCCCCGAGCGGTTCTCCCGGGCCCGGGATTGTCGTAATGGCCGGGTTGTGGTCGTCCGGAGGATCTGGCCACGGTACGAACTCGACATCACCGACGGGAAGGATCGAAGCGAGTGTGGACGGTGGGCCCGTGGAAGTTGAGCTGGGCGGAAGTGTCGCGGAAATGGTCTCCGGCTGAGCGTCTCGTTCGGGGTCCGCTTGAGCCGTGCCGTCCGCATCGTCGAAGACCGCCTGATTGTCGGAGACCGCCCGGCCAACCAGCAGGAGCGTTGCCAACACCACCACCATTGCGATGAGAGCGATGTAAGGACTCGGGCCGCGTGGAGTGGTCTGCTGCTCTGGCGCGGCGGGGTCATTGACTTCGAGGAACTCGAACGTCACGACCTCCGGCGACTGCGCCGTCTTTCGACTGTACTTGCAGACACACAAATGGGTCCTCGCCCAACAACCCCGTAAACTCAAT
>CAXMRH010000142.1:0-14478 GCA_964196045.1 uncultured Chthoniobacterales bacterium | reverse complement strand
GGGGTGTTGGTGAAGGCCACATCTATCTTCACGTCGATCGCGGGGATTGCGTATGGTCCCGGCATTGGGAAAATAGTCGTGATCGGAAGGATCATGCCGTAGTTGGTATAGGCCCCGGCATCCCCAATCACCCGGCCACGAACGCCACGGATCAGCCCGTCGTCCTCAGCGGCCACCTCGAGCGACCACACCTGATCGCCCTGCTGGTTGGTGGAGATGAAATGTTCGCGCCGATCCTCGATCCACTTGACCGGCCGGCCAAGGATTCGGGCCACAAGCGGGAGCACCATCTCCTCGGGGTACACGCCGCCCTTCGGGCCAAAACCGCCACCGACGTCGGGAGCAATCACCCGAAGGTTGTGCTCGTCTTCACCAAGGTAACGAGCCACAGCGGACCGAACGAGATAGGGCACTTGCGTGGATGAGTAGATCGTCAATCCACCTTCAGCAGGATCGACGCTGGCGATCACGCCACGACATTCCATGGCGTGGCACCCGCCGCGGTGCTGTCGAAACGTTTCGGCGAGAACGTGCGGCGCATTCGCGAACGCTTCGTCGACGTCGCCGAAGCCGATCGCCAGAGTCCCGATGAGATTGTCGGGAGAATCGATATGGGCCAGCGGCGCATCGTCTTCGAGTGCCGCTTCACAATCGACAATTGCAGGAAGGGGTTCGTAGCCAACCCGGACCATCGCGGCTGCGTCCTCCGCTGTATAACGAGAGTCCGCCAGTACAACTGCGATCGGCTCTCCGACGAAGCACACTTCGTCGCGGGCCAATGGATAGATGGTGATGTCTTGTTGCAAAGCCGGCGACGGGTAGATCTGTTCGGACCGTTTGGTGTTGAAGGGCTCACCAAGGTCGTCGAGCGTCATGACTGCCACGACCCCCGGCATTCCACGAGCGAAGTCGGCATCAACTCCGTTGATGCGGGCGTGGGCATGCTCGGAACGTACGAAGGCTGCGTGCACCATATTTGGCAAGACGATGTCGTCGAGGTAGCGCCCGTTGCCCGTTAGGAGCCGCTGGTCTTCGGACCGAAGAACACTCGAACCTACATATGTGTCCATCAGCTACCACTCCGAATCTCGACCGCGGCTTGCATGCCGGCGGCCACGATCCCCTGATACCCCGTGCAGCGACAGATGTTGCCCGAGATTGCCTCGCGGATGTCGGTTTCGTCGGGTGTGGGGTTCTCATCGATGTAGGCGGCGAGCGATATGACCATGCCGGGTGTACAGAAGCCGCATTGGAGGCCGTGTTGATCCTGGAATGCGCGCTGGACGGGGTGGAGCTCATCGCCCTCGGCGAGACCTTCAATGGTGGTGACGGACGTGTTGTTCGCCTGCACCGCGAGCATCAGGCACGAACGTACTGCCTCACCATCCACGAGGACCGTGCAAGCTCCACAAACGCCATGTTCGCAGCCGAGATGGGTCCCGGTGAGCCGTGTTGACTGACGGAGGAAGTCCGCCAGGTGCATTCGGGTCTCGACTTCACCCTCATACGACTCGCCGTTCACCGTGAGGCTGATCTGTCTCGTGTCGGCCATCAGGAACCACCTTCCGCTCGGGCCGCGGCCCTGGTGAGCGCACGTTTGGTCATCACGCCGGCCAGTCGCTGTCGATATCGACCGTCGGTGTACGCGTCGGACATACCGTCGATCTGACTGGCCAGCTCCGCCGCATTGCGGAACGTGTCAGCGGACGCCGGTTGACCGACCAATGCGGCCTCCACGTCGTCGAGTCGTTGGGGGGTCGGCTGGTTTCCAGCAATAGAGACGGCTGCTCGTCGAATGACCCCGTCGTCCACGGCGAGTAGCGCACCCACGGCCACGATCGCGAAGTCGCCGTAGCGTCGCGCGAACTCTTCGAATGCATATCCGTGGGGCTCGTTCCAATAGCGGAAATCGATCCCCGTCAGAACCTCTTCCTCGGCCAGATTCGGCATCATGTAGGCGATCGGCCACTCCCGCATCGGCACCGCTCGGCTGCCCTCGGGGCCGTTGACGGTGAGCTCGGCGTCGTAGAGCAACGCTACGGCGGGGAGCTCGGCCGCCGGGTCGAGGTGACTCATGCTCCCGCCTATCGTGCCGCGAGTTCGGGTCTGGAAGTGGCCGACCCAATGCAAGGCCTCGGCCATGATCGGCATGTTGGTTTGGATGTCAACGTTCTTCATGAGGTCGGCCTGGCGCACCATGGCACCGATGTGTATGCCCTCGGCCGTCGGGCTGGTCGCGCTCAAGCCAGCGACCGTGTTCAGATCGACGAGATGGTCGGGCTGTGCCAGCCGAAGGTTGAGCATCGGCATGAGCGACTGGCCACCTGCCAGAAGCTTCACGTCTTCCAACGAGCCCATCAACCCCACGAGGTCGTCGACCGTCGACGGGTCGTGGTACGTGAATGGAGCCGGTTTCATGACCGTCCAAACCGTTTCTTGATCGTCGAAAACCGTTTCTTGATCAGCGAGAGAAGCGCCTTGAAGAAGAGTTTCAGCCCCGATGCAGGTTTTGTCTTCGGGGGTGAGGTCTCGCGTGGCGAGTTCGCGGCTGGAGCGGACCCCTCTGCACTCGCGCTCGCCGAATCGTCCGCAGGTGAGGCGTCAGCGCCGACACCCAGCTCGGCTTCCAGGTTCGTCACGAACTCGCCGATCAACTGGCTGGCGATCTCATCGATGAGACCGCTGACTCGGCCATATTGTGCGACGGACCCGGTCAGGTTGAGGATCGTGGTGACGCTTACGTGGGTGCTCGACGCGCCAAGTTCCGTCAGGGTGAAACGAACATCAGCATCGGCGTTTCCTCGGCCTTTGGCATCGGCGCCTCCGGCTTTGATGAGCGCCGAACGGTTCACCGGATCGATCTCGGTCATCTCGGCCTCACCAGCGAAACGGAGGTTTACAGGTCCTACCTTGACCTTGGCGCCGCCCTTCACATTGTGTTCGTCGATCACCTCGGTCACTTCCGCGCCAGGCATACAAGGTGCGATTCGCGGCATGTCGAGAAATGCCGACCACGCGTCATCGACGCTCGCAGCTACGTCAAACTCATGTTGAAGGTCCATTGGCCCCTGACCACGTGATGATTTCCCCGTCATTCTTGCCGAACCTCGGCCCGAAGACCGACTCGGCCCGGGTCAAGTTAGTGATCGGTACCACTCGGCCAGAGCTTCGCCGATCTCATGGGGACTGTCTTCTTGTACATAGTGCAGGCCCCGCACTAGCACTTCGGTCTGGTTGGGGAAGGTGCGGACATGTTCGAGCACATGGCCCTTCATCACCGTCTCTGGCTCGACATGGATGTAGAGCTTCGGGATCGGGCTCTCGGAAAGCCAGCGATTGTTCGCCTCGATCACCGCGAGCACGTCGGCGGGTTCACCGTCGACCGGAATTTCACGAGGCCAACTCAACGTTGTCCGACGATCTTCCCCTGGATTGCGGAATGGGCGGCGGTACTCATCCCAGACCTCCTCGGGAAGGTCGCGCAAGACCATGGCGGGCAGAACCTTTTCGACGAAGTGGTTCTGGCCGAGCACGAGTTCCTCGCCGTCGTCGGTACGGAAATGTCGCATCAGAGCGGACACCTCGGGGTTCCAGAACTCCCAGTTGAGGTTGCCCATGAGCCCCTGCATGTGCGCCAGGCCCTTGATCCGATCGCGGTTCTTGTTGGCCCAGGTCAGACCGAGCTGCACACCCCAGTCGTGCATCATGAGCGTGACGTTGTCGCCGAGCTCGAGCTGATCGAGCAGGTCATCGACATAACGCTGATGTTCCGCGAGTCGATAGCTACCTGGCCCTGTGTCATCCAGCTTGTCCGAATCCCCTTGCCCGATGTTGTCGATAGCGATACAACGGGCCAGCGGCTCGACGTGAGGAATGATGTTGCGCCACATGTACGACTGCGTGATGTTGCCGTGCAAGAACACGATTGGATCCAGTGGTCCGCCCGTATCGACAAAGGCCATACGGCTCCCGCGCACCACCGCGTGCTCTTTCTCGTATCGCATCGTCGATTCGATTTCGACCATGTGGACTCGATCCGGCTCCCCCGGTTCAGAGATATGTCAACCCTTCGCTGCTGGAGGGAACGTGAAGACCCGATCAGGAGCGATCTTCACCATCACCCGCTGGGATTGAATCGGGTTCGGGTACTCATCGACTCCCAGGTAGGTCTTCGCCATCGCGTCGATGTGATCGCGAGCTTCTTGGCCATGCACGATCTCGGCCACATGTCCCCGAACCTCGGAGTAGCTCCATGGATTTGCTACGTCCATGATCAACACGGTCACCTTGGGGTCGCGCTCCAGGTTCTTGAACTTGGCGCGGTGGATCTCGGTGTTGAAGATGACGTGCTCGCCGTCGGTGTCGACCCACATCACTTGCGACTGCGGTTGACCATTCGGCATGATTGTGGAAATGGCGGCGAAATTCTTGCCTTGAGCGAGTTCGATGGTTTTGTCGTCGAGCATTGGAATCCTTTCGAGGTCTTCTGTCCGTGAGGCTAGGCCACTTGGCCATCAGGTGCATTGTCGTTGCGCTCACCCAAGCGACTCGATCGCCTCACTCCTCCTTGGCGGCGATGAAGTCGATTTCGATCTTCCACGCGGGGTTTGCCAGGCCGGAGATGTACATGAGGGTCGATGCCGGACGATGCGGTCCGAGCTCCGCGTCACGCACGGTCATGGCGCCATCCCGGTCGGCCCGATCGACGAGCAGCATGTTGAGCTGCACGATGTCGGCGATCTCCATGTTGGCCTCGGACAGAATCGTCTTTATGTTCGACCACGTAATCGTGGCCTGTTCCTCGATACCCTCGGGCACCGTGCCGTCGAGCTCGACACCGGTCTGGCCCGCCCCGAACAGCAGCCGAGCGTTGCTCTCGACCTCTACTCCGTGGGCGTAGGTCGCGAACGGCCCGGCGATTGTGGCGGGGTTTATGCGGCGCATATGTTTTCCTCTTCGTCTCGGCTACCCGACTGTAGGTGATCGTCTATTCTGCGAGCGAAAGGGTCAGGGGATCATCATGTGGAAGAGCGAAGTTCGAGACGGAATGCGAATCGATTGGGACGTGGAAATCCCGATGGACGATGGCGTCGCCATGCGAGCCGACGTGTTTCGACCAGACGACGACGGAACGTATCCGGTCATCTTGTCCTACGGCCCCTATGCAAAGGGTCTCGCTTTTCAGGAGATCTACGAAGACCAGTGGGATCGTATGGTCGAAGCTCAGCCCGACGTCGCAGCGGGATCGACGAACAAGTACCAGAACTGGGAAGTCGTCGACCCGGAGAAGTGGGTACCCGAGGGATACGTGTGCGTTCGAGTCGACTCGCGCGGCACTGGTATGTCGCCGGGCTACATCGACCACTACTCACCGCGAGAAGCCCGAGACTTCTACGAATGCATCGAATGGTCGGCAATACAACCGTGGTCGACCGGCAAGGTCGGCCTCAACGGCATCAGCTATCTGGCGACCAACCAATGGCACGTTGCGTCCCTTCAGCCGCCGAGCTTGGCAGCCATGTGCGTCTGGGAGGGCGCTGCCGACTGGTATCGCGACATGACCCACCACGGCGGAATTTTGTCCACGTTCTGGGACGAGTGGTATCCAATCCAGGTCACGGCTGTGCAGTACGGGCTTGGCGACAAGGGTTTCAAGAGCCGAGTAACCGGCCGGAACATCTCCGGTGAGGAGACGCTGAGCGATGAGGAACTCGAGGCAAACCGTTGTGCCTTCGGCGACGAGATCGCGTCCCACGAGCTGAACGATGACTATCACCGCGACCGGTCGCCGGTATTCGAGAACATCACCACACCGTTGTTGTCAGCTGGCAACTGGGGCGGACAGGGCCTGCACCTCCGGGGCAATGTCGAAGGCTTCTACCAGTCGGCCTCGGAGCAGAAATGGCTCGAGGTGCACGGGCTCGAACACTGGACGCACTTCTACACCGACTATGGCCGCGAAATTCAACTCGCGTTCTTCGATCACTTCCTAAAGGGTAAAGACAATGGCTGGGCCGAGCGCAAGCCCGTGCAGCTTCAGGTGCGCCACGTCGACCGTTTCGAGGAGCGTTTCGAGGACGCCTGGCCGATCCCGCGCACGCAGTGGACCTCGTACTACATCCACCCCGACGGCCAGCTGACGACCGAGGAGCCTGCTGCACAAGCCACGATGGAGTTCGACGCAACCGGGTCGGGGCTCACCTTCCGAACTGCGCCACTCGAGACGGAGACCGAGTTCACTGGTCCGCTCGCTGCAAAACTCTGGGTCTCGAGCTCGACGGAGGACGCCGACATCTTCGTCGTGTTCCGCGTGTTCGACGAAGCAGGCGACGAGGTGGTCTTCCAGGGCGCTGTCGAGCCGAACACTCCGGTCGCTCAAGGCTGGCTGCGAGCCTCGCATCTGGCGCTCGACGACTCGCTGAGCGAGCCTTGGCGCCCCGTGCACACCCACATCGAGCGAGACATGCTCACACCAGGCGAAGTCAGCGAGCTTCACGTCGAGTTGTGGCCCACGTCGATCGTTGTGCCAGCCGGCTACACACTCGGTTTCAGCGTGCGCGGCAACGACTATGAGTACGAAGGTGAGTTCGACGAATCGGTGATGGAGATTGCCAGCTTCGCCAACCGCTTCAGCGGCTGCGGCCCGTTCATCCACATCGACGAACGCAACCGGCCGCCAGCGCTGTTCGGTGGCACGACAACATTGCACATTGGCCCGGATCGTCCCGCCCACATCCTCACGCCGGTCGTTCCGTAGCGCTAAAGCGAGCTGCCAAAGAGAGCCACGAGAACCGATCCGGCCACCACCATGGCGGTACCCGCGACCAGGCGTGGCGTAGCGCGCTCACTCGGAGCCGAGAGCACCAACGGGCCAAAAATAAGCACAACCGGCGTCTGAAGCTGCTGAAGGCTGAGTGCCACTCCGATCGGAATGCTCGCAAATGCCGTCCACTGGGCCGTCATTGCCAGCGCTGACATACCGCCGCCCAACAACCAGCGGCGAACGCCGTGGGGCACGGAAACCCACTTCCCGGTGTATATGCGTGACACAACGTGCATGGCAGGGACCGTGAACGTCATGCCGACGGCAAGTCCAAGCAGTGGATAGTCGAACTCGTCGAGTCCCCAACGCACGAAGACCGGGCTGATAGAGAAACACAACGTGGCAATCAATGCCAGCGACGGGTTGGTCCATCGTCCCGTGGTGAGTCGAGCAGTCGTGATGATCGCAACGCCGATCGTGACGGCGAGAACGCCCACCCAGGTAATTGCCCGCAGGCTCTCGGAGAGGACGAGCCAAGCAATGATGGCCGCCAAGACCGGGTTTGCCGACAAGATTGCTGCCGTCCGCGAAGTTCCGACTCGTTGTTGAGAGAACGCGAAAAACGTCCAACCGACCAGAAAGTGCATCAGACCCGCTGCCACGAACCAAAGGACAGCCAACGCAGTGATGTCGGGCAGTGCCGTTATGTCGCCAGTAACCACGAGAGCGACGAAGAGAAACCCAAGGAGCGATGTCACCATCGCCGTCGCTGCCCGAACCGCATCGATTTCGCGGTTGAGGCCTCGGTTGAATAACTGGGACAGACCGAACGACACGCCGGCGATGACCGCCCAGGCCAACCCAGGCACGGCTCAGGCCGTCCCTGAAAGCTCTGTTCTCACCAGTTCAGACTAGGGGTGTAAGCCATTCGACCACCGTTTCGGCAACGAGCGACTCGTGGCCGACGTAATAGTGGCCACCAAACTCCCCCACGGAGATCGTGACCGGAAGACCAGATCGATCGGCGATCTCCTCGGCCGGATAGACCGCCGGCGGTTCCTCGATGCTGCGAAGGAAGAACGTCTCGCACGCCAGCTCAGACGCGAGCTCGACGACATCGGGGCAATTGTCCAGAAACTCGACATAGGTCTGCGCGGAGATCACGTACCACCATCCGGGGACCAACATGAGCCGCTGACCTTCTCCCCGCTCCACCAGACGGCGGGCATCCGCGGTGAGCTCCTCGTACCGGTCCGCTGCCATCAGCCCATTGTCAGCCATAAGCCGCATGATTCGTTTGCCACCGCGGTGAGCCGAGAGCAGGACGAGTGCCGGCGTGTCGCTGAAATCGACAACATGGCGAACGGCGAGCATTCCCCCGTTCGAGTGTCCGATCACAAACGGGGCCGGAAGCCCCCGATCGTCCATCCAGCGTCGTGCCGACCGGTTGTCCTCGATGGACTCTGCCATCGTCTGATATGCACCGCCCTCCAAGTCCCGACTGTCCCGGTTGGACAACACATCATGACCGCGCCGGTTGTAGGCCAGGCACGCCAGGCCGAGGTCTGTCAAGTACGGCGGCAAGAAACGAGGCGGCCCCACATAGAAGTTCATGGTGTTGCCGTGCATCAGCTGCACGGCGCCCTTGACCTCGCCGTCCGGTAAGCACAGCAAGCCATCGAGCGGTGTCGTATCTGTCGCAATCGATACCGTTTCGATACGCATCGAATGCCCTCGATCAGCGGAAGTCGTCGACCGACTCAGCCTTGCCGGACTCTACGGACGCGATAGCTGCGTTGAGTACTGAGATGACCTCGAGCCCCTCGGCCCCTCCTGTCTCGGGCGCTGGGCCACCACGGACGGCACGAGCAAACTCGGCGATCTCGTCGGCCACGGTGTCGAGCACGTCGACGTCCTCTGACGCTCGAGTCTTTTCCGTTGGAATCTGCCTGAACAGCTTCGTTCCGTCCTCTTCGTTCCACACCGTGCCGCCTGTCCCGCGAACGGTCAGGGCGACCGTCGGTGGAACGACGAACGACGTGCCGAGGTAACCCTGCTGACCCGACGCGAATTGCAGGACGATCGAGGTCACGTGATCGATCGGCGGGGCGTCGGGTACAACGCCGGACCTGGAGAACGCAAACACCCGGTCCACTGGCCCGAGTAGGTAGTGCATCGTGTCGAGCATGTGCACGCCGAGGCTGGTCATCGACCCGAGCGGGCTTTCCTCGCGGCTTGCTCGCCAGTACTCACTCTTGAAGTTCAGTGCCATGGGCGCGTTCTGGTGAGTCTCGACCATGACGACGGACCCCAGCTCACCGCTGTCCATCAGCTGTTTGATGCGGCGATTCGCCGGTTGGCGGCGCTTGTTGTGACCAACCTGGAGGACAACTCCGGCCTTCTCGGCAGCCGCAATGGCCCGCTTCCCATCATCGACGGACAGCGTGAAGGGCTTCTCCACGAAGATGTGCTTCCCGGCCTCGGCCGCAGCTTCGATCATGTCTGCATGGCTCTCGTGCGAGGTGGCGAGAAGAATTCCCTCGATCTCATCGTCGGCGAGCATCTCCTCGAAGCTCGCGGCCTGTCGTACGCCCCGCGCGTCCACAAACTTCTGACGAGTCTCGGGCGTGCGCGCGAAGCAGGAATCAACGACCGCTTCATCGCCGGCCGCGACTCCGTCTGCGAGGACCCCGCCCCACCATCCAAGGCCCACCGAGCCAAGACGTACTTTGTCGTTGCCGGAACTCTCACTCATGGAAACTTTCCTTCTGCTGTCGTGGGGAGGATGGACCCCGTTGCCGAATCTGGGGTAAACCTACAACACACAGCACTGATCGATCCTGAGCAGGAGACACGTAATGGCCAAACCTAAGGGTTTCTTCAAGCGTCCACCCGGGCCACTGGCCGGCATGTGGAGCTGGAAACATCTCGACCTGGTCAAGACCTGGAAGATGATCAGCACGAAGCGCGTCCGCGGCTTCTACATGGACTTTCCCAACGCGGTTCCGGTCGGTTCGGATTTCCCCGAAATCGAGCTCGCGACGACCGACGGTCGAACTGTCAACACCAAGGAGTTCCTCGGCGACAAGCACTTCGTGCTGTTCACCGGCGCCATCACTTGACCGCCATTCCGGCGGCAGTTGTCGCCAATGGAAGCGCTGCAAACCAAGTACGCAGAGCGAAATGTAGAGTTCATCGCGATGTATGTCCGAGAGCCCCATGCTGGTGAGCGGGGCTTCCCCGAGTACCGCGACCATGAGAGCTTCGACCACAAGATGGAGATGGCCAAGGAGCTACAGGACCTGAAGAAGGTCACCCTCACGGTAGGTGTCGACGACATGGGCCAGAAGCAGCACGCAACACTCGGGAACCTGCCCAACATGGCCTACGTGGTAGGCCGCGAAGGAAAGGTCGCCTACAGCAACACGTGGCAGCACGCCGAGGACATCGACGCGACACTGGCGAAGCTCGTTACCGCCGATGATCCGTCCCGGCCCGTCACGCCGACCATCTCCACCAAAAACCTCAGCAAGGCAATCTGATGAAGCTCGATGGCCGGGGCGCTCTGATCACCGGCGGTGGCTCGGGTATCGGTGCCGAGATCGCCCGCGTCTTCGTGAACGAAGGTGCCCACGTTGCCCTCGTCGATCGGGATGAAGATGCCGTGACTGCGGTAGCGGACGAGCTCGGCGACGCTGCCGTGGCGTATCCGCTCGACGTGACAGACGAGGAAGCGCTCGTCGGAGCCATCGACGACGCGGCGAAGCGGTTCGGCGGCCTTGACATCGGCGTATGTTCGGCCATCGCCATGTCGCCAGGTCCCCTGCTCGAGCTCGCGACCGAGGATTGGAAGAGGCTCGTAAACGTCGGTCTCCACAGCACATTCGTGACCGGACGAGAGCTCGCCCGCCACATGGTCGACCAGGGTCGAGGAGGCTCGATCATCAACCTGTCTTCGAACGCCGGCCTTGCTCCTTACGCCGGAGCGGGTGCGTATTCGTCCACGAAAGCGGCCGTCATCATGTTGTCCAAGCAGCAGGGCATCGAATGGGCCGAGTACGGCATCCGCTCGAACGCGATATGCCCGGGCCATGTGGAGACACCGCTCACCGCCTACCTACAGGACCCCGAGATTCGGGCCGGCCGTGCTGCGGTCACGCCGCTCGGACGCATCGGCCAACCTGAGGATGTTGCCTCGGCCGCGCTCTATCTCGCGTCCGATGACTCGAGTTGGGTCACCTCGACCGCGCTCGTGGTCGACGGCGGCATCGTCGCATCTATCTACAACCACATGCCGGGCCGAAAGTGGCGAAACGACGAGTGACGCCAACTTTGAACCCGTGCGACCACCTTTAGGAGAACAATGCGAATAGTCGACCTCACCGTTGCGATCGGTTCGGACACATACAGCCCACCCTCGGTCAATCAGCCGATCGATATCACCCAACACTTCAAAGAACCCGGGTTTTGGATGGTCACGGAGATCAAGATGATGCTCCACGCCGGATCACACGTCGACTTCACGAAGCACTACCGCGAAGACGGCGAAGTGGCAGGCGACATTCTTCTCGACCGGACGTGTGGAGAAGCGGTCATCATCGATCTTTCACACATCGAGCCCGAGCACGACATCACCCCAGCCGACCTCGAAGCTGCTGCGCCAGAGATTCGAGAGGGAGACATCGTGCTCGTGAAAACTGGCTGGACCGACATCGCGTGGGGCGAATTTCCCCGCTACTACGTCGGCTCTCCGTCGTGTTCACCCGAGGCTGCGACATGGTTGACTGAGACTGGGGCAAAAGCGATTGGCTTCGATTGTTTCCCGGAGGGCGCCGCGAAGAAGCAGAGTTACTCGCCGTACGAATTCGTGGTGCACCGCATCATCGGCGATTCGGGCGCGATCCTCATGCAGTCGCTGACCAACCTCTCCGAGCTCCCTGTCGACGAACGGTTCCAGTTCTTCGGGGCATTCTTGAACGTCAAGGGAGCCGAGGGATCCCCCGCCCGCTTCTTCGCTGCCCTCGACTAGGGAGAGCTCTCAGACGCCGAGGTGCGTGCTCATCGCCGTCTGGTCGGCCTTGAGCTCGTCCGGGGTTCCTTCCCACACGATCTTGCCGTACTCGCTCATGAGCAACAGCCTGTCTGCGAGTGCCAGGGCAAGCCCCAAGTTCTGCTCGACAAGCAGAATGCTGAGCCCCGACCCTTTCAGCGTTATGAGTGTGTCGCGAATGACCCCGAGGATGATCGGAGCGAGCCCCTCGGATGGTTCGTCCATGAGCAGCAGCGATGGATTGGTCATGAGCGCCCGACCGATGGCCAGCATCTGCTGCTCGCCGCCAGACAATGTCCGGGCCAGACTGGTCTTTCGTTCTTCCAATCGGGGAAAGAACGAAAACACCCGCTCGACGGTCCATGCCTCACCCATGTCGTGGGCTGGTGCTCGAGCGATCACGTCGAGGTTCTCGACGACGGTCAAGCTCCCGAATATCCGTCGACCCTGCGGCACGTAGCCAATCCCGCGGCGCGCGATCTCATACGATTCGAGGTGGGTGATGTCTTCGCCTTGCCACGTGATCGTGCCATCGGCCTGACGCGGCGGCGTGACACCCGCGATTGTGCGAACGAGCGTGGTCTTTCCCATGCCATTACGGCCCAACAGGCCGAGGACCTCGCCGTCGGCCACCTCAAGGCTTGTGCCGTTGAGGATGTGCGCGGTGTCGTAGTAAGCCTGAACGTTTTCAACAGTAAGCATCAGTCGAATTTCAGATAGACGTCTTGGACGCGTTGATCGTTGCGGATTTCATCCGGGTCGCCTTGAGCGATCCTGCTGCCGTTGTCGAGCACGAGAACCCGCTCGACGAGGTCGAGTGCAATGTCCATGTCGTGTTCGATAAGCACGATCGACAGATCGCGGGGTAGGCCATTTATCAGTCCCTTCATCATCTTCCGTTCTGCGGCCGACAACCCTGCTGCCGGCTCGTCGAGCAGCAGCAATTTAGGGTTCGACGCCAGTGCCATGGCGATCTCGAGTTGGCGGTGTGCGCCGTGCGACATCTCCGACACCCGAGCATGGCGCTCAGCGGTGAGGTCAACCGCATCAAGTGCCCATGAAATCTTCTCGTCAAGTTCGCCTCGGACCCTGATCGGCGCCCAGAAACAGAACCGGGTTTTGGTGACCGCCTGCGCGGCAATGATCAGGTTGTCTTCGACCGAGAGCTCCATGAAGAGCTCGGTCACTTGGTACGTACGGCCGACGCCGCTCTGCGCCTTCTTGTAAGGCGCAGAGCGGCTCATGTCGGATCCGAAGAGTTCCACACGTCCCTCGGTTGGGTGTACTTCACCCGAGATCGTGCGAAACAGTGTGGTCTTCCCGGCACCATTTGGGCCGATGACCGCCCACCGCTGTCCCTCCTCTACGAGGAGGGACACGTGGTTGACGGCCGTGACACCACCGAACCGTACGGTGACGTCATCAACTTTCAGAGCAGTGCTCAGGACAGACCTTCTTTCTTCCGTTCAGTCAACTAGCCGGCATCGTTGCCCTGGAAATCCTTGGTATAGGAGGGCTGCGCCAAGTACGCGTCCTGGTCGAACGGGAAGAATTGATCCACGCCCTCGTAGGTGAAGATCGGCACGTTCCACAGCTTGCCGTCTTCGCGCTCCACGACCTCGCGGATGTAGACGTTGAGAATTGGCGAGCCAAATTCATCGAGCGTCTGCGATCCGAACGGCGTGCTCACGGTGAGGTCACCCTTCATCGTGTCGAGGAAGGTTGCGGGGTCATAGACACCGCCGGTCTCCTCGAGCGTGGCCACGATCCATTGCATTGCCGTGTAGTTCGCCGCCGCGTAGTACGAGGCAATTTTGCCAGTAGCGGCCTCGAAGTCCTCAACGAACTGCTTCGTCTCGGGGACATCAGCACCTTCGGCCCAGTGACCATGCGAGAGGGTTCCCAAAACAGTGTCGGGATCCATCGCCCTCAGAACCGATTGATCGGTCGTCACCGCTCCTGCGAGCAGCGGCGTTTTTTGATTGACGCCGAAGTCGGAGTACGCGGTTATGAATGGAACTGCGGCGCCGCCAACCGACAAGCCAAAGATCGCATCCACATCGAGCCCGTTCATCTGGGTGGCGTAGGTCCCGAAGTCCTGGTTGGGCGGCGGGAACCAAATCTGATCAACGAGCGTTCCACCGGCAGCGGTGAACGCATCGGCGAAGCCACCGCAGTGCTCATAGCCGAACGTGTAGTCCGCGCACGCCGTTGCGACGGTCGTGTAGCCAGCCTCTTCAAACGCCCACTTGCCGAACGCATGGGAAGTCTGACTGCAGGCCCAACCGCCAGGACGGGCATAACCCAATAGTGGCGCACGCTGCGTGAAGTCATCGTTGCATGAATACGGCGAGAGCAGAAGCACGTCGTCGCGATCTCCCAGCGCATCGCCAACAGCACCACCGGTGCTGGCAAGGATGCCCGGAATGACGATATCGACGTCGTCGACCTCGACGAGCTTGGTAGCCGAGGTAAGCGCAACTGCAGGATCTGAGCCGCTGTCCTCGAGCACGAATTCGATAGTTGTACCGGATGCCAAGACTGTCTTTCCATCACCGAATTGGTCGAAGAACAGCTCCAATCCCTGTTGAGCATCCTCCCCAGGACCAGCGACAAAGCCGGTCAGCGGTAACAACACGCCGACCTTGATTGTTTCGCCGGTTGC
>CAXMRH010000141.1:0-10192 GCA_964196045.1 uncultured Chthoniobacterales bacterium | reverse complement strand
ATCCGATCTTCATGATCCGGCGCGACAACCTGAAGTACATCCACTGCGTGACCGATCCACCGCTGCTCTATGACCTAGGGGCTGATCCCCTCGAGCGCACGAACTTGGTGGATGACCCCGGCTACATCGAGATCGCATCGGATTTCGCAGCCGAGGTGACCCGACGTTGGGACAGCGATGCGATTCGCGAGCGGGTTGTGGCCAGCCAACGGGCTCGACATGCGATCCATCGGGCCGGCGAAGCGACGAACGGGATTCGCTCCTGGGATCACCTCCCAGCGAACGATGTCGCCAATCACTATGTGCGGAATCATCAAGACGTCGTCGACGCGGCCCTCTCGAGCAGACTTCGCGTACAGCCTGGCAAGCCGTCGTGACCCCGGAGATGCCGGTAGACATCGCGCAGGGCTGGCACCCCGAACCCGGGATGTCGATGTCGCTTCACTCAGACGCGTACACCAAGAAACGCTGGTTCGACGCCGACCAGGCACAGATCGTCCGTCGAAGCTGGCAATGGCTTTGCCACGTCGAGCAGCTTCGCGACCCCGGGAGTTACGTCGCCGACGACGTCGCGGGAATGCCGATCGTGGCTGTCCGAGACAACGGCGGCGTACTGCGAGCCTTCTACAACGTGTGCAAACACAGGGCACATCAACTGTTGGATGGTCGCGGCGTCACCCGCAGCATCGTGTGTCCGTATCATGCGTGGAGTTACGACCTCGGCGGCCAGCTCACGGCTGCTCGCCACACCGGCGGCCTCGACGATTTCGATACGTCGACGATCTGCCTCGATGGGGTACAGGTCACGGAGTTCGGCGGCTTCGTCTACGTCAACCTCGACCCAAACCCCGCACCTCTCGCCGAGCAATCGGGCGACCTCGGTGCGGAGATCGCGCAGTGGGCGCCCGAGGTTGCTGATCTGACCTTCGCCCACCGCCTGTCATATGAGATCAGGAGCAACTGGAAGAACGTCGTCGACAACTTCCTCGAGTGTTATCACTGCCATGTGGCGCACAAGGACTTCGTGTCGCTTGTGGATATGGACACCTACAAGGTGACCACCCATGGCATCTACTCGAGCCACATGGCCGAGGCCGGCAAGACCGCGAACAGCGCCTACGACGTGAGCAACGCGACCGTCACCGACCATGCGGTCTGGTGGCTGTGGCCCAACACGTGCATCATGCGTTATCCGGGACGCGGCAACATGATCATCCTGAAGATCATCCCCGTCGGCCCAGACCTCACCCGAGAGACCTACGACTTCTTCCTCGAGTCGCCCGAGCCAAACGAGGCGGAACTCGAATCGATCAGATACCTCGACGAGGTCTTACAGGTCGAAGACATCAACCTGGTCGAAAGTGTCCAGCGTGGCATGTCGACGCCAGCCTTCGAGCAAGGTCGGATCGTCAACGACCCGGGTGGCTCAGGGCTCAGTGAGCATGCCCTGCATCACTTCCACGGTCTCGTCCTCAACGCCTACGGAAAATTCGTAGGTCTGAGCGCGCTAGACGATGCCAAACCTACGAATTTTTCAGAGGGGGAGGGGTGATGAGCGTCAACACGGATCGACCGGTCGACCGGTCAGCAGACGATCGAATACTCGATGCGACTCTGGCGGTGCTTGCACGCGACGGGGTTGCAGGCGTGAGCATGCGGGCGGTCGCTCGTGAGGCCCGTGTCGCCGTCGGTCTTGCCAACTATTACTTCGAGAACAAGACGGCTCTCATCAGTGCGGCGCTCCGCCGTGTCGGGGAGCAGGACGCCACACTCGTGGCTCCGGCGAGAGCTGGTGAAGACCCGGCCGACCATCTCCACCGCTCCTTGCAATGCGCACTCGACCCTGCCTTCTTGGCGCGGGATTACCTGAGCCTGCGATTGCAACTGTGGGCGCTCGCTGGAGTCGAGTCCGAGTACGCCGAGATCAACCGTGCGGCCCAGAAGTGTTACCTCGAAGGTTTGGCAGATCTCATCCACGCCGCTCGTCCTCGTCTCGATCGAGCGGATGTCGAGCAACGGGCAGCCGACATCCTGATCGAACAAAACGGCGTCTGGTTGACCGCAATCCTCATCACCGACCAAGCCGCCATTGACCGGGCCATCGAACGCTGCATCGACCGTGCACTTGGATGATCTGGGCCATCTGCTCCCGTTCCCCTGGACTGAGCGAAACTCAGACTTGTCGTCCGAGGAAGGCGGCCAGCTGATCTGCCGCACATGCGCCATCGGCACACTGCTGCTCGGGTCCGAACGGTGCGCCCTCTGGCCCGCGGATGTTGTCATGCACGTTCTGTCGAGCACCTTCCAACATCCGGGCCGCCAGTTCGGGCGCCAGGTTTGTGTCTTGTTCCGTGGCTTTGGCGAGATCCCAGCCGTGTACGAACACATCGCTCGTAGCGATTCCCAGAACGGCACCACCAGGCATCTCGCCGAATGGCATCTGCGCCATGTGGCCGAGCGCCCCGTCCTGGTTGAAGACCTCAGTCACTCGGGCGGCCGCTTGGTCGAAGGCTGCCACATAGTCGCCGCTCGTATAATCGGGGCTCTCGCTCGGTGGCTTGCCCTCCATGCCATCGGCGAAGAAGTGCTGTCCGCCGACGATGTGGTTGATGAGACCAGCGACGTTCCAGGAGACGCACGGGTTGCGTTTGCCAGCTGATCGACACGTACGCCAGCTAGTACTTGTCGGCTGGCGGCGCACGCCTGCTCGAAGGATTCGGTGCTCATGGGAGGACCTTTCGTGGTGAAGTGCTCGTGAACATATCAGTGGTTTGTGACACGCATTGTCCGGCAATCAGCAGCCAGAGCCCATGGCACGGTTCGGCTGATGATCAGCGGCCGATGTAGATAACCAGGGCGAGCTCAATAGATGACAAGAACGGGCGGGATTGCCCGCATTTGTCACTTATTCGGTCGGATTCGCCTGCTACAGGCCTTCGAGGGGGTCGTCGAACTCCCTCAAGCTGACCTGGCCGGGTTGGCAGGTGTCGAGGACCTTGCACCACCGACATGCAGGGCTCGTCGCAACGCGAGGGTCTGACGGGTCCAGCTCGAGCTCGATCATTCGGTTGATGCCGTCGATGGCTCGTTGGGCTGCGGAGAAGAGCATCTCCTCGGTGACATCCTCGCTATGGAAGCGCCCCTGATCGAGGTAGTAACTCGCGATCCGGCGGGGTGGGACGCCGATGCGGACCGTTTCGATCATGGCGTAGTACCGAAGATCGTGCATGTGGCCCGTCTGGAACTTGCCGCTCTTCAGATCGACCAGCACCTTGCCGGCACGTAGTCCCTCTGCCCGGCCGAGGGTGAGGTCGATCTTGCCCTGCAGCACCACTCGACCCTCGAACAGATCCATGCGGATCTTCGACTCTGTCACCGGACGCCACTGCTTCTTCAGGTCGGGCCAGCATTCGTCGAACTTGGTCACCAGATCGACGCTGTCCGAACGAAGCTGTGCACGGTCGGCGTCGGGGAGCTCTTGGAGAAACTCGCTGATGTTTTGCTCGCTGTGCTCGAGGCTGGCCATGGATTCATCGACGAGGTCGGCGGGTATCGGCGTGCCTCGCCAGTTGATCGACAGCTCGATCGCTTTGTGGACGACGGATCCACGTGCCAATGGAACCGACCATCCCGGGAACTCACGATCGGCCAGGAACTTCTTCTCGCACCCATGGACCGAGGCGATCGCGTGCTTGTTCGCCCAGATCGAAACGTCATCACCGAGCAATTGCACATGTTCTGCAGTGCCCTTCTCGAGTTCGCCCCGCAATTCGTAGCGGAGCTCGGCGGGGAACTCGGGCCAGGACTCTCTAACCGCGCCGATCTGCTCGACGACTTCTTGTTGAACCGGGCTGAGCTCATCCATTCAGGAACGGGCTCTCTCGCGGAGCAAGTACTTCTGGATCTTGCCGGTGCTGGTCTTGGGAAGTTCGCCGAACTCGACGGCCTTCGGTGTCTTGAACCCGGCGAGATGCTCGCGGCAGAACGAAGTGATCTCTGACTCGGTGGCCGTCTCTCCAGGCTTCAGCTCGATGAACGCCATCGGCACCTCGCCCCACTTCTCGTCAGGCTTCGCGACAACGCCAGCCGCTAGTACCGCTGGGTGTTTGTACAGCGTGTTCTCGACCTCCACGGACGACACATTCTCTCCGCCGGAAATGATCACGTCCTTTAGTCGGTCCTTGATTTGGATGTAGCCGTTGTCTCGCCACACAGCGCCGTCCCCCGAATGGAGCCAGCCACCTACGAACGCCTTCTCGGTGGCGGCCGGGTCCTTGTAGTAGCCCTTCATCACCGTATTGCCGCGGATCATGATCTCGCCTTGGGTTTCGCCGTCTCGGGGCACCATCTGCATCGCCTCCGTGTCGAACACGGCCAGCTGTTCGTTCATCGGCATGGTGACGCCCTGCCACGCCTTCTTATCGGCGCGGGCGTTCACGTCCAGTTCGTTCCACTCGTCGCGCCACTCACACTGCGCCACGTGGCCATAGGTCTCCGTCAGGCCGTATACCTGCATGACATCGAAGCCCAGCTGTTCGACACCCTTCAAGATGGCGGCAGGCGGAGGGGCGCCTGCGGTCATGGCGTGGACTACGTGGTCGAAGTCGCGGCGCTCGTGGTCGGCAGCGTGGACGAGCATGCCCAGGATGATCGGGGCGCCACCAAAGTGGGTCACTCGATGATCGGCGATGGCGTCGAAGACGTTGCCAGCGGTGATGTCACGAATACACACGACCGTTCCGGCCAGCAGAGTCATGGTCCACGCATGGCCCCAACCGTTGCAGTGAAACATGGGAACTGTGTAGAGATAGGTCGGCGGCGTGCCGAGGCCCCACCCGGTCACGGTGCCCATCGACATCAGGTACGAACCCCGATGGTGGTAGACGACGCCCTTCGGCGTGCCTGTGCTTCCGGAGGTGTAGTTGAGGGAGTGTGCCTGCCACTCATCTGCGGGCATCGACCAAACGAAGTCGGGGTCGCCACTGGCCAATAGCTCTTCATAGGTTTGTTCGCCGAGGCGGTCGCCTCCAGGTCCGGCGGGGTCGACGATGTCGATCACCGTGATGGGCCGATCGAGCGTTGCCAAGGCATCGCGAACCGTCGAAGACAGTTCCGTATCAGTGAGCAAGACCTTCGCATCGGAGTGGTCGAGGATGTACGACACAGTGTCGACATCGAGCCTGGTGTTGATCGCGTTGAGCACGCCACCGGCCATTGCGACACCGAAGTGGGCTTCGAAGAGCTCGGGCGTGTTCGGGCACATCACGCTTACCGTGTCGCCGATTCCAACACCCAGATCAGACAGCGCCGAGGCAAGGCGTGTGGTGCGTTCGCCGACCTGGGCCCAGGTGTAGCGCCGATCGCCGTAGATCAGCGCGTCACGGTCGGGGTGCAGATCGACCGTCCTCGTCAGAAACGACAGGGGCGTGAGCGGAACGAAGTTCGCCGGAGTCTTCGGTAACGCGTCATAGTCTTCTGCGGACACTGGTCTCCTCGTGGCGCGTTGATTCGCGAAGAAACCTACCGAAGAGTCGCTCCGCGCCCGCTAATGAGCGAGGTGCGTTATCGATTTGGCAGCTCGGTTGGAGAATAGCCGGTCGCTGCGGTGCCCTGGAAGACGAGCGTCTGGCTCGCACCGAAGACGCTCACCGTCATTTCTTGGCCCGCCAGGTCCACCAGTGATGAGGTCGTCTGGTCCGACTCCACCCCACAACAACGTCGGGACCGTCGCCTCCGGACAAGATGTCGCCGCGAAGTTATTTCCAGGTCCCAAGTAGATACTTCGATGTCACACCCCAGCGCGACACTTGGTCGTGATGGAGTCGACGTCGATACGTTTCGCAGGGGCAGCCCGGGATCTCGGCAGATCGGCGCGCTTGTGTGGTCTTGTCCCCCCATCGTTCACGTCCCCTCCACGGCTCTCTGGGTACTCACGCACCATTCGGCGTCGCCCGGCTGGAGTCTCGATCTCGATCGTGATTCGCGATCGACCGTGGGCGGCTGTTTTGGCCGACATGATCGAAGGAACTCTGATCGCGAACGACCTCACGGGAGCGCAGGCAGACAAGGTTCGCATGGCCCTGTGGCTGGCCGTTGATACGCCGTACATCGCGACAGCAGCCTGACGCTCGACGAATGCTCTTGGTCGCCGCGTCGGCAGTACATCGCGCCTAGAACAAGAAGATGTCCCCAGCTCCGAACATTGTTTTCATCATGAGCGACGACCATGCCGCTCACGCAATCTCTGCGTACGGGAGCCGGATCAATTCGACCCCGAACCTCGATCGGATTGCGGATGAGGGAATTCGCATGGACGCAGCGTTCTGCACCAACTCGATCTGCGCTCCGAGCAGAGCTGCCATCCTGACCGGGACCTACAACCATGTGAATGGGGTGACTACCCTCGACACCCCTCTCGACAACTCGTTGTGGACATTCCCCAAGGCGCTCCGGGGCGCGGGATGGCAGACGGCCCTGTTCGGGAAGTGGCATCTCGGGCACGGTGCGGACGCAGAGCCCGCGGGCTTCGACCATTGGCGCGTACTTCCAGGCCAGGGCCATTATCACAACCCGGTGTTCATCGACTCGGAGGCCGGCATCGACGAACGCGGCGGCTACGTCACCGACCTCATCACCGATGACTGCATCGATTGGCTCGCGCAGAGAGACGAGGACAAGCCGTTCGCTCTCTTTTGCCACCACAAGGCGCCACATCGAACGTGGGAACCCGATGCCAAACACTTCACGATGTACGACGACGTCGAGATCCCGTACCCGGACACATTTCGTGACGATCTGCAGGGCCGAGCCGAGGTTGTGCAGGCGGTCAAGATGCGCATGCTCGACCTGGATCCGATCATTGACCTGAAGGCCGTGGTTCCTCCCGGCCTGACCCTCGATGAAGAGATCGACTGGCGCTACCAGCGTTACATCAAGGATTACCTGCGTGTTGTGGCGTCGATTGACGACAACGTCGGTCGTCTACTCGACTGGCTGGAGGCGAACGACCTAACGAACGACACGATCGTCGTCTACACGTCTGACCAGGGGTTTTTCCTCGGAGATCATGGCTGGTTCGACAAGCGCCTCATGTATGAAGAATCGCTGGCTATGCCTCTGCTCATCAGTTATCCGAGGAGGATCGCGGAAGGAACATCGAGCGACGAGATCGTGGTCAACGTCGATTTCGGGCCGACGTTGCTCGACATGTGTGGTGTCGAGTTACCCGATCACGTGCAAGGGCGCTCGTTTGCTTCGATCTTGGACGGAGAGGACATCGCTGATTGGCCGGAGTCCATGTACTACCGGTACTGGATGCACAACGATGCCGCGCACGCAGTGCCCGCGCACTACGGCGTTCGCACCCGCACGCACAAGCTGATCTGCTACTACAACGACCCACTCGGTCAACCCGGTGCGCGAGGCCCCGCGAACCCCATGGAGTGGGAGCTCTTCGATCTCGTCGCGGACCCCCTCGAGGTGAACAACCTCTACGGGACTGCCGAAGTGGTTGAGCTCACCGCTGAGCTACTCCGCGAGCTCGAGCGCCTGCAAACTGAAGTAGGCGACGAGCCTTTCGCGCTTTCGGCCAAATAGCGCTTGGTCCAGACGCGAAGATGCCGACGCTGTTCAAACAGCGTCGGCACCTGCGGTTTGTGATGGCCGCGTGGGCGGTCGATTGAGCTGACTAGCTGGGGAGGATGACGGAGTCGATCACGTGGACGACACCGTTCTGAGCCTCGAGGTCCGCGCTGGTCACGGTTGCGCCATCTATCAGCACGTTTCCGTCAACCACGGAAACGGCGATGGTGTCGCCGTTGACCGTCACGACCTCGGTGCCGTCTGCTGCGATTGCATCAGCAGCCAGAATCTTGCCGGCGACGACGTGGTAGGTGAGAATGCCGCCCAGGTCGGGGCTTGCAAGGAGCTCCTCAGCGGTTAGACCAAGGTCGGCGAGGGCCTGCTCGAAGGCGGCGTTTGTTGGTGCAAAGACGGTGAAGGGGCCTTCACCCTGGAGGGTGGTGACGAGGTCGGCTTCGGTGACGGCGGCTACGAGGGTGCTGAAGTCATCGCTTGATGCAGCGATGTCCACGACGGTTGCAGGAAGGTCCGCCACTGCGTCCTCCTCCTCTTCCATTACCTCGTCAACGACCTCTGTCGCGTCGTCAACCACATCGCTAGCCGTCTCGGTGTCGCTGCCACATGCGGCTGCGGTGAGGCCAAAGGCCAAGAGGAGAGCCGCGAGTTTCTTCGAGTTGATATTCATGTTCTGCCGTGTTCCTTCGTTGGGGGGATTACAGGAACTACGAGGCGCGAGCATCGGATGGATGCGCTCCTCGGTGTGTCGTTGAGCACACCCCAAACACGGCTCGATAGGGTCGGGTGATGGCTACCGAGACCGCACCACTCACGCTTCGCTCTGCAGTTGGACTACCCCCGGCCTACGGTCCGATCGGAGATGCTGGCCGCTCTAGGCAATCGTGAAACTCGGAGTAGCGAACGCAGCCATCGATGGAACACTCGTTGAGGGGGACGTCGAGGTCGAGAACGGTCGAGTTTCGGCGATTGGGGTCATGCCTGCCGGTCCACGCGGCGTTGGGAGGCAGGACTTTGGGCGTTGAGGCTCTGAAGGTCGAACGCGGAAGCCACCCCGCCTAGGCGTTATTACATCGGCCCGGTCGTCCAAACGAGGATCTCCGCACCGTCGGAGTCAGCGGCGAGTTCAATGCCGCCCGCGCCGGTGAGTCGAACCGCATCGCCGGTGCCCAACGATTCGTTCGACTCGAGTTCGGCACCACCGCGAGCGACAAATACGTGGCCGTACTCTGCCTCGGGAACAGTGATTCGCTCGCCAGCGCTTAGTCGCGCACCCCACAGCACGGCGTCTTTCTGCTGGAGCGATATCGCGGCATCGTGACCCTGACCAGAAGCGATTGGGACCAAGCCACCGGCGGCGAGCTGATCGTTGATGTCGAGTTGCTGATAGCCAGGATCGATCGACTCCGTGTCGGGCAGAACCCACATCTGGATGAAATGCACTTCGTCTGTTGCGCTCCAGTTTTTCTCTGAGTGCGAGATCCCTCGACCTGCACTCATCCTTTGGGCAAGGCCCGGGTAGATCAGGCCCCGGTTTCCCTGGGAGTCCTTGTGTTCGAGTTCGCCATCGAGCACCCACGTCACGATCTCCATGTCGCGATGTGGATGTGTGTCGAACCCCGTGCCACCAGCAATTCGGTCGTCGTTGAATACGAGGAGTTGTCCGTGGTGGGTGTTGTCGGGGGAGTAGTGGTTGCTGAAACTGAAGGAGTGTTTCGAGTCGAGCCAGCCCGCTCGGGTTTGGAATCGATCGGTTGCGCGGCGGATGTCAATTGCTGTTGTCATGGTGAATACAACCTACCGCGATTCCGTTTTATTTCCATTTGGAAATACCTGATAGAGTCGCAGCATGTCAGAGCCCGAGATAGTCGACACCTGGGAACGCCTCGCCCGGTACCACCGGATCACAACCAGGGCTATGGACGGTCGTCTTCGAGCGAAGTTCGGCCACTCGCTCGACGACTACGACATCCTCCACCAGATTCACGACCATGGCGCCCCGATCCGTATGGGGGAACTCGCCGACCGGCTGCTTGTGGCCAACAGCTCCTGCAACCGCACCGTCGGGCGACTCGCCGAGGCCGGGTTCATCAGCCGGCACCATGGCGAGACTGACCGCCGAGAGGTGTTTGTCGATCTCACAGCAGAAGGTACGCGCTTGTGGCGGCGCATGGCCGCGGTCCACACTCGTGACATCGAAGCACTCGTCGGCGAACCGCTTTCGACCGTCGAGCACAACCATCTGAATGACTCACTCAGCCGTCTGCTCTCCCGAGCGAACACCTAACTGATCGATCCAAGAAAGAGAATCACCCCATGGCGACAACATTCACTTCACAAGAACACCTTGCCGATGTGCTATCTCGATATGACGATTCACCCAACGAGCGTCTTGCCGAGATCACGCGAGCGGCGATCCGGCACCTGCACGCGTTCGTCGAGGAGGTAGGTCTTACGAGGGAGGAGTGGTTTGCCGGAATCGACGCGCTTACTCGAACCGGTCAGATGTGCGATGACAAACGCCAGGAGTTCGTTCTGATGAGCGACACCCTCGGTGTCTCGATGCTTGTTGAGATGATCAACCACGCGGCCGTCG
>CAXMRH010000140.1:0-7767 GCA_964196045.1 uncultured Chthoniobacterales bacterium | reverse complement strand
CTGGCAGACGCCACTTCTTCTTCCGATGTTGCTGGCTCGTGCGGTGACGGCAGGTGCCTCAGCATGGCTCATCGCCGACCCGTTCATGGACGTGCCTGAGCCCGATGCGATCCGCTGGGCATTGCTCGGTGGTGTGAGCGCGGTCATGGCGCTGTCTTGGATGGAGACCGTGAGCCACGGGAGCCGCCACGTTGGATTGGCCGTCCACAGCATGGTCAGGGGCGAACATGCCTCGCTCTTCTGGGGTGGTTTGGCGATGGGCTGCGCCCTTCCATTCATCTTTGCCATCGTGGCGCTGACCGGTAGTGGCGCGGTGGCCCTGAGCGCCCTCGCCGGGGTCGCTGCCCTCATCGGCATGTTCTTATCCGAAACCGCATTCATCCGAGCTGGCCAGTCCGTCCCGCTCTCCTAACGTCCCGTGCCCAAAATTTGTAGGTCGAAGCGCGCCAATGGAGCTCAGACATACAAATTTTCAGAAGCTGAAAGGGTCTCATGACTGATCTGAACAAGTACCCACCACTCGAGGACTGGCACGACGTCACGAGTCTCGATGCAAAGGCCTGGCCAACCAAGGTCGAGAAACATCACACGTTGGTTCCGACGAGTTGCTTCAACTGTGAGGCCGGTTGTGGCCTCACCGCGTGGTTCAACAAGGACACAGGCGAGATCGAGAAGGTCGAGGGAAACCCCGAGCATCCAGCCAGCCGTGGCCGAAATTGTGCGAAGGGTCCGGCAACGCTCAACCAGATCTACGACCCCGAGCGCATCATGTTCCCCATGAAGCGTGTCGGCGAACGTGGCTCCGGCGGCTGGGAGCGCATCAGCTGGGATCAGGCGCTCGAAGAACTCGGCGGCCGTCTACGCAAGGCCATGCAGGAGGACCGGCACAACGAGATCATGTACCACGTCGGTCGTCCCGGCGAAGAGGGCTACACCGACCGCGTGCTCAAAGCATGGGGAGTCGACGGCCACAACAGCCACACGAACATCTGCTCGTCGAACGCCCGTATCGGCTACCAGAGTTGGATGGGTCACGATCGTCCCTCGGCCGACTACGCCAACGCGGAAGTCATCTTCCTGATCTCGGCCCACCTCGAGTCGGGTCACTACTTCAACCCGCATGCGCAACGGATCATCGAGGCACAACAAAATGGCGCCACGGTCATCGTGTGCGACCCTCGTCTCAGCAACACCGGGAGCAAGGCCGATCACTGGCTTCCGACATGGCCGGGCACCGAGCCATTTCTGTGTCTGTCGATCATCCACGAGATGCTCGAGAACGACACGTGGAACAAAGAGTTCGTCGAACGTTGGGTCAACTGGGACACCTTCCTCGCAGAAGAATTCCCCGACATGGCGAACGAGTTCGCGTCGGTCGGACCTGCGTTGAAGCAGCACTACGCCGAGTACACGCCCGAGAAGGCTGAGTACATCACCGGAATTCCGGCCGAGCAGATTCGCGAGATCGCCGCGATCATCGGGCGTCATCCGACGAAGTTCGCATCGCACAATTGGCGCGCTGCTGGCGCAGGAAACATGGGTGGGTGGCAGGTCGCACGCTGCTTGTTCTTCATTGCCGTGATGACCGGATCGGTCGCAACCGAAGGCGGAACCTCTGGCAACGGCTGGAACAAGTTCAAGCCAGCCGCGCCGCTCGGCGCCCCTGGCATCGAGCGTTGGAACGATCTTGAATGGCCGAAGGAATATCCACTCTCGTACCACGAGATGTCGATCCTTCTTCCTCACTTCTTGAACGAGGGCCGAGGCAAGCTCGATACGTACTTCAGCCGCGTCTACAACCCGATCTGGACCAACCCAGACGGGTTCAGCTGGATGGAAGCGCTCACCGACCCCGAGAAGGTCGAGTGCCATGTTGCGCTCACGCCGACCTGGAGCGAGACCGCCTGGTTCGCCGACTACGTGCTCCCCATGGGCGTAGGAGCCGAGCGTCACGACGTCGTTAGCTACGAGACACATCAGGGTCGCTGGATTGCCTTCCGCCAGAGTGTGTTCCGTCGATTCGCCGAGATCGAAGGCAAGGAGGTCAACGCTGAGTCCCGGACATACGAGTTCAATCCCGGTGAAGTCTGGGAAGAGAACGAGTTCTGGATCGACCTGAGCTGGGCCATCGACCCCGATGGATCGATGGGCATCCGTCAGTACTTCGAGAGCATCGACAAGCCGGGAACGCCGATTGGTGTGGACGAGTACTACGGCCGGATGTTCGCCGAGAACGTTCCCGGACTGGCCGAGGACGCTGCCGCAGCCGGAGAGACCCCGCTCGAATACATGCGAAACCGCGGTGCCTATGGCATCGAGGGTGACCAGACCACACCATACGAACGGCCCGTCGATGCGTCGGCGGTCGAGGGCTGCGAAAAGGACGAGGGCGGCGTCTATCGCAAGCCAGGCACGGCAGCCATGTGGGATGGCACGCCCGAGGGCTTGAAAGACATCAAGCTCGCGCCGCTCGGCGACGGCTCACCGGCCATCGAGATCGACGGGGAGCTGAAGGAAGGCTTCGTCACACCGTCGAAGAAGCTTGAGCTCTACTCGACCACGCTCAAGGATTGGGGCTGGCCCGAGTACGCCACGCCGAAATGGATTCCCTCGCACGTGCATTGGGAAGACCTCGACATGGAACCCGCTGCTGACGGGACCGGTGGAAACGAGCGCATTCTGCTGCCGACGTTCCGCATCCCGACGCTGATTCACACCCGCTCGGCCAATTCGAAGTGGCTTAGCGAGATCAGCCATCGCCATCCGCTGTGGTTACATCCCGAGGACGCCGAGAAGCTCGGCATCGCCGAGAACGGGCTCGTCCGGGTGACCACTCGTATCGGCCACTTCGTGATCAGCGCGTGGCAGACCGAAGGTATTCGTCCCGGCATTGTGGCTGCCTCGCACCACATGGGTCGCTGGCGTCTCGAAGAGGACAAAGCACGCAACTGGGGCGCCGGAAAAGCAGATATCACGGGACCAAGCGGGGCTCCCGGAAAGGGCACTGGAGCCGAAGGCGACAGCGGTGATCGAGCCGCGAGTGGTTCTGGTACTGGGGATGCTGGCTCCGCAACGAGCGCCGAAGGTGCTGGCGGAATATGGAAACTGAAGCGGACCGACGGCATGCGCACCTGGGACTCGGAGGACGCAGACACGAATCGCATCTGGTGGACCGACACCGGCGTGCACCAGAACCTGACGTTTGCCGTGCAGCCTGATCCGATCTCGGGAATGCAGTGCTGGCATCAGCGGGTGCACGTGACTCCAGCCGAGTCGGGCGATGAGTACGGCGACGTCGTGGTCGACACGAGCAAGTCTCGCGAGGCGTACCTCGACTGGCTGAGCAAGACCCGTCCAGGCCCTGGCCCGGGCGGACTGCGACGTCCCCTCTGGTATGCACGTCCACTGAAGCCAACCGCACCGACCTACCTGAGCCCCGACGCCTAGTTGACACATTTGGGGTCAGACCCCGGTCGTTCACGACTTCAAAATTTCGTAGGTCTGAGCGCGCCCATCGCGCGCCGACCTACGAAATTTTTGGGTTCAGGCTCCGGCAGATACGACGATCACGGCTCCGGCGATCATCGCAGCCGTTCCGGCAGCGAGTGAGATCGTGAGTCGCTCCTGTTTCGAGTCGAACACGAGCGGGGCTAAGCCGACTACGACCAGTGTCGCTAGCTGCTGAACGGTAATCGATATGGCGATCGTGGTGCGGCTGAATGACACCCAACTGGCGCTGATGGCAATCGCTCCGGTGACCCCTCCCGCCAACATCCAGCGATAGGCCATACGCGGTGGCGCTGGACGTTTCCACATGCCAGCGAAGGTCAGCCCGAGGCCATGGACGACCAGGGCCGCCGCAAGACCAACGGTGAGCCCGAGCACCGGCTCGTCGAGGCCCTCGAGTCCCTTACGGATGAAAATTGGTGATGTGCCCCACGCTGCAGCTACGAGGAGAGCGAACCAAGGCTTCGACCACTGCTGTATGTCGCCCGGTCGACTCATCGAGATGAGGGCGACACCTGCGACAGTAGAGGACACACCGACGAACGTGACGAAGGTCAACGACTCATCGAGCACCGGAACCGCCAACAACGCGCCCACAATCGGGGCCGCTGCGACCAGCGCGCCGGTTCGCGCGACACCGATCGTCTGTTGGCTCAGAGCAAGAAGCGTCCAACCGCCGATGTAGTGGATGATCGCGCTGCCTGCGAAGTATGCGAGCGCTCCGACAGGAGCATCGGCGAGCAAGGCCAAGTCTCCTGAGATGACGAGCCGTACCACCAGGATTGCCTCAACGGCTAGCAACATTCCAAATGCTGTGCGAAACGCGTCGACCAGCAGATTGGCCTTCCGGTTCATCATCTGCGTGAGCCCGAAGCCAAGGGCAGCCACGATGGCCCAGAGGACGCCGGCTTGCACTACGAAGCTTCCGGTTTTGCGGTTGGTTGGTGAAAGCGGTGATCGGCGAAATCGGTCTCGCTCACACCGGGGAAGCTGGTCGAATTGCGGACGATGAACATCGATTCCCTCTGGCCTCGGCATGCGGCCTTGCGCATCATACGAGGGCAGAGCTTCTCTTCTTCCTCGCAGCCGGGTTCAAGATGGCGAGCGATCTAGGGTGAACAACATGGTTGAACAGGTGACGAACGACCCGGCCCTCTGGCTCGATGTATTTCCGCGGCCATTGTTTGACGCACACAAGTACGACCGCGGCCACGCAGTAGTGGTGGCCTCGCCAGAGCTGACAGGAGCGACACGCCTCACGGCAGAGGCGTGTTCCCGGATCGGCGCGGGGTTGGTCACCGTTGTCGCCTCGGAGCGCGCCGATGTCTATCGGACCGCTTTGGCTGCTGACATCATGGTGAGCGAGGAGCAGGCTGCCGTTCGGCGCGGCGCCACGGCGTATTTGCTTGGGCCCGGCGGATTGCCCGCTGGCTGGGAGCAGATCGTCGGAGTGGCTCCGCCGACGTCGGTGGCCGTTCTTGATGCTGCGGCCATCAGCGAACACGCGCAGCTTCGGGCGTCGTTCGCTCACTGCATCGTCACACCACACGAGGGTGAGTTCGCGCAAGCCTTTCCAGATGCCGCGGGCGATCGAGACGCACGAGCCCGACAGGCAGCTACCGCTGCTGACGCGATCGTCGTGCTCAAAGGTGCTGCCACGCTGATTGCTGACCCTGATGGTCGACTCGTGCGCAATACGAACGCATCCCCGTACCTTGCCAAGGCGGGCTCAGGAGATGTTCTCGCAGGCTTGATCACCGGTCTCGTCGCGCAAGGCATGCCAGCATTCGATGCTGCCTGTGCAGCTGTCTGGATGCACGGCGAACTCGGTGGGCGAATTGGCCCCGGGCTTGTCCCCGGTGATCTGGTGCACCGCATTCCCGAACTCCTTTCGGAGCTTCTCCAACTCGACTAACACGCCACTTTGTTGTAAAAATCGGTGGCTCTGGCCAGACGGTGCATTATGCACAATCTTCGAAGCTGACTGAACAGTTGCTGTGGTCGTGGTCTATGTTGGGTAAAAACCTGGGGGGTATAAATGGCGCAAGCCGCAGTTGAGACCGAGCGTGTCGTGGATTCGGTCATGCGGGGCAGACTACGAGTCCTGCTCATCACGTTGGCGGTCGGAATCCCCCTGGTCGCCTGGACGCTCACACAGATGAGCTTGCTCTCGTTCTTCACCCAGATTCTCAACGGGCTGAGCTTCGGCGCACTCCTGTTCTTTCTGGCCGCTGGTTTCACGATGATCTTCGGTCTACTCCGAATCGCCAATCTCGCTCACGGCGGTTTCTACCTGATGGGCGGATACATCGGGGTCGTGACCACCGCGAAGACCGGTTCGTTGTGGCTCGGTCTGCTCGCCGGAGGGTTTGCCATCGCCATTCTCGGACTGTTCACCGAGCGGGTGTTGCTGCGCAGGATTCGCGGCCTCGAGAAACCTGAAGTTCTTCTCACGATCGGCATGACGTTCGTGATCGGCGACGCGTCGTTGTGGTTGTGGGGCGGCGATCCGCGTGTCGTCGACAAGCCGAGCTATCTCAAGGGTGCGATCCAGATCGGCGATTCGTTCTTCTATCCGAAGTACCGGCTGTTCGTGCTCGCGTTCGCAATACTGCTGGCCTTGGTTCTCTTCTACATCGATCGACGCACCAAGGTCGGCGCGATCGTCCGAGCCGGCGTCGACGACCGCGAAACCGTGGCCGCCCTCGGCATCAACATCAAGGCGGTATTCACCGCAGCATTCATGTTCGGAGCGTTCATCGCCGGCATGTCCGGTGTGATCGGAGCTGGATTCCTCGTACTCCTGCCGGGCCAGGATTTCGAGATCCTGTTGTTCGCACTCGTCGTCGTGATCATCGGCGGACTCGGCAGCCTCGAAGGCGCTGCGCTCGGTGCAATTGTCGTTGGTCTCATCGACTCCTTCGCCAAGGCCCTCGTACCCGAGTTGTCGTTCTTCACCCTGTTTGCGCCGATGGCACTCATTCTGATGGTCCGTCCGAACGGACTTCTCGGGAAAGCCCTATGAGCTGGATTCAGATGCTTCCGCTCACCAAGAGGGTCCAACTCGGACTGTTGGCGATAGTTGTTCCTATCGCGCTGCTACTGCCATTAGTGGCCGACAACTTCATTATCCGACTGCTCACGCTCGCACTCGTTTCGGCGCTGTTCGCGATGAGCGTCGACCTGATGGCGGGATACGCCGGACTCGTCACACTCGGTCACGCCGGGGTGCTCGGCACCGCGATGTACGGCGTCGGTTATGTGGCAGCAAAGACGGATGGTGGTATACCGCTCCAGGTCCTTGTTGGCTTCGTCGCCGGGATGACGGCCGCGGCCATATTCGGCCTGATGGCTATGCGAAGCACCGGCGTCTACTTCATCATGATCACAATCGCGCAGGGCATGATCGTGTGGGGGCTGGCATCGCTGCTGGTCGACATCACCGGCGCAGAGAACGGCCTGCTCGGTATTCGACGTCCAGTCTCGGTCGAGACCGATTTCCGGTACTACTACGTGGTTCTTGCAGTCGTCGCGGTCTGTTCCGCCCTCCTCTTCGTGATTGTTAGATCTCCGTTCGGATACGCGCTGAAGGGGCTACGGGGCTCCGAGACGCGCGTTCGCATGCTCGGGCACAACTCCGCGTTTCTCAAGTTCTACATGTTCGTCGTGTCCGGCTTCTTCGCCACGATCGCCGGGATTCTGCTGGTGTACCTCAACGAATTCGTGAGCCCAACGGACGCCATCCTCGGTGCGTCGGCGCTTCCCGTGCTCATGACGATCCTCGGCGGCATCGGCACGCTCGTCGGGCCGTTCATCGGTGCATTTGTGATCGTGTTTCTCCGTAACTGGGTCAGCATCAAGGTCGATCGTTGGCCGACGCTGATGGGCCTGATCTTCATCCTGGTCGTGCTGTTCGCTCGAGAGGGACTGGTTGGTGCCATCAGTAAGTGGTGGAATCGTCGACTCGAACGTCTGGGCTCTGACACGGGCTCGCTCACGGAAAGACCGGAGAAACGCGACCTGGCCGAAGCAGTGACCTCGGACTGATGCTGACACAAGATTTCCGACTGCCGCCGAGAGTGGTTGCCGGGGAAAACAACCATGGAGGGAAAAGTATGTTAACGAGAATCCGAAAGTTGATACTGCTTCTAGCGGTATTCGCGTTGGTGGCTACTGCCTGCGGCAGTGACGACGACGACACAGCTGCCGACGACAGTCCAGCGACGACGGCGGCGGCGCCAGATGACGCCGACGACGACG
>CAXMRH010000139.1:0-15677 GCA_964196045.1 uncultured Chthoniobacterales bacterium | reverse complement strand
AGATAGAGCAAGCCAGTAGCCGCCATGACGGCTGAATACTGACGCTCTCGAAGCGCAGCCTGGGTGACGAAGAGCAAGATGATCGTGGCAGCACTCGATGCGACCCAGAACCATCCGAGCTGGCCGGCAAAGCCATCGTCGATCGTTCCGTTCAGTACGGAAACCATGCCGGTTGGAAGGAGCAGCACGAAGAGTTCGAAGGGCCACAGAGCGGTGGTCCACTTGACCAACTCGTTGAGAGGGCCGCGTGCGAGCCCAGGTTGGACGAGATACCAGTGGCCGAGAAGCATTCCGTCGCTGACGGCACCGAGGAACAACGCCCCTACGACGATCCGAGCCACACCGAGCCACGCAGGGTCAGCGGCATCGACTCCCGCAACGACACATGCGATGAGGCCAAACGCTGGCGGTACAAGATCGAGAATCGGCGGGAACTCGGATGTGTCCTTGTCGAACCGTTGCTCGTCACGGTCGATGCCTGTCATCTCCGCGACCCGCTCACTCCGCCGTTCGACCAGTTCTCGCTGGCCTTTGACGCCTGCGGATCGCCGTGCGTAGGAGACCCACAACGCAAATCCGCTCGAGACGATCATCGCCACGTTTGCGATATCTCGTACGGGCACCCATGAGGTGAAGTAGGCAATGACGAGAGCGATCACACCGAACGTGATGAAGGTGATGCGCTGAAGCCAGCCGTAGCCGAGACCCACCTCGCGGCGGCGAGTCGTGACCCACAAGAACAGGAGTCCACCGGTAGCCCATTGGATCATCACCGTGGCGGCGTCGAGTTCGATCACCAGGAAAGCCTAGAGGCGGAGCCGATGGCCTGAGCGGCCCGTGCCGTAGGCACATGAGCGGAAAGCCTAGAGGCGCTACCCCGGCCAGAGCTGCCCGACGGAGATGTGCGGATGGACCGTCAACTAACCAATTCGCCTCATTTGGACGATACTTAGGACATGGCACGTCCAATTTGGTCCGGGTCCGTGAGCTTTGGCTTGGTGAACATCCCGGTGAAGCTCTTCAGCGCGGTCAGTCGCAAGAACGTGCGATTCAATCAGATCGAAGCTGGGACCGGTTCCAGAATCAAACAGAAGCGTGTCTCGGCAAGCACTGGCGAAGAAGTCGCCTACGAGGACATCGTGAAGGGGTATGAGCTCCCCTCCGGGGAGTTTGTCACGATTGACGAAGATGAGCTCGCGGCGCTGGACCCCGATGCGGTGAAGACGATCGATCTCGAGGAATTCGTCGACCTCGTCGACATCGACCCGATCTTCTACGACTCGCCCTACTACCTGGCGCCCACCCACGACACCCAGAAGCCTTACAAACTCTTGGTTACGGCGATGGAAGAGTCCGGCAAGGTCGGGATTGCGCGGTTTGTGATGCGAACCAAGCAGTATCTTGCGGCGATCCGCCCGGTGGACGGTCGTCTGGTCTTGTCGACCATGGTGTACGCCGACGAGATCGTGGCACCGACTGAGGTCGAGCTGTTCGACGGGCTCGACGATGTCGAACTAAAAGACAAGGAGCTCGCCATGGCTCGTCAGCTCATCTCTTCGCTCGAAGCGGATTTCGAACCGACCAAACACACCGACACCTATCGCCTTGCCGTTCTCGATCTAATCGATCGCAAAGTCGCTGGTGAGGAGACCGTCTTCGTCGCGCCTTCTGACGATCAAGTCGGCTCGGTCGTCGATCTGATGGCTGCACTTGAAGCGAGCGTCGCGGAGGCGAAGAAAGCCCGTACTCGACACCCCACCGCGAGCGAGAAGATACCAGCGACGAAGAAGACGTCAGCCAAGAAGAAGACAGCGGCCAAAAAGACGGCAGCGAAAAAGACGGTCAAGAAGGCGTCGTAATAGGTGGCCGAATCCGAAGCGGTCCGAACCGAGATAGCGGGCCGATCACTGAAGGTCACCAACCTCACGAAAGTCTTGTACCCACTGGTCGGGTTCACCAAGGCACAGGTGATCGAGTACTACGCCAAGATCGCCCCGACGATGTTGGCCCACATAGAGGACCGCGGAGTCACGTTCAGACGGTGGCCCGACGGTGTTGCCGCTGATGCGTTCTTCAACAAGCGCTGCCCGAGCCATCGACCCGATTGGGTCGGCACGTGCCTCGGTCCGGGGGATCGGGAAGGTGGCATCCACTACTGCAAGCTCGACGAGGTCGCATCGCTCGCGTGGGCGGCGAATCTTGCCGCACTTGAAATCCACGCGCCGATGGCGCGGTGTTCTGACCTCGAATCGCCGACGATGCTCGTCTTCGACCTCGATCCGGGTGAGCCTGCAACGATCATCGAGTGTTGTCAGATAGCGCTCTTGATCCGTGAGGTGCTCGACACGGTAGGGCTTCAGTCCGTCGCGAAGACCTCCGGCTCGAAGGGTATGCAGCTGTACATTCCGCTGAACACGCCGCACACCCACAGCCACGCGGCTGACTTCGCGTTGGCCGTCGCTCAGCTTCTCGAGAAACAACATCCGGCTCGCGTGACCGCCAACATGGCAAAGAAGGAACGGCCCAAAAAGATCTTCATCGACTGGAGTCAGAACTCGCGACACAAGACCACCATTGCGCCATACTCGCTGCGTGGGAAAGACCGTCCGACCGTGTCGACCCCAATCTCCTGGGATGAAGTGAGCGACGGGGCCGACGGTGAGCCGTTGAGCTTCGAGGCCTTCGAGGTCGTCGATCGTGTGGAGTCGATTGGTGATCTCTTCGCCGAAGCTGTCTCAGTCGAACAGCACCTGCCCTCGGCGCGTACCTGATGACCGACAACGGATCGACATTCACCGACGAGGAGTTCGATGACTACTTCGGAAGGGAGGAGCCGCTTCCGAGGGAACGTCAGCTTCCCCGATGGGCACGGGTGACCGGGATCCTCATCGCATTAGTGATGTTTGCGGGCGGTATTGCCTCGCTCGCGAACGAACTCTTGAATCGTCCTGATGTTCGCGAGCCGATCGACATTGCCGAACAAGCGTGGAGTCGCGTGGATGACTCTCCGTGGGGCTGGCTCGTGGACGACATTGTGGTGGTGGCGATCGACGAACCGAGAGTCGGTGCCTTCGTCACGAACAACCCGCCGGACGGTGTGATCCAGGTCGATCGTCGACCCTGGACTGTCGTACGGCTGGACGAGTTGATGGATCATGAGATGGGCCACCTCATCGACTTCGCTTTGTGGGGAAGTTCGAGAGATGGGCGCCGGAACGGCATGGCCAGCGAGGCATGGGCCGAATGCGCTGCTGTCGATGCCGGTACTCGCCGTATCGACTCACAAAATCCGGGCGGTGAATACCATTGCTTCGAGGATGAATTCGAACTGTTCGAGGAAGCGATTGCCCAGGTGGCTCAGATCTGCAAGACGTGGGGCGATCTGGAGTGCCGTAACCTCGACGAATGAATGCGACGAGGCGTGCGACCCTTTTGGTGGGCGCCGCGTACGTGTGGTGGGGGCTCTCGGCGATTTTCTGGCGAGAACTCGGCAGCGTCGCCCCGATCGATCAGATCTCTTGGCGAGTCTTGCTCGGGGTGGCGTACTTGGCGCTGGTCTGGACGTTCCGGCGATCGAATCCGCTGCGATCGCTTACGCGTAGACATGTCGGCTACGGCGCAATTGCTGCGGTGGTCATAAGCGCGAATTGGGTGGCATTCCTTTGGGCGATCGACAACGGTCAGGCCGTGGAGGCTTCGCTGGGGTACTTCCTCATGCCACTCGTTTCGGTCGCCCTTGGTGTTGGGCTCTTGGGTGAACGACTGCGTCGTAGGCAGCAAGTTGCGTTGCTGCTTGCCGCGATCGGGGCTACCTGGACGCTGTATGTCGTTGGCGAAGTGCCTTGGGTCACTGTCGTTCTGGGATTCTCCTTCGCGGTGTATGGGTGGGCTCGCAAGCAGGGGCCATGGGATGCCGTGAGCGGCTTGACGTTCGAGCTTCTCCTGATCTCTCCTGTCGTCATCGTCTTGCTTGCTGTTCGTGGACTCGACGGACAACAGCAGATCACGGGCAACGGGTCGGCGAGCACGCTTCTGCTGATCGCTCTCACTGGGTTGGTGACGATCGTGCCCTTGCTGCTCTTCGCAGCTGCGACAAAACACGTTTCTCTCATCGTCGTCGGACTGCTGCAATACATCAATCCGGTTCTTCAGTTCTTCGTGGGTTGGCGGATCTTCGGCGAAGACGTGAGCAGCGCGCGACTGATCGGATTTGTCTGGATCTGGGCTGCGCTTGTCCTGGTCGTCAGTGACGAGCTCGGCTCAAAGCGACCAGTCGATCGGCGCGAGACCGACCGCGATGAGGGCCTCGTTCGTTCGTGAGAACGGTCGGCTTCCGAAGAACCCACGATGTGCCGAAAGCGGCGAGGGGTGAGGCGATTCGATGATCACATGCCTGGACGTGTCGACGAGCTCCTTCTTCTTTCTGGCAGACGCGCCCCACAACACGAAGACGACCCGGTCGGTCTTTTGATTGACGGCCGCGATCACTCGATTGGTGAACGTCTCCCATCCGTGTTTCTGGTGTGATGCGGCATCGTGGGCCCGGACGGTCAGGGTCGCGTTGATCAAAAGCACGCCCTGATGTGCCCAGCTTTCGAGGTTTCCGTGGGTTGGCCGCGGGAGCCCGACGTCGGCCTCGAGTTCCTTGTGGATGTTCTGCAGACTCGGAGGAATCCGGGTGTCTTCGCCCACGGAGAATGCAAGACCATTTGCCTGTCCCGGCCCGTGATATGGATCCTGACCGAGGATGAGCACCTTGGTGGCAGCGATCGAGGTGAGGTGGAGCGCCCGGAACACGTCTTCATGTGGCGGATACACCGTGTGGGAGGCTCGCTCCTCCGCGACAAACGCTTGCAGATCTTTCCAGTACGGCTGTTCGAACTCACTGCGAAGAACGGGATTCCAATCGGTCTGGGGCGCCACGAGTGGTCAACCTAGAGCCAGTCGTCGTTCCGGTGCCAGCGCAGTCGGCGACGATAAGGTCTCGAGATGGCTTTGACGATCACGACCGCCCGTTCCGCGCCCGCCGCCACGAAGATCTTCGGCGTTGGTGCCTTCAGCGACCAGGACCGACCGGACGGGTTGCCGGACGCGCTCCTCGACAGCCGAGGATTTGATGCGAAGCTCGGAAAGACGATGATCGTCGAGACCGACAAAGGTCTTCGGGCCGTGGTTGGACTGGGGTCTTCGGAGGACTTCACCGCTCACTCGTTGCGCAGGGCAGGGGCCAGTTTTGTTCGTGCTGCGCGCCGACACAAGACCGCAGCAACGACCTTGATTGCCGACGCGGCAGCGCAGATCGATGGTCTCGATCAGAATCACGCTGCGCAGTGTCTGGCCGAAGGCATGGAGCTCGGGGAGTACACCTTCGACACTTACAAGTCGAAGCCGAAGAAGACGAAGCTCGACAAGGTCATCGTGGCTGGGTCCACCTCGGCTGCGGTGAAGAACGGGTTGGCGGTGGGTCAAGCCATCGCGGCTGGACAGATGCTTGCCCGCAACCTCGTGAACGAGCCCGGTGGGACACTCACCCCACCGGAGATGGCGAAGCGTGTCCAGGCAATGGCTAAGGAAGCCGGTCTGGCGTGCAAGGTCATGGACCTCGCCGCGATCAAGCGAGCAAAACTTGGTGGCCTGCTCGGCGTCAATCGAGGTTCGACCATTCAGCCTCGTTTTGTTGAGTTGACGTATTCACCTCCGAAGCCCAAGGCAACACTTGCCTTCGTCGGTAAAGGCATCACGTTCGATGCTGGCGGTCTGTCGATCAAAACAGGTACCGGCATGATGACGATGAAGTGCGACATGGGCGGCGCTGCCGCTGTCATCGGCGCGATGTCTGCCCTCAAGGCTGCCGGTGTTCCTGTACGCGTTCGTGCATTCATCCCAATGACCGACAACATGCTTGGCGGTGATGCAACACGGCCAGGTGATGTCCTCAAGATTCGAAATGGCAAGACGATCGAGGTCCTCAATACCGACGCCGAGGGTCGGCTCGTGCTGGCTGACGCACTGTCATTGGCGAGCGAGTCGAAGCCCGACGCGATTATCGACCTGGCAACGCTCACCGGTGCTTGCATGGTTGCGCTCGGCCCCAAGATCGCCGGTCTTATGAGTAACGACGACGATTTCGCAGGCTCGGTGGCCGACGCCGCTGACTCGGCAGGGGAGCGCGTCTGGCGTCTACCACTGCCCGAGGACTACAAGAGCCAGTTCGACTCGTCGGTGGCGGACATGAAGAACATCGGCACATCCCACGGCGGAGCGCTTACGGCTGGCCTGATTCTGCAGGAGTTCGTCGCGGATGGCATCCCATGGGTGCACCTCGACATTGCTGGTCCCGCATGGACCGATGCCGAAGATGTCGAAAGCCGGAAGGGCGGCACCGGTTTCGGCGTCCGCACGCTCGTGGCGCTTGCACGCAACTGGGGCTAGTCCGCCGATGGTTGTGTACCGCAAGGCCACATCTGCCGACACGGACGCGATCTGTGGACTTTGGTCAGCTGCAGGGGTCGGTGCAGGTCATGGCGTTGACTCGGCCGAAATCGCTGAGCGACTCAAGAACGACGATGGCTTCTTCGTCGTCGAAGAAGTCGAACGACGGTTTCTCGACGCGGGAGTGACACAGCTGCGGCTCGCCGTATGGGACGAGAACGGTGCCGCGCTCAGCTTCTGGCGAGAACTCGCCTACGTCGAACTTCCCGAGATCCGGTATTTCAGCAAAGAGCTCTAATACGTCGGGACTTCCGCTCCCTGCACGCACCAAAATTCGTAGGTCCGAGCGCGCTAGGCGCGCAAACCTACGAATTTTCTCGATGGAGGACCCCTAACCCATCCCCGGGGATCCAGGTGGTGCCTGCGAGGGGGACTTTGGCCATGGCCGCGGCTTCGACGGTGAGCGCGGCGAGGTCCTCGGGCTCGAGGTTGAGCACGTGCGACTTTCCGCACGCCCGAGCGATCGTCTGAGCCTCAATGGACAGCACCCGCAAGTAGTTGGCCAAGCGTCGTCCGCCGATCTCGGGATCGAGTCGAGCAGACAGCTCCGGATCCTGTGTCGTGATGCCAGCCGGGTCGTTGCCTGTCTGAAAGTCCTCGAAGTATCCGGCGGAGCTTCCCACCGCGTTGTACTCGGCCTCGAGCGCCGGGTTGTTGTCGCCGATGGCGATGAGTGCCGCGGTTCCGATAGACACAGCGTCTGCTCCGAGAGCGAGCGCCTTCGCCACGTCGGCACCTGAACGCATTCCACCAGCGGCGATCAACTTGACCTCGCCACGATGTACGCCGAGTTCTCGCAACGCTCGGACAGCCTCGGGGATCGCGGCGATGGTCGGGATTCCCACGTGTTCGATGAAGACGTCTTGGGTGGCTGCGGTCCCACCTTGCATCCCATCGACGACCACCGCGTCGGCCCCAGCCTTTACGGCAAGGGCGGTGTCGTAGAACGGACGAGCGGCCCCGACCTTCACGTAGATGGGGACTCGATGGTCGACGATCTCCCGAAGCTCGATGATCTTGATCTCCAGGTCATCGGGGCCGGTCCAATCGGGGTGCCGGCATGCCGACCGCTGATCGATCCCTTCGGGCAGTGTGCGCATCTCGGCAACCCGTTCCGTGATCTTTTGGCCCATAAGCATTCCGCCGCCACCGGGTTTCGCTCCTTGGCCGACCACGATTTCGATCGCGTCAGCGCGACGGAGATCATCCGGGTTCATGCCGTAGCGAGACGGCAGGTATTGATAGACCAATGTCTTCGAATGACCGCGCTCCTCCTCGGTCATGCCGCCGTCGCCGCTGGTGGTCGACGTGCCCACTGCGCTAGCCCCTCGGCCGAGAGCCTCTTTGGCCTGGGCCGACAGTGAGCCGAAGCTCATGCCCGCGATCGTCACGGGGATGTCGAGGCGGACGGGGATCTCCGCCCGCCCCTCGCCGATCACGACGTCGGTGCCGCATGCTTCGCGGTACCCCTCGAGGGGGTAACGCGACATCGATGCACCAAGTACGACGAGGTCATCGAGGGTGGGCAACTCGCGCTTCGCACCCCATCCTCGGATGCGGTAGATGCCGGTGTTTGCCGCTCGTCGGATCTCGGCGATGACGTTTCGGTCGTATGTGTAGGACTCTCGGAGGTTCCATGGCGGGTTGGTCATGTCAGACCCTCTTCTGCGAGTTCTGCGTCGATGTCGTCGGGGTGAAAATTGTAGAGCTGGCGAGCGGAGCCGTATCGCCGGAAGTCCGATGGGGATGCGGTCATGCCAGATGACCCGAGGAGATGCGTGAGCGTTTCCACATGCTCCGCACGGAGCTCTTTCTCGACGCAGTCCGCACCGAGCGAGGCGACGTCACCGCGGACAAAGATGTTGGGTTCGTAGAGCGAGTCTCCGAGGTCGGCATCGGCATCACCGAGCACAACGAGGTTGCCAGCCTGTCCCATGAAGGCGCTCATGTGCCCGACGTTTCCTCCCACGACGATGTCGATGCCTTTCATGGATATGCCGCACCGCGCGCCAGCGTTGCCTTCGATCACGAGGAGTCCGCCGTGTCCTGAAGCTCCGGCCGACATCGTGGCGGAACCCGTGATGTGCACGAGACCCGACATCATGTTCTCGGCCAGACCAGTGCCAGCGTTGCCCTCGATCCGGACGGTCCCGACTTGGTTCATCCCGGCGCTGTAGTAGCCAACAGAGTCCGCGACGTCGACGGTGATGTCGGTGGTTATACCTGCAGCGATTGCGTGCGCTCCGCGGGGATTGATGATCTCGAATGACCCCGACTTGGCCGCGTGAAGTGTGCTGTTCACGTCCCGAAGACTCGCGGTGCTCATGTCGAGCTTTGTCGCGCTCATGCGGCAAGGCTCCACGAGTAGATGCGGCCAGGATCCGGTTCGAACAACGTCGCGTGGGCTACGTCGGGCAGCTGGGCTATGGCCCGGTATTCCGACGACATAGCGACCCAATCGTCGGTTTCGGCCACGACTGCGGGTTTGCAGGAAATGGGGTCCCGCAGGATGGCGAAGCCGTTCTCCACCCCGATGGCGAAGGTGTAGAACCCGTCGAGATCGACAAGAGCGTTCTTCAGCGCTTCGTCGATCGAGTCACCGCTTCGCAAGCGCCAGGACACGTACCCAGCAGCAACCTCGCTGTCGTTCTCCGTCTGGAACGATTCGCCGCGCTGTTCGAGCTTGCGACGTAGTTGGTTGTGATTCGAGAGCGAGCCATTGTGGACCAAGCAGGTGTCCGAGCCGGTGACGAAGGGGTGTGACCCGTTGGTGGTGACGGCCGATTCGGTGGCCATGCGGGTGTGGGCGATCGCATGTGTTCCTGAACGGCCAGCCAGGTCGTAGCGAGACGCGACGAGATCGGGATCGCCGACCGATTTGAACAACTCGATCTGCTTGCCGTGGCTCAAAACGTCAACGTTGGGCACGTTGTCGATGACCCACTGTCGGGCCTCTCGGCTATCACCGGTCATCTCAAACACGGCGTGGTCGTGTATCGGTCGCACGGTCACGTTCGCATCGAGAGCTGACTCGATACCTTTCGCGATTGGCGACCAGTCGGGCTCCCGGCCTTCGGAGAGAAGGGTGAGACGGTTGGTCCCTTGGGTGCCTTCGTCGTAAATGGCGAAGCCAGCGCTGTCCGGGCCGCGGCCTCGCATCTCGTGCAGCATTAGTGCAGTGAGCCGCCCGAGCTCGGGTCGGTGCTTCTCTGTCTTCAAGAACAGTCCGACGATTCCGCACATGTGAACCCGATCCGACCTCTTTGACATGGGTGAAGGTCTTTCACCTACAGTAGTGGTCGGACACGCCGGGTCAAACCGCTCGGCAGGACACATCGGGAGCGACACATGGGGTCATACGAGGACGTCCGCGAGCGGGTCGAAGCCGATGGCGTTGAGTTCATCTATGCGATGTTCGTGGAGATGCACGGAAAGCCGTGCGCGAAGCTGGTGCCGGTAAACGCGCTGGAAGGGCTCATGTCCGACGGGGCAGGGTTCGCAGGTTTCGCTGCGGGTCCAATGGGTCAGACGCCATCCGATCCTGACATTCTCGCCATGCCCGACCCAGCCAGCTACACCCAGCTTCCTTGGCAGCCGAACGTGGCGGCCATGCAGTGTGATCCGACTGTCGAAGGTGAACTCTGGCCGTTCGCCCCTCGGGTGATTTTGCGAAAAGCGTTGGACGAACTCGCCGAACGCAACCTCGTGCTGAAGACGGGGGTCGAAGCCGAGTACTCCCTCGTCACGAGAAATGACGATGGCTCGATCCAGGTCGCGGACACACGCGACACGGGTGAGCTTCCGTGTTATGACGCCAAGGGCCTCACGCGCATGTTGCCCCATCTCACGGCAGTCTCGGACAACCTCAATGCCATGGGTTGGGGCAACTACGCGAACGACCACGAGGACGCGAACGGGCAGTTCGAGCAGAATTGGCAGTACGCCGACGCGCTTACGACTGCCGATCGCTTGATCGTTTTCCGCCTCATGGTGCACACCATGGCCGAACGAGATGGTCGCTTTGCAACGTTCATGCCGAAGCCCTTCACCGACAAGACCGGCAACGGTCTTCACGCTCACCTGAGCTTGTGGAGTGCCGACACCGACGAGCCGCTGTTCGTGGGTGGCGAGAGTGACAGCAAAGGTCTTGGCCTGAGCGAGCTGGCATACCACTTCACGGCGGGCCTGATCGAGAATGCGCAGGGGCTGGCCGCTATCGCCTGCCCAATCGTCAATTCCTACAAGCGGATGGGCGTCGGCGCACCAACCTCTGGAGCAACCTGGGCGCCGGCATATGCCGCATACGGGGGCAACAACCGAACCCACATGATTCGTGTTCCCGAGCCTGATCGGATCGAGGTGCGGCTCGGCGACGGAGCTGCCAACCCGTACTTGATGTTCGCGGCGATGCTCGCGTGCGGTATGTATGGGGTCGCCAACGATTTGGACCCGGGTGAGCCCAACACGGCCAACCTGTTCGAGCTGAGCGCCGAGGAGATCGCCGACCGGGGCATCGCGACGATTCCGCCCACGCTGTATCACGCAGCCGACGCATTGCAAGCCAACGAGGTGTTGCGATCTGGCCTTGGAACCACTCACCTCGGCCCGTACAGCGAGTACTTCGCCAAGGTGAAGCGTGCGGAGTTCATGTCCCACCACGACGAAGTGACAGCGGGCGAACTCGACCGCTATCTCACCCTCTTCTAGGCCCGATGCAAGACACGACCGACTCGCCGATTCTCACAACCGATGAGGTCTGTCGTGTGATCGGCGAACGTGTTCGCGATCTGCGTCAGGGCCTCGGGTTGACCATGGAGCGGTTCGCCGAAGAGGCGGGTCTGTCGATCGGCATGCTCTCAAAGATCGAACACGGCCAAACCTCACCCAGCCTCAGCACGTTGACCGCATTGGCGAACGCAGCAGGCGTGCCCTTTACCGCGTTCTTCCGCGGTCTGGACGAAGAACACGACGCGGTGATCGTGCCAGCTGGGGGAGGGCTCGAGATCGCTCACGAAGGTGGCAGCAAGGCAAGGACGTATCACGACCTCGGCGCGCTGCGCGGCCCGCTGCGTCAGATCGAACCAGTGCTCGTGTCCATCACGAAGCCCGACGAGGTGTTTCCTCTCTTCCAGCACGCGGGTGTCGAATTCATTCACATGCTCGAAGGTGTTGTCGAGTACGGCTACGGGGCGAAGCGGTACCAGCTCAACAAGGGCGACACGATGCAACTTCACGGCGAAGTCGCACATGGCCCGACCGAGCTCGTCGAACTACCGATCAGCTTCCTCTCGATCAAGGTGCATCCGCTCCCCGAGACGTGAAGCCCGGGGAGCTCACACCTAGGCCGAAGCGGCCATCGAATCCTCACGAGCCTTTGCAGCCCACGCGTGGTTGACGGCCTCATTCGCGATCGCCGGCTCGATGCCCCAGCTCACCAGCTGCTGTTCGACGAGGTCGGGGCTGTCACCTAGGCGAAGCAAGGTGGTGGCCACCTTTGTGGATCGGTGAAGGTCTTCGTCGCGATGTTCGATGCGGGCGCGAATCGTTTCGTGATGCACGCCTTGCAGCCGAGGCGTGAGCCGGCGGATCTGGCCGGAATGTAGTGCGGGCATCACCCGGCGCACGGCAATCGTGCTGTCGTCGATCGTCTTGCCCATGTTGAAGCTGACGACACGATTGAGGGAGCGATGGAACGCGTTGTTTCGCCCACCCTGCGATCGGATGCCGAGAGCAGAAGAGGCATCGGCCAGGTCCAACGCGAACCCATCCGGCTCGACATCGAAGCGTTGGGCGACGTTTCTCAGTAGCCAAAGGGTGCTCGGCCCCAGAATCGGCAGCCAGAACGTCTCCGCGTAGTGGCTGCGAGGGTCGAATCCGGTCTCGTCAACATCTGGACTCGAGAGGGGGATGATGAAGGCCTCTGCTCGGCCGGTGAGGTCTGGTGCGATGGGATACATGAGTTCTCCTGAACAAGTGCGCACGGGCGCTTTCGTATTTTCAGGGGAAGTCCTGATGAAAATAGGAAATCTTGTGACATCGGTCTGACAACAGGGTGTCAATCCAGGTGATTCGTGATTGGCAGTAGTGTCGGAATCGATGCCTCGCGTGCTCGTCGTTTCTCCAGAACCAATCGGTCGGCGCCTCGCTGGTCCTGCGATTCGGGCCGCGCAGATCGCACGAGTGCTGAGCACACGACACGACGTCACGCTCGCGTCGTTGGACGGTGAATCGATCAGTCCTATCGATGGGCGCCCGGTGGTGGGTTCATCGGGAATCTCCGGCGACTTCGACGCGGCGGTCATCCAAGGTCGAGTTCTCGTCGAACACCCTGAGCTCGCCGAGTCGTCAATGCCGTTGGTGATCGACTGGTTCGACCCATTTCACGTCGAAGCACTCCACCGAGGCGGGGCAGATCGGATTCGGCGGATCGATCTGATCGAAGGGGCGCGTCAGACGCTCCGCGCTCAAGCCGAGCGCGGCGACTTCTTCCTCTGCAGCAACGAAGTTCAGCGGGAGCATTGGCTTGGCTGGCTTGCATCAGCGGGTCGACTCAACCACCTCACACACCACGATGACCCGCTGTTCAATCGGCTGATCGCTCTAGCACCGTTCGGTATCGGAGACGAAAAGACGGGGCGAGGTCATCCGATACACAAAACGTTCTCGGTGATTGGGCCGCACGATCCGGTCCTGCTCTGGGCCGGCGGTCTCCATGACTGGCTCGACCCCCTCGCCTTCATCCGAGCGATGCCAGCGGTGCTCGAGGAAAACCCCGATACCAGGCTCGTGTTCCTTGCCGGCCCACATCCCAACACCTCGATCGAGACGATGGGCGTCCGAGGCGATGCGATTTCGATGGCACAGGAGATGCGCCTGTTCGGAAAGAACGTGCTCTTCGTGAATCAATGGGTCGACTATGGCGAGCGGCTGACTTGGATGCAGGACGCGACCATTGGTGTCGTCGCCGATCATGCCCACCTCGAGTCCAGGTACTCGCACCGGACGCGTCTCCTGGATCACCTCACGGTTGGACTTCCGACCGTTTCGACCGAAGGCGACCCGCTCAGCACGCAACTGGCCAATGTGGGCGCAGCTGTCGTATCCGCGAGGTCGGACGGCGCGCTCGGAGAAACCCTGGCTTCGCTGGTCAACGATGAGGAGCGGCTGGCGAAACTATCGAGAGCCGCAAAGCTGTTAGCTCCGAGTCTTTCCTGGGAGAGGACGCTGGAACCGCTCACTGAATGGCTGGAGAACCCACGGGTCGCCCCCGATCGGCGCCACGGCAATCGCACCGCGAAAGTGATTGAAGCGTCCACGATCAAACGCATCGGTGGTCGGATACGGCTACATCTGGACGAGGGTGGAGCAAGACAGGTCCTGCAACGTGGCATACAAGCGGGTCGCCGCCGGATCGGCCGATGATTCGCGCCGACGCACGACTGCGCGTCATCCTCGTCAACTACAACGGCGGCGAACTGCTCGAGCGCGCCGTGCGCTCGGTGGTCGGTTCACAATGGCCGGGCGAGCTCGATGTGGTGATCGTGGACAACGCATCATCGGACGACAGCCTGGCGAAGGTCGAGGGCATCTCTGGTGTCCACATCATTCGTCGCGACACGAACGAAGGATTCGGTGCGAACAACCATGGCGTTGCCGATCTTCTCGGCGACGACATTGAGCTCGATGTGGCACTGCCAGACGTCGTCGCCCTACTGAACCCGGATGCGATTGTCCGTCCGTCCACTTTCCGCCTCCTGGCCGCCGCCCTCGATGAAGACAAACACATCGGAGCTGCATCACCGCTAATCGTCTTTGACCGGTCGTTCGTAGAGTTGCCGGTCGACGGCGGAGCCCTGGTCATCGATTCCGTCACTGCAGGCGCCGAGGAGCGTGCATCGGCGTGCCATGGAATCGATGGCGCCGAACGTCTGCCGGGCGAGTCAGGGCCCGTATGGCTCTGCCCACCCGGGTCCACGCTGCGTGTGCCCATCGCGAGCATCGGTCAGCCGCTCGTGATCGGCGTGTCCGACGGCGTCGCCCGAGTTGATGGAGTTCATGTCGAGGGTCCCATGGAGCTGCCGATCGATGTTGCGGCGCACCGAACCTACGTGATCGTGCAGAATGCTGGGACGACCATCGGCGACCGCGGTGTCGGTCACAGTCGTGGGTTCGGCAAGCGCAAAACGGAGAATCTCGGGCCTCAGGCGAACCTTTGGTGCGGAGCCGCCGTCATGTTGCACCCCGAATACCTGCGCTCGATCGGCGGCTTCGACCCCGAGTACTTCCTGTACTACGAAGATGTCGAGTTGGCGCTGCGTGGCCTTGCACATGGTTGGACCACCGTGCACGTGCCAGACGCAGTGGTCGAGCATCGTCACTCGGATCGGTCTATCCAAGGAACGGAACTGGTCGAGGTGCTCCAGCACAAGAACCGGCTGCTTACGCTGGTTCGCCATGCCCCGCGATCAGACGTGGCGGCGGGGTTTGCTCGGGCTGCGCTTACGCCTGTGTCGCTTGCCGTTTCTGCGATCCGTTCACCCGGGCAACGCAGCGAGCGGCTTCGGCTTGCGCGTTGGCGGGCGGCATCGCTCGGTCAGGCTCTGCGTGGGTTGCCCCACGCCAGAGCGGCACGCAAGGAGATCGGAGACACGCGCACGGTCGACCACGCAGAGGTCAAGCGCCAAGCGGCTCGGCGCGGACAGTAAGCTCGCCGCGTGCAGACGCTGTATCTCTCCGCTAGGCCGGACCTCCTGCGCGAAACGCTTACACACGTCGCGCACTTCGGTCCCTTCCTCGACGACATCGTGATCATCGCTCCCGAGCGTCTTCAGTCGAGCTTTGAAGGACTCGGTCTGGTCATTACTGACGAAGAACTCACTGGACGGACCTCGGCCGAACTCTCAGAGATGGCACATACGTCGCGCAACTACCTTCTTCGGACGTCGGCAGTGTCACACGACGCCCTCGATGATGTATTTCTGATGAGCGACGACGACAGCCGTCCGCTCGTGCCCGTCGATGAGTCGACGTTCATCTCCGCCGATGGCCGACATCGGCGGCGATGGTTCCACACGATGGGGTCGTGGCGGAAGCACAACTCCGAGTTCGACGAAAGCATTCTGCACACCTGGGTCGTGCTACGCCAGATGGGTTTCGCCGATCCGATTTCGTACGCATGCCACATG
>CAXMRH010000138.1:0-10392 GCA_964196045.1 uncultured Chthoniobacterales bacterium | reverse complement strand
TCGCTGCCTTCGGCCTCGGGATCATCGCTATCCACCGCTTCGGTCCAGTCCTCTGCCGACATGGCATCGCCACCGTCTGCAGGCTTCCACACCTGTTCACCTGACTCGGGGTCGATGACCCACTCGCCTTCGGCCCATTCGACGTCGCCGTACGCCTCTTCTTGGGCGACCTGCGTCTCGCTCTTGATGTCGACGCGCCAACCGGTCAGACGTGCCGCCAGCCGAGCATTCTGCCCTTCCTTACCAATCGCCAAGGACAACTGGAAGTCCGGAACGATTACCTCCGCGGTCCCCGTCTCTTCGATGATGCGGACTTCCTTCACCTTTGCGGGTGAAAGAGCCTTCATCACGAAATCGGGCAGGTCGTCGGAGAACGGAACGATGTCGATTTTCTCGCCCCGAAGCTCGGTGACGACTTGACGTACCCGAGCTCCGCGAGCGCCAACGCAAGCGCCGACGGGGTCGACGTTCGGGTCGTTCGAAAAAACCGCGATCTTGGTGCGGTGCCCCGGTTCACGGGCGCACGCACGGATTTCGACGATGCCGTCGGCGATCTCGGGTACCTCGAGTTCGAAGAGCCTCCGCACCAAGCCTGGGTGCGTTCGACTCACGACGATCTGCGGGCCCTTTGCGGTCTTGCGGACCTCGACGATGTAGGCCTTGAGGCGAGCGTTGGGCTCAGGACGCTCGAACATCACCTGTTCGGACTGTGGCAGCAAGGCTTCCACTCGGCCCAAGTCGAGAAGTGTGTACCGTGCATCGGTTTGCTGGATCATGCCGGTGACGATGTCACCTTCACGCCCTGCGTATTCCTCGTACTTGAGCTCGCGTTCTGCCTCGCGAATTCGCTGCGTCATCACCTGACGTGCCGTCTGGGCGGCGATGCGACCGAAGTTGTCGGGCGTGACATCGAGCTCATCGCCGACGATCTCGCCCTCTTCGTCCAGCGCTTGAGCCATGACGCGGATGTCCATGGTCTCAGGGTCGATGGTGACCCAGGAGTATTCATAGGCGTCCGGCATCCTCTTGTACGCAGACTCGAGTGCATCCGCGAGCGCTGCGAACAGCGCGTCGACGGAGATTCCCTTTTCCCGGGCAAGTGCCTGCAGGGCTTCTAGCATCTCAGCGTTCATCGGCGAGCTGACCTTTCTTCGTGTTCTTTTCTTGCTGACTGGCCTTCGACGAGCCGTTCTTCTGACCGCCCTGTTTTGGGGTCGGGCCCCAGGCAAAGACCGTTCGGGCACTTCGGATCTTTCCGTAGCGCAGCGTGCGTTCACCGTCACCGGTCTCGATCGTGACACCGAACTCGTCTGCGGCTCGCAGTACTCCGTCGATGCGGCGGTCTCCGTCGACGTCGGGCATCGTCTTGATGCTGATGTCTTCCCCGATCGAACGACGAAAGTGTTCTGGCTTCTTGAGCGGACGTTCTACCCCGGGGCTCGTGATCTCGAGCGTGAATCGTCCAGGGATCGGATCCTCTGCATCGATCATCCGAGAAACGGACTTGGTAACTTCGATCAGCGTCTGACTGAGCAAGCCCTCTGTCTGATCAATGATGAGCTTCATGACGCCGTTGTTGTAGTCGACGTCAACGAGCTCGCAATGAAAATCGTCCGTGATCGGGGTGACAAGGGAAGTGAAGTTGGCGACCAGGCTGCCTTGTGTGTCGCTCATTGCCACCTCCTCGGTTGCCAAGTTGTCGAACCACTGGCCTGAGAATAAGAAAAGCGTGGACCCGGAGGCCCACGCTCGCGTAATCAGATCCAGCCGGGCCCGTATTTGCGTGCAGGCGTCATGCTATCCGAACATGCGACAACGACCACGCCTTGTCACGTTCTGTCCCTACTCGGGGTCGGTTTCAGTCGTGGACGGTTTCGCGCACCACTTCTGCGAAGCGCTCGTGCACACCAGTGAGCATGAGTACCCCAGCCTCTCGCTCCAGCGTCGGCTGGAAGTCTTTGATGGACCGCTCGGCCCACAGGTCGACCAGGTGTACGGCGAGCGCAACCGCGATGACGCCGACCGCAAGCAAGCCGTTGCGGAACGCGATGACCACACCGATCGCGGTTAGGACCGATGCGAGAGCCCTCGCTTTGATGTGGATGTTCTGACGCGTCGCCCACTTCTCGAACACGGGTTCACTGAGCGGAATTCGCACGGCCGGAGCCCCCCACGTCTTCCACGAGCGTCCAACCCGGAGTGTGATCGCACCATCAGCGCGGTCGCCAGTGATGGCGCACACCGCCGGGAATCCCTCGTCGACGGCATGTCGGAGCGGCACGGTGACCTCAGCCATCAGGCGTTGCCGACTTCCTTGCGCTTTCTGATGAGGTCGATCGTCGTCTCGGAAGCATTCGCGTCGTCGCCTCGTTCGTCGAGGTTGTGCGCCCGATCCTCTTCGGCAGCCTTTCGTGCGGAATCTCTCGTGGATTCGGCGCGCGCCATTGTGGCCTCGACACCTTCCTCGTGGAGAAAGATTGCCCAATCCACCAATTGGTCGACCATTTCGTCCTCTGGCACAACGGCGACGTTCACACCTTTCACGAAGAGATGGCCACGTTTGTTGCCCGCTGCGATGCCGAGGTCCGCATCACGCGCCTCACCGGGGCCGTTGACCACACACCCCATGACCGCAACCTGCAACGGAATCTTTCGATCCTCAAAAGCAGCCACCGCGTCGTTGGCCACCTTGTACACATCTATCTCCGCGCGACCACAGCTCGGGCAGGCGATCAGATCGACGTTCTTCCGCTCACGCAGACCGAGAGCTTCGAGGAGCGTGCGACCTGCCTTTGCCTCCTCAACCGGATCTGCGGTCAACGAATACCGAATCGTGTCACCGATTCCCTCCGCAAGGAGCGTGGCGATTCCCGCAGTTGCCTTGATCGTGCCTGCAGGGGGCGGCCCAGCTTCCGTTACTCCTAGATGCAGGGGATAGTCGGTGACTTCGGACAGCTGACGGTACGCCTCGATCATGAGCGGCACGCTGCTGGCTTTCACGGAGATCTTGACCAAATCGAAACCGACTTCGTCGAAGTACGAGATCTCCCGCAGCGCCGATTCGACCATTGCTTCGGGTGTCACGCCCTTGTCCTGGTCGTACAAGGAGGAGTCGAGGGAACCGCCATTGACGCCGATACGAATCGGAACGTTGCGGTCCTTTGCTTCCTGAGCAATGAGCTTGATCTTGCTGGGATCGGTGATATTGCCCGGATTGAGGCGAAGGCAGTGAACTCCGGCGTCAAGGGCAGCGAGCGCCATCCGATGGTTGTTGTGGATATCCGCGATGATCGGAACCGGAGAGCGCGGGACGATTCGAGCGAGCCCCTCAGCCGCCTCCGGCTTATTGCACGTGCACCGGACGATGTCTGCTCCAGCGCCAGCAAGCGCGTAGATCTGCTGCAGCGTGCCCTCATGATCTGCGGTTTTGGTGATGGTCATCGATTGCACAGTGATCGGGGCCCCACCTCCGACAGGTACATCGCCAACCATGATCTGTTTCGTCTTCTTGCGCTCGAAGGAGCCATCAAACTGCACAGGATCACGCTACTGGCGCTTCGCTCCCGGCCATCGCACATTCGCCTTCGGCTCGGTGTGCTCTGCGGACTGCCAGAGGCCGCGAGCCGATCGTCGTCCCTCCTCACTCCCGCGCTGGCGTGCCTCTGTGCGTATAGGCACACGCGTGGATCTGCTCACACCTCGGAGACCTCGGAGGGTCTGACCCCAAAAGTAAGCAGCAAAGGGGCCTGACCCCTAATCGGTCGAAATGGCGGTGACGGCCCATCCGAATCAACGATTTGAGGCGAAGGGGCCTGACCCCTTGCGGTTCCGACAGACCTACGACCACGTGTATACGCACAAACAGACGCGAGCGCGCCAGGAGCGAGGGACGAGCGGGAACTACAGCTGGATCGGATCGACCAGGTCGCGGACGATCGCGATTCCACCGACGAGCATCATGAACGCGAGCACCGCATAAGTCAGGGGAAGTAGCCGGGCGGCATCAACGCGATGCACGCGACCACCGAAGGATCGCAGGCGTTCATAAGTGGCGACTGCCATATGGCCCCCGTCGAACGGCAAAAGCGGTACGAGGTTGATCATTCCGAGCGAGATATTCAGCCCCACGAAGAAGATCAGCACGGTTGCGACACCCTCGCTGACAAGCTGCTTGCCGATATCAACTGCACCGACAATCGACAGCAGTCGATTCTCATCCAACTCGGCCTGGGGCCGTTGCTGATCTGCGATGGCCACAGAGTCGACGACGGTTCCGGTCCCCGCCTCGGTCGGTGGAAGCGCAAACAACCCTCGCCACCCATCGACTGACGAGAACAATGTCCCGAAGCGCGAGCCGAGTTGTTTGGTTCCGTCCCAGACGGTTGGAATGGCCTCCGAGGCCGCGTCGCTGAGGGGCAGTCGTTCGCGCACGGCGCCATTCGAGATGCCGAGGAAACCAGACACCGCGTCGGTATCCGTGTTCACCTCGTTGATCGTGACTTGTTCCGTGTGTACGCGGCGGCCGTAGACGACCTCGACATCGACCGTGTCACCAACGCGATCGGACGCTCGGAGGGCGAAGTCGTCATAGTTCGCGATCGCAACTCCGTCGAACGCAACGAGCACGTCGCCTTCGTACAAACCCGAATAACCAGCGGAGCCGGCAGCCGTGAGGCGTTCGCCGATCCGCGCTTCGATCGTCAGCGGCTCGTCATCACGCAGAAGGTCGATCTCGACCAGCTCACCTTGGACCTCGGGGACCACGATGGCGAGGGCATCGAAGTCGGCAACAGATTGGCCGTCGATCCGTACGAGTTGATCACCGCCCTCGATTCCGGCGGTCTCGGCGGCGCTGAGCGGAATCACTTCGCCAACTTGCCACTCGCCTTCGACTTCCTGTCCGAACTGCCAGATCGCCACACCAGCGAGAAGAATCGCGATGACAAAGTGCGTGGCTGGACCAGCGGCAACCGTGAGGAAGCGCTTGTGCCACGGAGCGTTCCGATATGCCTTCGGTTCATCGATCGGGTCGACTTCGTCCAGATTGTTCATCCCGATGATCCGAACATATGCACCAAAGGGCAGTGCCTTGAGGCCGTACGTTGTTTCGCCCCGCTTCCATGCGAAGATCCTCGGCCCGAATCCGATGAAGAACTCGGTCGCTTTCATCCCGGACCACCGAGCCGTGAAGTAGTGCCCGGCCTCGTGAATCACGATGAAGACAACCAAGATCGCAACGATCAGCAACAGCCCCCAGCCACCGAGAACCAGCATGGCGACGACGACGCCGAGAAGTCCGAGGAATCTGGTCGGCTGAATCCCGAGCTCTTCGCCGTCCTCGACCGCGAGAGGTCCGGCCGGGGGCGCCGATTCTGGGGCGTCAAGCACGTCGGTCATTGACTACAGGCTTTCACGTATTCGACTCCAAGTTCGTTCACGGGCTCGAGCATCGGCGTCGAGAACCGCCTCGAGAGTGTCGGCAGGAGCACCGTCGTGTTCCTCCAACAACTCTTCATTCGTGTCGGCTATTCCGGTCCATGGCATAAGGCCTTCGAGGAAGGCTTCGACACAAACCTCGTTGGCGGCGCTCAGCCAGGCGGGAGCAGTTCCTCCCCTTCGACCCGCCTCATACGCGAGATCTAGACAGCGAAACGCGGCGCGGTCCGGCGGCTCGAACGTGAGCGACATGGCCTCTGACCAGTCCATCTCGCCGTAGGGAACCTCGAATCGGTCTGGGTAGGCCAGGGCGTAGGCAATACACAGGCGCATGTCTGGCTCAGACAGTTGCGCGATCGTTGCCCCATCAGAATACGCAACCATGGAGTGCACAATCGACTGTGGGTGCACGACGACTTCGATGTTGTCGTAGTCGATTCCATAGAGCTCGTGGGCTTCGATGACCTCGAGCCCTTTGTTCATGAGTGTGGACGAATCAATGGTGATCTTCGGACCCATCGACCATGTTGGGTGCGCGAGTGCATTCTCGATCGTCACATCCTCGAGCTCAGTCGACGTCCTGCCGCGAAATGGTCCGCCCGACGCAGTGAGCACAAGGCGGTCGACTCCTTGGCCATTGATACTTGCGCGCAGGCACTGATGAAGCGCACAGTGCTCCGAATCGACGGGGAGCAGTTCGGCCCCGGGCGTCTCTCTCGCAACCTGAACCAACGGGCCGGCTGCAATCAGTGACTCCTTGTTTGCCAAGCCCAATCGAGTGCCGTGTTCGAGAGCCGAGAGGGTCACCGCCAGCCCCGCAAAGCCCATGACGCCGTTGATCACGACGTCAGCCGTCGCACTCGCTTCTCGAAGCCCCATCTCACCTGACAGAACCCGCGTCTTTCCGCCAACGGCTTCGATTGCAGCTGCTCGGAATCGCTCGTCAGCGACGACGACCATCTCGGGACGAAACTCGTCGACCTGAGCGGCCAAGGCGTCAACCGACGAGCCGACGCTCAAGGCCTCAACTTCGAACGCGTCGTTCGAATGTCGGATGATGTCGAGGGTTTGGGTCCCGATCGAGCCGGTCGAACCCATGACCGAAACAGTTGTCACGGTTCCGAGTGTATTGGACCCTGGTTCGGTGGCGGCCCGGGTCAGGTGGTGTAGAAGATGACTTCGGCAAAGAAGTACACCGCAGGCAGAACGAACAGCAAGGCGTCGAAGCGATCGAGGAACCCACCGTGGCCCGGCAGCACGGAACCCATGTCCTTGATGCCGAGGTCTCGCTTGATGAGTGATTCGCCGAGGTCGCCAAGCGGTGCAACGATTGCGCCGACCACGCCGAGGAGCAGTGCGTCACGCCAATCACCAAAGGTCTTGAATGGTTCGACAATCTCGATGACGCCGAAGAACACAACAGCTGCGAGGAGGCTTGCAACCGAGCCGCCGATCAGACCTTCCATAGTCTTGTTGGGACTGACCGCTGCGAGCGGAGTCCGACCAAAACTTCGACCCGCGAAAAACGCTCCTACGTCATAACCCACGGTCACGACAATCGCGGCAAGCAAGAGGCCCGTTCCGTCGTCTTCGTTGAGACCACCGCGGTCGGCCACTTCGAGCAACGCCGCTCCGAAACTTCCCAGTACACCTATGTAGACGATGCCGAGAAGGGTGACGCCGATGTTCATCACCGGCATTTCGGTGGCGACGCCTGTCAGGAACCACAGCAGAGCGAACACGACCGACAGAGCGAGCACGAGTGCGACAGCTTGCGTGCCACGCGAATACACGGCAATCGGCATGGCTACAGATGCTGCGAGGCCAAGCAGTGTTGCCGGCTGATATCCGGCAACTCGTAATGCGTTGTAGAACTCTCCGGCCGACAACGCTACGACGACAACGATCAGAGCGAGAGCGACCAGTGGACCAAGGTTGATCGCAACCACGGCAATCGCAAGCAACGCGACCCCGGTGATGATTGCGGACTGCAGGTCGCGGCCTGCGGCGCCACCATCGTCGACGAAGCCGTCGTCAACGAAGTCCGCCTCGACTTGATCGTCGTAGGTGAAGAATCGTTCGCTCTGCTCGGCGCCGATCTTCACAACTTGCGGAACGTCCGGGTCAGGAACGGGACCTGGGTCCCATGCCTGCGGATCGGCCGTTTCCTCGACGCGATCACCCCATGCCGGCGCGGCACCGGAGAGGTCTGACCACGCGTCGAGATCATCTTCATCGCCTGGTTCTACGTCAAGAGCCACGGTCTGGTCTTCTCCTGGTGTCGTCCAGTCATCGAGTGACATCGAGGCAGGCTGTCGGGCTGCTGGAGTTCCCGCGCCTGAGTCTCCACCAACGTCACCTTCGGCTTCATCGCTGAAGACCGATTGCTGCACAGCATCTCCGAAGACGCTGCCGCCTGGCGTCGGTGCAGATTCGAGGGGGACGTCGCGCTCTTCAAGGGCGGAGGACTCGTCTGGCGAGTCCCCAAACACCGAGGCCGAGGACGACCCTTGGTCGTCGCCAAAGACAGACCGCCCGGGCTCGGGGTTGTCTTCGTCGGGTTCGTTGTCGTAGTCGTCCACGCCAGATTCCTCCACGCGCCGAGACTAGTGCGCTGCCAGTGGCAGACCCTAGACCTCGAGCAGTTCCTTTTCCTTTGCATCGCGCGCCGCATCGATGTCGTGTTCATGTGCTTTCGTGAAATCGTCGAGCGTCTTCTCCGCTCGCTCAATTTGGTCCGATCCGACACCGCCATCTTTCTCGACGTCCTCGAGGTCCTTTCGGGCTGCTCGCCGATACCCCCGCAGTTGTCCCTTGCCCTCTTCTGCCATGGTGTTGATGACTTTGACGAGGTCCTTGCGCCGTTCGTTTGTGAGCTGCGGGAAGGCGAGACGAAGGGTACGTCCATCGTTGCTTGGCGAGAGGCCAAGGTCAGAGTTGCGAATCGCTCGCTCGATGGGCTCGACATTTGCCGCGTCGTGCGGCGCAATGATCAGCTGGCGAGCCTCAGGCACCGAGAACGTTGCTAGCTCCTGCATCGTCATCGGGACACCATATGCCATGACCTGCAACTTCTCTACGAACGCCGAGCTGGCGCGCCCAGTTCTGATCGTCGCCATTTCGCGACGGGTGTGCGAAACGGCACCATCCATCTTCGTGGACGTGTCCTCGATGATCAGGTCGATCATTTCGCTCATGTCTCGCTCCTTAACTCCTGTGACCTCAACTTGTGACCAACGTACCGACTGCTTCTCCCCGAAGTATCGATTGCACGTTGCCTTCGCCCATCAAATCGAACATGACGATAGGTAAGTCATTGTCCATGCAAAGTGTGATCGCCGTCGAGTCCATCGCTTTCAATCCACGTTGCAAAACGTCGATGTGCGTGATCTTGTCGATCTTGGTCGCCGAATCATCGAGTTTGGGATCTGCTGTATAGAGCCCGCCAGTCCCGGAGTGGGTGCCCTTCAGCACCACGCCAGCCTCGATTTCAACAGCTCGCAGCGCCGCGGTCGTGTCGGTCGTGAAGAACGGGTTGCCCGTGCCGCCGGCGAAGACCACCACGCGGTCCTTTTCGAGATGTCGGATCGCACGTCGCCGGATATACGGCTCCGCGACCTGTGCCATGTGAATGGCACTCATTACTCGTGTCTGTTGACCACGACGCTCGAGTCGGTCCTGCAGCGCAAGCGCGTTGATCACCGTGGCAAGCATGCCCATGTAGTCGGCCTGCGACCGGTCCATTCCGGCGCCGGCTCCCGCGAGGCCTCTCCAGATGTTGCCACCGCCCACGACAACGCCGATGCTTACATCGAATGCCTCACGAACCGCCACAATGTCGTTCGCGATCGCCTGGACAGTGTCACCGTCGATTCCATAGGACTCCGGGCCGGCAAAAGCCTCGCCCGACACCTTGAGCAAGATGCGCCCCCATCGCGGGGTTTCCTTTGCGTTGGTGCTCGACGTGTTGGTCATTGGCGCTCCTAGCGGTCTTCGTCAGCCTCCGAGATAGGCCTGGCTGAACGACACGATCGTGCCACCCCCGAGCGAGTCCTGCACGGATGTCTTGTCACCGTTCAGCCCTTGTTCGAGCAGGACCTGTTCGCCGTACCATGCCGACAAACGCCCATCGACGATCTTGTCCCATGCAGCCTCAGGCTTGCCTTCGGCTTTCGTGATCTCGAGCAAAGCTTCGCGCTCCTTGACGGCGACCCCGGAGTCGATGTCATCGCGCGAGAGACCCTGCGGCTTCGCAAAGGCGATGTGCAAGGCGACCATGTGGAGCGTCTCGGCATCGACGCCAGACCCTTCGACGACCACACCGTTCGTACCCCGACCCTCCTGCTTATGCACGTAGGTGTCGAGCAGGTTGCCCTCGCCGGCCTGAATCCGCTTGACCAGACCGAGTTCGATGTTCTCCTTCTTCGTGATCTGGAGTTCCTCGATCGCTGCCTGATGCTGTGCAGCTGCGTCTTCACCATCGGCGAGAACCGACGCAGCGATCGCGTCGAGAACCGCAATGAACTCTTCGGACTTTGCTGCGAAGTCTGTCTCGCTCTTCAGTTGCACGATGGCCGCAACGCCGTCGCCAGCGGCAACAGCAATCGCACCCTCAGCGTTGTCCCGGTCGGTTCGAGTGGCAGCCTTGGCCAAGCCTCTTTCGCGCAGGATCTTGCGAGCTTCTTCCGGGTCGCCATTTGCTTCGGTGAGGGCCTTCTTTGCGTCCATCATGCCTGCGCCAGTCGCGTCTCGAAGGGCCTTGATGTCGGCAACGGTGATATCTGCCATGTCTCGGGTATCTCTACTTTCCGCACCGCTCGACCTATCCAGGCCGGCGGGCGTGATGTGTGCGGTTGTGGTCTTCCGCACCGCTCGACCTATCCAGGCCGGCGGGCGTGATGTGTGCGGTTGAGTTCAGCCCTTGCCGGCTTCTTTGTAACCAGCGGCGATTGCTGC
>CAXMRH010000137.1:0-11563 GCA_964196045.1 uncultured Chthoniobacterales bacterium | reverse complement strand
TTACACCGTAAGGGGTCAGGCCCCTTTGGTCCTCGATGATGTCAGTCGTCGGGAAGTTCGATCGGTCCGATGGTCGGGTACACGTCACCCGGGCCGGGGTTACCGTCGGCACTCGCTCCGCCGAAGGCGTGCGCTATTCCCCACACCGCGTTGAGCGCGGTGTGAACGGCACCTTCAGCCCAACCCGGTGTCCAGCTCACGTCGTCGCCCGCCAGGAAGATCCCTCGCTGTGCGCGTGGCATGTCGTCCTGGATGAAGTGGCTGTGCATGCGCCTGTTGTAGCGGTAGTGGCCGGGGAGGGCTCCCTTGAATGCGCCGAGGAAGTGTGGATCGGCCTCCCAGCTGACCGTGATTGGCTCACCGATGATGTGGCTCCGAAGATCGGTGCCGGGGTAGATGGACTCGAGCGTGTCGAGGGCTAGTTCGGCACGTTCACCGGCATTCATCGCCAACACCTTCATGGCGTCGCCTTGCCATGCGTAGCTCAAGACGATGACACCCGGTTCGCCGTCGCCGTTATCGATCAGATACGTGCCCCGCGTATTCCGATCGGTCAGTGTCATGCTGAGCTTGGGGCGGCCCGTCTTTGGGTCGATCTCCTTCCAGAACGGCCGATCGACCATGACGAAGGTCTTCGAGGCCTGCATGTACCGCGTGCGGTCGAGTGCCATCCAGACCTTGTGGCTGAACAGCTCTTCTTCCACATCGATCGACGTCGTGAGCAGCCAACTCTGCACTGTCAAGAGCGCCGCAGAGTACTGGCGTGTATCGCCCCAGCGGTCCTCGATCTCGAGCTCGTCGCCAACCCGACGAATTGCAGTCGCGCCAGGACGCGGTGCACCGCCGTGCAGCGAGGCGAGGGTGGTCCCGGCGGGCCAATGCACCATGTTGTCAGGGGAGTGCTCCCATAGTCCACGGGGAATCTTCTCCGCGCCGCCGACGACAAAGTGTTGGTCGTGTTCGAACCCGGCCATCACCACACGGAAGATCTCGAGCATCGAATTTGGGAAGTCCGAATCCCAGCCTCCTGTCCCGAATCCGACTTGTCCGAAGATCTCTCGATGGCGAAAGCTCAGGCGCGAGAACGCCGGAGATGTGGCGATGAAGTCGTAGAAGGTCCTGTCATCCCAATCGTCGACAAGCCGTTCCCAGATCGATCGGACTGCAGCTGCGTCTTTGCGACACATCGCGTCCTGGATTGCGCTGAGGTCTGCGACCTCATCGAGGGCTTCGTGCCAGGCAGCGGAGACTTCGGCAAAGATCTCCGGGAGATCATCCGCGGTCTCGGCGAAGAAGCTCTCGCCCTCGAGATCGATGACGGTCGTGGGAGCGGCAGCCGTCAGTGGGTTGGGAAAGTCCCGCATCTCAAGTCCGAGGAGATCGATGTAGTGCCAAAGGGCGGTGCCACTCTTGGGGAATCGCATACCGCCCAGCTCAGCGACGATGTGGGGTGCAGCGTTGAACGGCTCAGAGCGAAGACGCCCACCGATACGACCGACCTCGTAGATGACGGGTTTGAGACCGAGCTTCATCAGCTCGTGGGAAGCGACCATTCCGGCGACGCCTGCGCCGATAACGGCGACTTCGCTTCCGTGAGCACTCTCAGGGATCTGCCCGAGACCAGCAGGATGTGCGAGCCAGTCGTCGAACGCAAATGGAAAGTCTGGTCCGAATGCCGTCAGCCGATCAGCCATGGCCGCACGCTACTTACCGCGGCGGCCGGAGCACGAGGACCGGAGTCGAGGATTTGTATGCCTCATAGTCAGCCTGGCCGCCCCATTTCTTGTCGGCTCGTGCTTCGAGCATGGGAAGACCGCTGACCCGTGTAAGCAGGACCGTCACGAATACCGGAGAGATAAACGTCAGGTACTGCCAACCCTGTAATGCGGGCAAGGCCAGAACCGCCATGCCGGTCCACAGCGTTATCTCACCGAAATAGTTTGGATGACGAGACCACCTCCACAAGCCAACCGCGATGAACGTGCCCGCGTTGTTCGGATCGTTCTTGAACGCGGTCTTCTGTGAGTCGGAGATGGCTTCGATGCCGAATCCGATCAGCCAGATGACCAGCCCCAGCACGCCGATGACTCCGAAGTCGGCTTTGGTTCCCGAGGTGATCGCGGCGATCGCGGTACCGGCAGTGAGCGTGACCCAGAGACCCTGCACCACCCACGCCATGAGGAACCGGAGCCAGCTCTGTTTGATCTCGTCGAAGCGGCCGTCGCGGCCGGCTTTCCGGACGCGGCGGAAGAGGAATAACCCGAGCCGACCGGCCCAGACGAGGACAAGAATCGCGATGATCACGGATCGCGTGTCGAGGTCGTCGGTGATTATCAGGGCCAGCAGCGTGACCGAGAGGTAGGTGAGCGATCCGGTCAAGTCGTAATAATGCTCGGTTCGAGCCGCGTAGGACGGAACGAACACGACAATGTTGATCGCGAACGCGGCCAGGGTCGCAATGGCGAACACGCTCCATCCGCCGACCTGTGTCCCCCCGTCGCCGCCCGCCCAGGCCAGCAACAGTCCAAGGGCGATCGCGATCGCGATGCCAATCACGGCGTTTCGTTCGGCCTTGCTCATCTCAGAATCCTATGCCGACGCATCCACCGAACTTGGCCCCTGAAGCTCCGTTCCTGCGTCGTCGCGTGGTGGTGCTGATTTAGGCCACACACGCCGCCCGACTCGGAATCGCGGCTACCACCCGGTAACTTTGTCGAATCCGTCTGCATTGACGTCTCGGAATTATACGTAGGGGACCTTCCTTCGCCGAGGTCGAGGTGATGCTCTAGGCGAAGGGAGCTCCGCAATCTCGTCCGTGAGCTTCACCTGAGATCGATTCAGCCCAATATGCCGTCCAGGGCGCGGTTCGCGGCGCCGAATCCCGCCATGCCGTGCACGCCAGCACCTGGTGTGGTGCTCGCGCTGCCGATGAAGATCGCCGGATCCGGGGTGTCGAACGGGTTGGCCTGCACGCGGGGACGCATGAATAGTTGCATCCCGGCATAACTGCCACCGCCGATGTCGCCGCCGATCAGATTCATATTCTGGCGCTCGAGAGCAGCCGGCGACGTGACATGGCGATGTCTGACGAGATCACGAAAGCCCGGAGCGAATCGCTCGATCTGGCGCTCGATGGTGTCGGTCTGGTCGATGCTCGACCCATTGGGCACGTGGCAGTACGCCCATGCGGTGTGGATCCCCTCTGGAGCGCGAGTGGAGTCGAAGTTCGAGTGCTGCGCCAGCAGGACGAACGGTCGCTCGGCGTGACTTCCCTTGGCAATGAGCGCCTCGGATTGGATGATCTCGTCGAGACTGCCGCCGACATGTACGGTGCCGGCCTCAGCAACATCGGGGTTCATCCATGGAATCGGCCCATTCAGCGAATAGTCGACCTTCCAAGCCCCCGGGCCGTAGCTGAATGAGCGAAGCGAGTCTCGGTACTTCGAGGGAAAACGAGTACCGACAATCGACTCCACCTGTCGTGGGCTCAAGGAGAAGATGGTCGCTCGTGCTTCGGGCAGATCGTCCAGTGATTCAACTGGGCTGTCAGTGAGTATCTCGCCACCGAGCGATCGCAGGTAGGAGGCCATGGCATCGCTGATCGATTGCGCGCCCCCGGCGGGGAATCCCCAACCGGACGCGTGAACGAGGGTGCCGAGCAACAACCCGAACGACGAGGTGAACGGTCCTGTGAGCGGAAGGATTGCGTGCGCCGCATGGCCTGCGAAGAGCGCTCGTGCTTCCTCAGTTTCGAACCTTCGACGAGCCGTGGTCGCGGCCGGCAGTGCGGCTAGGGCACCAAAGCGCGCCGAAAAGAATGGTCGCTTCGGGACACGCAACAGCGGGTTCATCATCAGGTCGAGAAGGTCGTCCACCCCATCGACCCAGCGGTCGTAGTACCTGCGATACGAAGGTCCATCGATTCCGAGCCCGACCGCGGTTCGTTCGATGTCGTTCCAGGCAATTGCGGCGCGGCCATCGTCGAGCGGGTGAGCGGCGCCCGCCGGGGGCACGACCCACTCGAGTCCGTGAGCCCTGAGCTCTGCGCCGATCTCCACAAAGAAGGGTGAGGCCATGGCAAGCGGGTGTATGGCCGATGCAATGTCGTGACGCACGCCGGGTTCGGTGAGTTCGACGGTTCGGGCGCCGCCGCCCACTGTCTCGTTGGCTTCGACCACGGTGACCGATCGGCCAGCGCGAGCCAGGGTGATGGCTGCGGCGAGCCCGTTGGGTCCGGAACCGACGACCACAGCATCGGTGGACGGGCTAGCTGAACTCATCAACCGAGCGTACGACTCGCTGCCCCGTTCAGGCATGATGTTGCGGTGTCGATCGTCGTGAACCCCTGGTCTCGCCCCGACGAGTGGATGCGAGAACTCGAGACGCTCCTTCCGGACGAAGAGTTGCACCTGTGGCCCGATTGTCCTGATAGCGAGGCCGTCGAGCTTGTCGTGGCGTGGCGAATGAAACGAGACGATCTCGCATCGTTCCCTCGACTCGAGGCGATCCTGTCCCTCGGCGCTGGAGCCGAACAATGGCAGAAGGTGGGCATCCCGGATGTGCCGATCGTCCGCCTCGCCGACCCGGCGATGTCGGATGAGATGGCTGCCTATGCGCTCCATTGGGTTCTCCGGCTGCAGCGTCATTTCGATGTGATGGCCGAACAACAAAAGGCTGGAACGTGGGATCTCGTCGACTACGCGCAGGCCGAGGACTTCCGAGTCGGGATCCTGGGTCACGGCGTGATTGGGAGCCGTATTGGCCGAGCCTTCTCCGACCTCGGATACCTGGTGAATGTATGGTCGCGGAGTGGGACGACGGACTCCACCGTTACTTCGTTTGCAGGTGACGACGAGCTGGAGGCATTTCTCGGCTTGAGCAACGCGGTCATCAACGTTCTCCCGAGTACACCGGCGACGCAGGGCTTGCTGGACAGAACCCGACTTGCACAGTTCTCCGACGACGCCGTGTTCGTGAACATCGGACGTGGAAACGTGCTCGAGAGTGAGGCCGCTCTACTCGACGCAATCGACGACGGCCCGATTCGAGCGGTCGTGCTGGACGTGACAAATCCCGAGCCGCCCGAGGATGATTCGCCGCTCTATCGACATCCCGCCGTGCACTTGACTCCACACGTCGCTGGCAGCACGCAGGTGCCAAGCGCGGCTCGCCTCGTCGCCGAGAATATCGCTCGTATTCGGTCAGGTGTTGCGCCCGGTCCGCTGGTCGACCGGTCCCGGGGCTACTGAACAGGGCTAGTGCTAGAGCGTCTGCAGCTTTGCGACCGTTCGAAGATTGCGACCGGTGAGCGTCGTTCCAGCGGCTCGTTCGAGTTGATCGAGGGACAGATTCGACTTCCCCTGACCGTGCTCGTATGAGACGTAGACGGCGTTGGTTGCGCCCGTGATCACGTCACCTGGCCAGCGGTTCGGGTCCATCTCGGCGATACCAGCCACATCGACGTTGTTCTGAGCGAAGTAAATGACTTGGGACGCCGGGTCGGCGTCGGGGGCGAAAGGCGCGGCATCGATGATCGCGTCCAGGCACTTCTGGGCCACGACAACGAGCGGAACATGCACGTCGAAGGATTCGGCAAGGGTGGTCCCCACCTGCGCGGCGACATCTTCAGGATCACGATCGCTGTCAACGGCGATGTTTCCGCTTTGGATGTAGGTCGAGACTTCGTCGAAGCCTTCATCTGATAGCGACGATCGGAGTTCCGCCATGGGCACCTTGTTGTGGCCACTCACGTTCACCCCCCGGAGAAGAACCAGATACCGAGTCACGGACAGACGTTAGCGACGCCCGACAGCGATGGGCTCGCGACCGAGTAGTGCGGCCGCTCGATTGGCCACGACGTTCCCAAGTTCGGAGACGAGGTCTGGTTGGACGTCGGGGCCGAAGCGATAACTCGGGCCGTAGAGGCTGATCGAAGCGAGCAGGCGATCGGGGGTGGACAGGACCGGGACGGCCAGTCCGTTCACGCCAACATCGAGTTCTTGGTCGGTCCAGACATGCCCCGTCTCTCGGATCGTACGCACCCGTTGGGTCAGAGCTTCGGCTGACGTCATCGACATGTCGGTGGCGGAAGACATGGTGCCCCGCAAGTACGAGTCGAGTCGACCGTGATCCCACCAGGCCATGGTCAACAACCCGGCGGCGACGAGGTGGAAGGGATGACGCAGGTTGGTCACGTCAGGTACCGAGACCGGATTGTTCGACTTGACCAACTCGAGGTACAACAACGACTCCCCGTCGTCGATCGACAACGCCGCGTTCTCGCCGAACGTCGCCGCGAGCTCGGAAAGGAGAGGCCGGAGTTGATCGCCCAGCAGAGGTTGTGCGGCTTCGGACTGGAGCGTGCTGAGTGCACTGCCGGGCAGGACCGACCCGTCGGAAGCGCGGGTCACCATGCCGAGGTCTGCCAGGTTGCCGACAAGTCGGGCCACCGTCGACCGAGGAAGCCCGCTGCGGCGGCCCAGTTCACGGATCCCGACGGACTCACCAGCAGCAACCACGGTTTGAAGGAGCCGAAAGGCGCGATCGACCGGACTCTCTCCGGTTGTTGACGGGGAAGGTTCCGCGGTCATACGATTGGAGCCTAGCGGGTAGGACGTCCCGTTGAGTGGGACACATGGGTTGGGAGGAAGCGTCGTGAAAGAGGAGATCCAAACCCCGGACTTCTATTCCTATGCCTGGGCATCCATCGAATCGGTCGCCATTGATGATCGTTTCGCCACGTTGCGCTGGGCGGACGGGGCTGAGCTCGTCGCTTTCGACTCTTGGCTCCGAGAGAACGCTGTTGGCAGCCGTGATGACGGAGCAGGCGTGGACGTCGCAACTCGTGAAGGACTCCTCGATCCTGCGCTGTTAAGCGCCGACGTTTCGATCGCCGAGGCTTCGCTGACCGACGATGGCGCGCTCATGGTCCGGTGGGCGCCCGATGGCGACGAGACGAGGTATCACCCTGGCTGGTTGAAACACGTCGCAGACGGCGATCATCGTCCTGACAGTTGGCTTCCAACTCCGGTGCTCTGGACGTCGAGCACGATGTCTGAACCTCCGACACACGACGGCGCCCGTGTCCTCGACGATGACGACGTGCTCGGGCATTGGCTCGAAGACCTCCTGTGCCGAGGGATTGCGCGGCTCCGTGGCTGCGCGATCGATCCCAATTTCAATCTGGAGCTCGCAGCCAGGATTGGCGCAATTCGAGACACCAATTTCGGACCAATCTGGGATGTGAAGGCCGATGTCACCATGGCAGGGATCGCGGACACGAACAGCACCGCAAACACGAACCTCCGGCTTGGTCCGCACACCGATCTCCCGACGCGTGAGACACCTCCGGGCTTCCAGTTCCTCCATTGCATCCAGAACGCCGTCGAAGGTGGCTATTCGACAATGGCGGACGGTGCCGCCGTCGTAGACGCTCTTCGAGAGGAACACTCGGAGCACTACGAGGCCCTCACCACACTCAACTGGATTTTCTTCAACCGTGGCCCGGGCATCGATCACCGGTGGTCTGGTCCGATGATCGACCTCGGCGTTCACGGCTCGCCGCTGACCCTTCGAGCGTTCTATCCGGTGCGAGCGTTCCCGGACATGTCGACGCGCGATATGCCACGTGCTTATGACGCCATGAGCTGCTTCAGCCGTATGGCGGCCAGCGATCGATTCCAGATGCGATATCCGTTCGTACCGGGCGACCTCGTTGGTTTCGACAATCGCAGAATCCTCCATGGCCGCGACGCATTCGAATCGAGCGGTCATCGCCACCTCCGCGGTATCTACGTTGACCAGGACGAAGTCCGCTCGACTGCTCGTTTCTTGAACCGCAGACTTGGCGCACGCGACGACGTGCCAACACCTTCAGTCGTTCAGTTTCAGTAATTACTCCCGAGCAGCCCAGGAGCCAGCACATGCCTTATCAACAACACGACGGGGTGTTCATCACCTGCGCGGTGACCGGCGGCGGATACACGACGCACAAATCCGACAAGGTGCCGATCACACCAGAGCAGATCGCGAACAGTTGCATCGAAGCCGCGAAGGCTGGGGCAGCGATCGTCCATATCCATGTTCGCGAGGACGACGGCATGCCGTCACGCGATGTCGGCAAGTTCGCGGAGGTTGTCGAGCGGGTTCGAGCAAGTGACACGGACGTGGTGATCAACCTGACGGCGGGCATCGGTGGTGACATTGTGCTCGGTGGGGTCGAGACCCCACTGCCACCGTTGACCGAGGGAACTGACATGGTCGGTGCAACCGAACGAGTCGAACATGTTCGAACGCTACGGCCGGAGATCTGCACCCTCGATTGCGGCACGATGAATTTCGGCGAGGGCGACTACCTCATGACGAACACGCCGAGCCAGCTCGAAGAGATGGCAAAGCAGATGACGGACATCGGTACTCGTATCGAGATCGAGGCGTTCGACACCGGCCATCTCGCTCATGCGAAGAGCTTGGTCAGTCGAGGCATCATCCCCGAGCCAGTGATGGTGCAGCTGTGTATGGGTGTCCCTTGGGGCGCACCGGATGACCTCAACACGTTCATGGCAATGCGCAATAACGTCCCCGACGACTGGACGTTCTCCGCGTTCAGCATCGGCCGCAATCAGCTCAAGTACGTGTCGCTTGCCGCGATGGCTGGCGGCAATGTGCGGGTCGGCCTGGAGGACAACATCTATCTCGACCGAGGCGTGCTTGCTTCGAACGAGGATCTCGTGGAACGAGCGGCAACCATCCTGCACGCGCAGAACTACACGATCCTCACGCCGGCACAGGTTCGCGAGAACCTCGAACTCACGAAGCACGGCTGACGTACGTGGACGACATCGAACCGATTTCGATCCAGCAGGCTGCTGTTGTTGGGTGTGGGGTCATCGGCGCAGCGTGGGTCAGCCGAATGTTGCTCAATGGCGTGAACGTCGCGGTGTCCGACCCCTCGCCGAACGCGGAGAAGATCCTGTCCGAAGTCCTGGCCAATGCAGTGGCTGCTTACGACGACCTTGGGCTCTCGACCAACATGCAGGGCATGTACCGAATCGCCTCTTCAGTCGCCGACGCAGTGGCCGACGCTGAGTTCATCCAAGAGAGTGTGCCTGAGCGTCCGGACATCAAGGCGGCTGCTCTCGCCGACATCGAGGCCGCTGCTCCGGTCGACACGATCATTGGTTCGTCGACGTCAGGCATCAAGCCGTCCACGATGCAGCAAACGATGACCCATCCAGAGCGGCTGGTCGTGGGGCATCCGTACAACCCGGTCTACCTCCTGCCCGTCGTCGAGGTGGTGGGAGGCGAGCACACTCCGATCGAGAATGTGCGTCGCGCGCAGGGCATCTACGCGGGGATTGGGATGCGTCCGATTCATGTGCGCGTCGAAATCGACGCATTCATCGGCGATCGATTGCTCGAAGCCGTCTGGCGTGAGGCCTTGTGGCTCGTCAACGACGGCGTGGCCACGACACAAGAGATCGACGACATCATGACCCACGGTTTCGGTCTCCGCTGGGCGCAGATGGGTCTGTTCGAGACGTATCGCGTTGCTGGTGGAGAAGGAGGATTTCGGCGCTTTGTCGAGCAGTTTGGGCCAACTCTCGAATGGCCGTGGACCAAGCTCATGGACACGCCAGACTTCACCCCAGAACTCGTTGACACACTCGTCGAGCAGTCAGATGCGCAGTCAGGAATGCACTCGATTCGTGAGCTCGAGAGAACGCGTGACCGCAACCTGGTCGGCTTTCTCAAGGTCCTCGAGGCCAATAAATGGGGCGCCGGAACCACGATCACCGAGGTCCGATCGCGGGATCAGTAACAAAAGTGTGGTGTTGGCCGCCGGAACCGACCTGATCCAGACTCGTGCCGGAAGGCAGGTTGACCTTGGCTGGCACACGCCGTAGGCGCGATCGAAGCAACAGAGAACGCAAGAAGGTCGATGTCTCGTTTCGACGGCGGCTCGAGAACCCGTTCGAGCCGCTCCGAGTGTTGTCTGACGACGAAGTTGACCACATCCACGAGACCGCCATCCGGTACCTCGCGGATGAGGGCATTCGCGTCCTCTTCGACGAGGCCCGCCACATCTTTCGAGACAATGGCGCGACCGTCGATGACGACGATCTCATGGTGCGCCTCGACCCGGACAGCATCAGAGCCGCCATCGAGGCCGCACCCGAATCGTTCGACCTCCACGCTCCCGATCCGTCTCGGAACTTTCGGGTCGGTGGACGCAACGTCGCGCTCCTCCCAGTTGGCGGACCACCGTTCCTGTCGGGTCGCGACGGTCGCCGCGCTGGCACGCTCGAGGATCAGCAGAACTTTCTTCGGCTCACACAGATCTACGACGTCCTTGCCGGGACATCGCCTTGTATTGAACCCGACGACGTTCCGATCAAGGTCCGACACCTCGAGAGCGGCTTGTCCACGCTGACCCTCACCAACAAGACGCCATTCGTGTTCGCTCGAGGCCGCCAACGAGTTCGTGACATGTTCGACCTCGTCAAGATTCGCCACGGCATCGACGATGATGACGAGTTTGCCGACGCTCCACGGTGCTGGACGAACATCAACACGAACTCGCCCCGGCAGCTCGACATACCAATGGCCATGGGAATCATCGACTTCGCGCGCATGAACCAGCCGTGCATCATGACGCCATTCACCTTGGCCGGTGCCATGGCGCCGGTGACCCTTGCGGGGGCGCTGCTGCTTCAACACATGGAAGTGCTCGCCGCCGTTACCCTCGCACAACAAGTGCGGCCGGGCGCACCGGTCATCTATGGAGCGTTCACCTCAAACGTCGACATGAAGTCTGGCTCGCCGGCATTTGGCACCCCCGAAGCAATGAAGGGTGCGTTGGCGAGCGGCCAACTTGCCCGCCACGTGAAACTTCCTTGGCGTTCATCGGGGTCGAGTTCGTCGAACGCGGTTGATGCCCAAGCCGGGTACGAGACGATGGCGAACACGTACGGAGCTCTGCTCGGCGGGGCGAACTGGATCATGCATGCCGCCGGGTGGCAGGAAGGTGGACTTTCCGCAAGCTTCGAGAAATTCATCGTCGACGTCGAGATGTGTCAGGTCATCGCGGATCTGTTCAAGCCTGTCCTGGTCGATGAAAGCGAACTTGCCCTCGACGCCATTACTCAAGTTGGACCGGGCGGCCACTTCTTCGGTGCTGCGCACACGCTTGAGCGTTATGAGACTGCGTTCTACGAACCAATGGTTTTCGAGCGAACGAACTTCGAACAGTGGACCGAGGAGGGAAGTCAGCGCACGGAGGAACGGGCCGAGAAGACCTGGCGGGCCGCTCTCGACTCCTATGTGGAGCCCGATCTGGACGACACAATTCGCGCCGAGATGCGCGAATTCGTAGATCGGCGCAGCGCAGAGGGTGGCGCCGCGCCGGATTGAGTCCTGGGTGGTCGAGGGTGGCGCGGAATTGCTTGCGAACATGCGAGGGTTTCGACTGACATGGTCTCGAGAACGATTGCGGTCCTCTTTGGTGTCATGCTGCTCGTCACTGCATGCGGGTCGGATGACCCAGACGCTGCACAGGATGAAG
>CAXMRH010000136.1:0-7700 GCA_964196045.1 uncultured Chthoniobacterales bacterium | reverse complement strand
GACTACTTGGGTCAGGTCCCGCACACTGCCGTCGACCGGTACGGAGTCGACGTTGTCGATGGTGAACTCCACCTGACCAATTGTGGTGTCTGGCAGCCGAACCCCGGACCGCGAGCGACATCGGGCGGCCTTGTTCACTACGACTATTCGGTTTCACATCCGTACGCGGCGACGTTGACGAAGGTCCCCAGCGAACATGACGGCGGCGAGCTCGGTGGTTTCTCCATCGTCCTGGTCGCCAGTCCGATTACCGAGATGTCTGGTCTCGTGTGGCGAGTAGTCAAAGTCACCGATGCCGACGCCGATCTGGAGGCACAGCGAGCATTCAACCTCACGATATTTGGCCAGGACGTCCCCATCGTCGAGTCTCAGCTGCCCAAGCTGTTACCTCTCGACCCGCGCGTCGAGAAGAATCAGCCCGCAGACGCTGGCAGCCTCGGCTATCGCAAATGGCTGATCGATCGTGGAACCAAATATGGAACTCTCCCTATCGAAAGCTGAAGACCATGAACGTTGATGACGCGCTGCGCAAGATCCCCAAAACCGAACTACACCTACACCTCGAGGGAGCGGTTGATGTCTCCACCTTCGCCGAGCTCGCCTCGAAGCACGAAGTCCCACTTCCCGAACACGATGATCCGAAAGAGTTGTACCAGTACGACAGCCTCACCGACTTCCTCGTCATGTATGGAGCCGTCTGCCATGCAATCCGCGACCACGGTGACTTTCAACGAGTGACCTATGAGTGCCTCGAGCGTTGCAGTAACAGTGGTGCCCGTTATGTCGAGCTCTTCTTCAGCCCTGAATCCCATTTCGAGGTGGACGTGGAGTATCCGACCATGCTCGCTGGTGTCTTGCAGGGAATGACCGACGCACAGACTGACTTTGGCATCACAACCAACCTCGTTCCGGCGATCAATCGTGAGCTTGGCGGAAATCGGGCGGTCGAATTCGTCGAGATGGTGCTGGCACATAGAGAGGATCGCGTCATTGGTGTCGGCCTCGATTTCAACGAGGTTGGCTTTCCCCCTGGCGACTATGTCGAGGCATTTGCGCTGGCTGCACGGGAGGGCCTGCACCGCACCTCACACGCTGGCGAAGTGGGGCCAGCGGCCAACGTTCGCGGCAGCATTGAACTCCTCGACTCCGAGCGAGTCGATCATGGATACAACATCGTTGACGACGAAGCGCTCGTCGCCGAGTGCGTCGCAAGCCAGATTGGTTTCACCGTCTGCCCGACGACGACGACGTACACCTCAGCATTTCGTGACCTTGCCGCACCCGACCACGCCATCCGTCAAATGGCTGACGCCGGCCTTCATCTCAACATCAACAGCGATGATCCGGCCATGTTCAATTCCGATCTGGCCGACGAGTATTCGATTGTTCACCAAACCATGGGCTTCGATCTCGATGAGATGAAGAAGTTTGCACTCAACGGGCTCGACGTTGCCTGGATCGATGAGGAAACGAAGAGGCATTGGCGTCTTGAGTGGTCTGGCGAGATCGATTCGATCTTTCGCACGGTGAGCTGAGTGAGCAAGCCCTCGAAATCGTTCATCCGGGGACTGCCAAAGGCTGAACTTCACATCCATATCGAGGGAAGCTTGGAGCCGGAGCAGTTGTTCGAGTTCGCGAAGAGAAACGGAGTGGACCTGCCGTTTCCGGACGTGGAAGCTTGCCGTGCCGCGTACTCCTTCACAGATCTGCAGTCCTTCCTCGACATCTACTACCAAGGCGCAGCGGTCCTGCAGACCGAAATAGATTTCTATGAACTGATGGAGGCGTACCTACGTCGCGCTCACGATGACGGGGTGCGGCGAGCGGAGATCTTCTTCGACCCTCAGACGCACACCGACCGAGGCATCACATTCGATGTCTTCATGGGAGGGTTTTCGCGAGCCATTCGCGACGTCGAGATCGAACTTGGGATCTCGGCGGACCTCATCATGTGTTTCCTCCGCCATCTGAGCGGTTCCGATGCGGTGGCTACATTCGAACAAGCCCGCGATCACCTTCACCAATTCATCGGCGTTGGCCTCGACAGCTCCGAGGTCGACCAACCGCCGGAACAGTTCGTCGAGGCGTTCGAGCTTGCCCATCGTGCGGGACTCCACCTCGTCGCACACGCTGGCGAGGAGGGCCCGCCGGACTACATCATCGGTGCACTCGATGCCCTCGGTGTCCAACGTATCGACCACGGCGTTCGATCTGAGGAGATGCCAGAGCTCGTGCGGCGACTCGCGGCAGACACCGTGCCACTCACGGTCTGCCCGCTATCGAATCTCGAGCTCGGTGTGGTCAGCGATCTGAACGAGCACAACCTCAAACGATTGATGGATCAGGGCATCCTCGTCACGATCAACTCGGACGATCCGGCCTACTTCGGTGGCTACATCGCCGACAATTACATCGCCATCGTCGATGCTCTTGAGCTCGACAGAAACGACGTCATCAGGCTGGCGCGCAATAGTTTCAACGCCGCATTCGTGACTACCGAGCGTCGTGACATCTGGCTGGCAGAGATCGATGACTTCGTCGATCAGCACGAACAGGGAGATCAACTGTGACGACGGGTAGGACATTTCTCATTCGGGGTGGCATCGTGCTGCCTCTCGAAGGCGACAAGAACTACTTCGATCCGGGCTCTGTGCTTGTCATCGATGGCAAGATTGCCGCCGTTGGATCGGTAGATGACGTAGCGGCACATCCGGCCTCGGCGTCGGCTGAGGTGGTCGATGCGACGAACCAAGTCGTCATGCCCGGCATGCACAACTGCCATCTCCATTCCGGGCTGCTCCGTGGAACCGCCGAATCGATGGCGCTGTGGGAGTGGCTCGAGAATCACGTCGATCCAATGCATCGCGCTCTCACCCCCGAGATTGCGAAGGCTGCCTCCTACATGGCCTATACCGAAGGTCTGCGCGGTGGCACAACCTCGGTGCTTGACATGTGGCGTTTCATGGAGGGATCGGCCGACGCCGCCGCCGACGTCGGCATTCGAGCAACGCTGGCGCCCTATACGGCTGACAAGTACGACTATTTCGAGTCACTCGCGACCAACCGCAGCCTTCTTGAGACACACCGCACCGCAGCTGGTGGCCGCGTTCGGTCTTGGGTCGGTCTCGAGCACATCTTCTACTGCTCAGCCGAGATGTTTCGCGAAGCAGCCGCTCTGGCTGAGGAGTTCGACACGGGGATCCACACCCACTCATCCGAGTCGATCTGGGAGGTGCAGGAATGTCTTCGCCAGTTCGGCCGTCGTCCGATCGAGGAGTTCTACAACCGGGGCATCCTCGGCGAGAACACCGTGATCGCCCACGGAGTGTGGCTCGACGATCGCGAGGTCCAGTTGATGGTGCAGACGGGAACATCGGTGAGTCATTGCCCGTGCTCCAACATGAAACTCTCCTCGGGTCCTGCACGAATTGGCTTCTACCGAGATCAGGGAATGACCGTCGGCCTCGGTACGGACGGCGAGAAAGAAAACAACAACCTCGACATGCTCGAGGAGATGAAGTTTGCGTCTCTCCTACAGAAAGTAAGCACACTGGACCCCACGGTCGGCGACCCGTGGGACATCCTCGATATGGCCACCCGGTCAGGCGCAAAGGCACTTGGGCTCGATGATGTAAGCGGCACCCTCGCGGATGGGAAAGACGCCGACATCATCATGGTCGACATGAGTGGATTACATTTCGTACCAGTGCTTCACGACACGGACTTCAACGCTCCGGCACATCTCGTGTTCACCGCGAGCTCACACGATGTGAGCAATGTCTGGGTGCAAGGCAACCATCTCGTCGAGGGTCGAGAGGTCAAATCCGTGGATGTCGCGGACATCGCGGCAACCGCTCAAGCAGCAGCGGAAGACCTCTTTGCGCGGCGAGCCGCGTTGAAGGGGAGCACACCTAGCCCAGCCACAGACTTCGACAAGTCCGACGCATAGATGAAGCCGCCGCCGTTCGCGTACGCCGATCCAGATTCGCTCGACGAGGTTCTTCAACTTCTGGCAGATGTTGGGGACGACGCAGCCGTCATCGCGGGCGGACAGTCGCTGGTTCCGTTGTTGAACTTGCGTCTGGCCCGACCAGAGCTCGTCATCGACCCGCGTCGAATCGGCGAGCTACGAGGGATCTCCTTCGAGACCACGGGGCTACGAGTGGGCGCCATGGTCCGCGCTGTGGATCTCGAAGAACATGACTCAACGGGCCAGATGCCGGGTCTCACGCGGGTGCTATCGCTGATCGGCCACAGTCAGATACGAGCCAGAACGACAATTGGTGGATCGATTGCGCATGGTGACCCAGCTGCAGAGCTTCCTGCGCTGCTCGTTGCACTCGATGGCGAAGTCACGCTCAAAAGTCGCGACCGGGGCACGCGGATCGTGCAAGCGAACGACTTCTTTGTCGGGCCCCTCATGACCGATCGAGCACCCGACGAACTCGTCACGTCGATCTGGTTTCCGTACCCCAGCGGACCGATCGAGATTGATGAGGTCGCGAAACGCCCGGGAGACTTCGCCATCGTCGGTGCAATTGCGAGCTTCGGAATCGACGACAGCAACATCACCGACCCTCGAATCGCGCTATTTGGGGTCGGCCCCACGCCATGGCGAGCCGCACGCGCAGAGGCGTTCCTTGCGGGTCGTCCAGCGAACGCTGAGACGATCGCACTTGCTGGGCAGGCAGTGCGCGACGACCTTGATCCACGAGGCGACATTCACGGATCCGCTGCGTATAGACGACAGCTCGGCGTCACCCTCACGGAACGCACACTGGGAGCGCTCGCATGACGAATCGACGGTCAGTAGATTTTCAGGTCAACGGTGAACCCATGACCCTCGATGTCGAGCCACGCCTGCTCCTCGCCGATGCGTTGCGGCACGAACTCGGTCTCACCGGTACACACGTCGGGTGCGAACAAGGATCCTGCGGAGCATGCACGGTAATTATCGACGGCAGAGCTCAGCGGTCGTGTTTGATGTTGGCAGTCCAGGCCGATGGTGCGGCGATTCAGACCATTGAGGGTGTCTCTGAACAGGGCGAGGATCACCCGGTTCAAGTCGCCATGCACGAGGAACACGGACTCCAGTGCGGCTTCTGCACTCCGGGCATCGTGATGTCGCTTGTCGCGGCTCACCGTGCCGGCACGAGTGTCAGCATCGCCAAGGAAGAGGTGCTCGGTGGACATCTTTGCCGCTGTACGGGTTACGTCAATATCCGCGCTGCCATTGACGCAGCTTGGACTCGCTTGGACGGGACGTCATGAGCGGGCGAGTTGTCGGTCAGCGAGTCGCGCGCGTCAACGATGCAGATCCGCTGCACGGTACGGGTCGCTACGTGGACGACATCGACCTTCCAGGAATGCGTCACGCTGCGATCGTCCGAAGTCACGTACCGCACGGCCGACTGGTTACGTTCGACACCAGCGATGTGCCCGGCGACGCAATTGCCTTTGGCCCTGAAGACATCCGCGGAGTGGCAACGGGAGGGTTGCCGGTCTTGTGGACGCTTGGTGACCAGAGCCAATTCCACACACCAGTTGTCGATGACACGCTTCGTTATGTAGGCCAACCCTTTGGCGTTGTGGTTGCCGACTCACGCTACGAAGCTGAAGATGCAGTCGAGTGTGTCTTTGCCGACATCGAGGAACTCGATCCGGTCGTCAGCATGGATGAGGCGCTGGCGCCAGATGCGACCTTGCTGTATCCCGAACGCGGGTCGAACGTTCTCAGTACGTTCGACGCCGGTGACACCCCCGAACACACCGCAGCGGTTTTCGCGAGTGCACACAGGACCTTGTCCACGACGATCACCATCGGCCGGGTCCACGGCATGCCGATGGAACCGCGCGGCATCGTCGCGGTTCCTGGCCCCCGCGGGGCGCTCACGATCTACACATCAACCCAAACAGCACACGCTGTCAGAGACTCGATCTGTGAAGCCCTCGACATGCCACGGCGTCTTCTCCGGGTGATCGCTCCAGATGTCGGTGGCGGTTTCGGCCTCAAAGACCACGTCTACGAGGATGAGATCATGGTCGCGATCGCGGCCATGAAGCTCGGTGTTCCGGTCAAGTGGATCGAGGATCGCAGCGAGTCCTTCCTCACCACAACTCACGCTCGCGACGAACGCCATTCCGTTGATGTGGCATTCGACGATGACGGAACCTTGCGCGGGCTGCGCATTGATGCCCTGCGAAACACCGGTGGTCGTTTTGCAGTCTTCGGCGGCGGTCCACTTTTCACCGGATTTGGGATCGTTCCGGGGCCGTACAAGTGGGATGCCGTGAGGTGCCGCGGTCGGCTGGTCGCCACGACAACGATGTCGACCGGCGCCTATAGAGGATTCGGTCAAACGCAGGGCGCCATGATTCGCGAGCGGGTGGTCGAGATCGTGGCCCGAGAACTTGGGCGCGATCCGGTCGACCTGCGTGCGCAGAACATGATCTCGCCCGAAGAACAGCCCTACCGAACCAGAACGATGCTCGACTACGACAACGGCGACTACCAGCTGGCCTTGAGACGCGCCGAGGAGCTGATCACCACCGGAGCAACTCCTGACGACGGCCGCGCGCGTGGCACTGGCTATTGCAGCTACGTCCACATGGCTGGCATCGGGCCAAGCGATGCAAACCGCGCGATCGGCCTCGCCATCGGGGGTTACGAGTCAGCGAAAGTCACCATGGACCTCGACGGAACCGTCCAACTCGCGACGGGAGTTTCACCGCACGGGCAGGGCCTCGAGACCACCATGGCGCAACTCGTCGCGGAAGAGCTCGGAGTGGACTACACCGACGTCGAGCTTGTGTGGGGCGATACCGAGACGACTCCGTACTCGGCCTACGGCACCGCTGCTTCGCGCTCGATTGCCGTCGGAGGAGGATCTGCGGTGGTTGCCGCCAAGGAGGTCGCCGAGCAGATTCGTCAGATCGCTGCCGAGATGCTCGAGGCAGCCCCGGCAGATATCGAACTCGTGGGCGGTCGTGCCGGTGTGCGAGGGAGCAACATCTCTGTTTCGATATCGGACGTCGCAGCACAAGCATGGCAAGGCTTCGGACTACCCGATGGAGTCGAGCCAGGTCTTCAGGCGTCGAACGTCTACAACCCAGTCAGCGCCACGTTCTCCTTTGCCACTCATGCGTGCCGTGTCGCCGTCGACGAATCGACTGGACAAGTGGAGATCGAGGACTACGTGGTCGTGAACGACTGCGGGACCATGGTCAACCCGACCATCGTCGAAGGGCAGATCCACGGAGCGGTCGCTCAGGGAGTTGGTGCTGCGTTGATGGAGGAGATGGTCTACGACCCCTCAGGCCAACCGTTGTCGTCAACGATGCTCGACTATCACGTTCCCGTGAGTGAGACGATGCCCGATATCCGAATCGAACACATGGAGACGCCGAGTCCATATACACCCGGCGGAATGAAAGGAATGGGGGAGGGCGGAACAAACGGTGCGTATGCCTGTGTCGTCAACGCCGTGATCGCTGCCTTGCCGGACGCTGACTGGGCACACCTCAAGACTCCCTTGTCACCAGCAAAGGTGTGGGAAGTCTCGCAATCAGCCAGCGAGTGAGGCGTCAAGCCACTCCTGGGCGATGCCCCGATGACGACCGAGCATCTCTTCCACGCCGTTCACGGTCAGCTCTCCGTCCTCCACGAGGAGGTTGCCGTTGATCACGGTGTGCTTCGCCGC
>CAXMRH010000135.1:0-21900 GCA_964196045.1 uncultured Chthoniobacterales bacterium | reverse complement strand
GCGCTCCGGGCCGGTCTCTCCATGTGACCTCGCAAGAAGCGCAGGCCAGGACCGTTGGAGTTTCTTCTATTGACTCAACCACGATCGGGAGTTCCGGCGCCATGCCCGCTGACAATAGGGGGAGGGATGCGGTCCGGGGGTGGATAGTTGCTCGAAGAATGCTCGGACGACGGTTCGACTCGGTTCCGCGGTCGAGACCCCAACTCTGCCAGTCGATCGGCTACCGTCATCGTTCGTGACCAAGCGGATGGCGCTTGGTGCCAGCGATAGGACCCACCTCGATGTCAACACCATGCCCTCCAGCTGATGGATCAGCCGAACGCCAGACCGAGTTTGGTCAGCCGCCCGACATGTGCATCGATGAATCGAAGTCCTACACCGCCGTGCTTGACACGTCGATGGGTTCGATGACGATCGCTCTTGATGCAGCAGCAGCACCGAAGACGGTGAATAACTTCGTCGTCTTGGCTCGATACAAGTACTACGAGGGCGTTATCTTCCACCGAATCATCAATACGTTCATGTGCCAAGGTGGCGACCCGGCGGGAACTGGCCGCGGAGGTCCGGGGTACAAGTTCGAAGACGAACTGCCAGCGCCGAACAGTTACAAGATCGGATCCGTGGCAATGGCCAACGCCGGTCCAAACACCAACGGCAGCCAGTTCTTCCTCGTCAGCGGTGCGAGCGGTGTTGGTCTCCCACCGCACTATTCATTGTTCGGGCAGATCACCGAAGGGCTCGATGTTCTCGACGCAATGCAGGGTGTCGCCGTAGATCGCGGTGATCGCCCCGACGTCGACGTCGTGATCAACTCCGTCACAATCACCGAAGCCTGAGAGCTCGCGCTACGCACGAGAGTCAACAGCTCAGGGTGCGAAGCCGTACGACCCAGGCTCGCTCGCGTATGCGCCCGCCTCTGCCTCTCGGACCAACGTTGCGGTCGCCGCATCATGGTCGGAGAGCACGAGTCCAATACGGGCGATGATCGAGGACTCGGCGAGGGCAGACGTCATTCGCTCTGCCATGGCCAGCGCGGTATCGGACGTTGGCACGCCAGTCGCACACAACAGAAAGCGTCCGTCGGCGGCACTTGCGATGAGGTCTGTCGGGCGAACTGTGGATAGGAGCTGGCGAGCTGCTTCCTTTCGGAGCACCTCGTCGTTCGCATCGGCTGGATCGAGCAAGATCACTGCCGCCGCAAACGATTGGTCCCTCTCGGTCAGCTCATCAAATCGCTCGATGACAGCATCGTGTTCGGGGAGCCCGGTCGCGTTGTCAGTGTCCCACCGACGTTTGGACATCGTCGCTTCCACGACCACGATTCCGACGGCGGTGACGACGTTTCCGTCGTTGTCCGTGACCGCCTGAGCGCGGATCTGGTACACGTCGTCGTCGTCGCCGTGAACGTGGAACGCCACCGGCTGGTGCAAGCTCTGTGACGTCTGGAAGATCGAGTCCCAGAACGTATCGACGAGAGTTCGATCACCGTTGCTGACGCTCATTCGCCAGTCGTCGCCAGGAACACATCGCATCAACTGCACGAATGGTGCGTTCGATTCGATGATCTGCCCGCTCGCTGACGCGTGGAAGGCTGCTGTGGTCATGACGCTGGTCATGGCTGCCAGGGGTTCCATGGTCACTCCACCTCGGTTTCTTTGTCGGTCTGTGGTTGGTCGTTCTCGTTGTTCGTCCGCTGCATCGGGTCGATGTCCGTGCGCATGAGCTGGGCCGCTCGGTCGCAGGTTGTCTCCGGCTTCGGGTCGTCCTCGATTTCGACCACCTCGACCTCGTGGTCGATCGCTCTGAGAATCGATAGATCGAGCCTTGTCCGGTCGATCCGGACGGCGTCGACCTCACCGAGATCGGTGATGGTCAGTTCGAACGGTTCCTTCGAAGCGTCGGAGAGGCCCTCAACAATGCTGGTTTCTAGGTCATAGGCGAGGTGGAACACCGGGTCTCCCATAGATGTCTCGGTGAGTGCGAGGTGACGACTGATGGTTGCGTCCGTCGTCGCGATTCGCAGTCCTTCTGGGCCGGGCGCGACGATGGCGAGCCGTCGGACGCCGCTGCGACTTCGGATCACCGCAACGTTGGCCGAGCGTAGGTCGGACTCGTTCAGGATCACGTTGTGTTCATCGAGCGCAATTCCGGCGGTCCAGAGATCATCGATCTCTTCGATCTTGACGGTCGCTCCTTCGGGAGTAGTCGAGGGGCAGTCATACAGAAGCACTCGCGTGAAGGCTGGTCCATACCGACCCACGGCTTCAGCTTCGGACCACTTGCGCCGTGGAGGTTCCGTGGTCGTCGTAACTTGGACAGGCAACGTTGAGTTCGTGAACGCAAGGTTGTCCGGCCTCGCGTCCACGCTGCCTTCGCTCAGTGTTGCCCATCCGAGCCAAGCTGTTGCCAGGAGGAGCAGTCCAAGGAGGACGTACGTGCGAACGCCGAGATCCGTCACGTGCATCGATGACTGCGGGATTGCCCCAGCGCGCGTTCCGAGCAGCGGGATGCTCGCCGATTGCGAGGCCCGTGGAATGCTCGTGACGACCGGGTCGATCAACCCGAGGTCGATGTGGTCCTCGTTCATTCCGAGGGCGTCAGACAGCCGCTGGTCCTCGACTGATCCCGATCGGTTCCTACGCTTCTGCTGAGCCTTGATCGGATTATCGGAGACCTCGTCGAGGATTAAGTCGGCAGGGTCGGTGTTGGCGATGTCGACGTTCTCTGTTGGCAGCTTCAGCAGCTGCCCGTCGCAACGAACGCAGGACTCCGCTTCCGGGTCATTTCGTGCACTGCAGAGGTAGCAGTCGTTGCTTGATGAGGCTGACATAGCCTCCACCAATCGGCCAAAGTCGACCCGATTTTAGACGCAGCGCCAAGCTGCACGGTCGAAGAGGGCGTCAGTGCGGATCGCCGTCGGCGGACTTCTCGATGCGCTTGCCGTCTCGTTGCTTGCTGGCCCACGACGAGGCGGCCTCACGCGCCTCTTGTTCGAGAGGAATCGCAAGGTATGCGGCACGGTGGTTTCGCAGCTTCCAAACGTTCTTGAAATACGCGCCGAGGTACTGACTGAAGAATCGCACCGGACCGAGCTCCGCAAACTGCCGGACATGCACGAGTTCGTGCGCGAGAAGCGCTGTCGACCGATCCTGAATCCGGTCACCGCGGAGGAAGATGAACCGACCGATGGTCATGCCGTCAGCGGCCGGAGGGAGGAGATTTGTTCGCATGAGTCGGACCCGGCCTAGTACGGCCGAAGCCACGTGGTCATATACGTCGATCTCGTCGGGTTCGAGGTTGCGTCGCTTGACATCTTTCGACACGAGTTGCACCTCGCTGCTGCTAGTGGTCGATGGCCGCAGATGGGTGGCCGCGCAACGACTGTAGGTCGGAGGAGCAACGCTTCTGCAAATGACACGTATGTACTTTGGATCGAGGGTTTTGTTATGGTCGTGGCTATGTCGAATGTGTGCGCGAAGCCAGCCTGCACCGATTCGGTACACGTGTGGCTCGACTTTGCGCCTGGTGAGCAGCGGGTGATCGAGCGAGCCGTGCGCGGCGATGCGAGCGTGGGACTCTGCGCCTCGCATGCAGAGCGATTCACCGTCCCGACTGGGTGGACGTTCGAGCGCACGACCGAACAGCGGGCCCACACCCAAGATCGTCCGTGGTTTCTTGCGTTGACCGACACGCCATCTGAGGCTGTTGCTGAGGAGCATCGCGGCGCCGCCGGACCGGCCCACAGAGACGTCCAGCAGGCCACCGAGGACCATCCCGTCGGTGAGATGAGTGAGCCAACCGCGGGATCCTTGCTACATCGAGCGTTCCACGGGCCCGACCGAAAGCTCGACGCGACTCGGGCTGCCCTTGACGAGTTGGAGCAACGACGAGTAGCGCGCATCAAAGACGATGGAGGCGGCACGATCGAATTGCCATTTCCACCGTTTGAGCCAGAGCACCGCATCGCCGTTTCCTGACAAACTCATCGCAGATGCAAGAATGCGAGCCTGATGAAGCCCGGAGGGGCGCCCAGCTCCCGGATGCCGCGCCCATAGTCGGTCCCGCACGTCGTCGCCGACGGCATCGATCGATCGACCGGGTCCGGATTGGACTCTCGCTCGGTGCGCTTCTCATCATCGGGACGGCATTCTTTGCTCTGCCCATCGCAGAAGACGTTCGGACATCGACCCTCGATTTCCTCTCGATCACCAATAGCGATCAGGTCTCCGCGCGTGAACTCCACGAGGTAACCGACTTTCCCGAGGAGCGGGTCGTTCCAGAGATCGTGTTCGACACATCGGTCTTCGTCGATCCGCGGATGGTCGGAGTGTCTCCACCGAATGCGACCGAGGGCTTGCTCACCTTTCGTGGGTCGCCCACCCGATCCTTCTATGGGCGCGGTCCCATCCCCGATGCCCCGACTGTCGCGTGGAGATACCCCGAGGATGGTGGCCTTTGCCGCCAATCGAGCGTTGGCTCCGAAACACGGGTCTGGTGCGGAACCGGATGGACTGGCCAGCCAGCGCTCTTTCGACGCGATGAGCGGCTTTGGGCGGTCTTTGGGGCACTCGACGGCGCGGTTCACTTTCTCGATAGCGAAACTGGTGAGCCGCTGCTACCCAAGTTTCAAACGGGCGACATCATCAAGGGATCGGTCACGATCGACCCCGATGGCTATCCGATCGTCTACACGGGTTCGCGGGACAATTTCTACCGATTGATCGCCTTCGATGGTTCGGAACCCCGCGAGCTGTGGAGGCTTGATGCCGAGGCCACGGGGCAAAGAAAATGGAACAACGACTGGGACGGGGCAGGTCTCGTCCTCGAGGACTATCTCTTCATAGGGGGCGAGAACAGTCGGATCCATATCGTAAAACTGAATCGTGGCTACGACGAAGATGGCCTCGTCACTGCAGATCCCGAGCTCATCTTCACCGCCCCTGGTTGGGATGACGAGTTGATTACTGAGGTAGGAGAGAACGTCTCGATCGAGAACTCGGTCGCCATCAGTGGAGACACCCTTTACTTCGCGAACTCGGGCGGCCTCGTACAGGGGTGGGATATCTCGCCTTTGCGAGACGGCGGAGATCCGACGCGAATCTTTCGATATTGGGTAGGCGATGATGTCGATGCCTCCATCGTCGTCGACGAGGAGGGCATGCTCTACGTGGCTGCCGAATACGAACGTGGCACTGCTCGATCGAACGAGTTGGGTCAGCTGCTCAAGATCGACCCAACAAAGAGCGCCGACGACGCACTCGTCTGGGGCGTGTTCGAGAACCAGGGCATCGACTCCGGTATCTGGGGGACGCCGGCACTTCACGGTGGCGCCGTCATCTTCGCGAGCCAAGGAGGGCAGCTACGCGCAGTCGACTCTGGGACGGGAGCTGATCTCTGGAACATCGGCCTCGGACTTCATCTCTGGCAGTCGCCTGTGGTCGTAGACGACGTCTTGTTGATGGGTGATTGCGCGGGAACCCTTCGGGCGTACGACGTCTCGAACGTACGAGGTGAACCGTCCGAGCTCTGGGCGCTCGACCTCGACGATGGGTGCATCGAATCGACCCCGGCGGTTTGGGACGGCACGATAGTCGTCGGCACTCGGATGGGCGGGGTGTACGGCATCCGCTGATGCCGCTGCCGTTCGCTGCTCTCACTAACCGAGTTGCTCGCCTGACGGCTCACAACATCGATGTAGCCGTCAGGCGCGTGGCTCAGTTGCGATGCCAGATGGGTCCAGTTGCGGTGTCTTCGACCGTGATGCCCATTGCCGCGAGCTCGTCACGGATTCGATCTGCTGACTCGAAGTCCTTGTTCTCTTTCGCGACAGCACGGGCCGCGACCTTGGCCTCGATGGCTGCGGAATCGTCGCCGTCTTCCTCTGACTCGCCAACCGCGAGCCCGAGTGCGTTCGAGAGCTCGATGGCGGTCGAAACCAATGCAGTCGCATCCGGCGAGCCGGAATCGATCGCGCCGTTTGCATGTCGCACGAGGTCGAAGACGGTTGCCATCGCATCAGGGGTGCCGAAGTCGTGATCCATTGCCGCCCGAAAGCGGTCGATCGCCTCCGCATCGCGCTCGTTCGTGGTGAGGGTGATGCCAGCACCGCGGGCTTTGCGCACCATCGCGTCGACGCGCTTCACTCCTTCGCGAGCTTGCTCCATCACTTCGGAGTTGATTTCGAGGATCTTGCGATAGTGGGTTTGGAGCAAGAGCAGTCGAAGCGCTCGGGCGTTGAGCGGATGTTCATCTAATAGGGCCCGAACGGTGGTGAAGTTGTTGAGAGACTTCGACATCTTCTCACCGCCGATATTGAGCATCGCGTTGTGCATCCAGTAACGCGAGAAGCTCCGTCCTGCCGCTATTGCCTCAGCTCGTTCGTTCGTGTGGTGGGGGAAAATGAGGTCCGTCCCGCCCCCGTGGAGATCGAAGCCGTCACCGAGGATGCCAAGGCTCATCGCAACACATTCGATGTGCCAGCCGGGTCGACCAGGTCCCCATGGAGACGCCCAGGTGGGCTCGTCCGCCTTGGCGGCCTTCCAGAGTGCAAAATCGAGCGGGTCTTCCTTCGATTCGTCGACCTCGATGCGTGCTCCCGAGCCCTCGGCGAGCTCGTCCGGCGTGCGATGTACGAGATCTCCGTACCCTTCGACGGTTCGTACACGTAGATAGACACCAGAGTCGGTCTCGTAGGCGGCACCGTTGTCAATCAGAGCCCCGATGAACTCGACCATTTCGTCGACGTAGTCGGTGGCATGAGGACGGTCATGGGGGTGCAGAATGCCCAGATCATCCATGGCATCGATGTAGATGCTCTCCCACTTCTCCGCAATGGTGGTTTCGGTCACGCCTTCACGGTTGGCACGGTTGATGATGTTGTCATCGATGTCGGTCACGTTCGCGACGTGGTGCACCCGATAGCCGCTCCACTCGAAGTAACGCCTCGCAATGTCGTACGTCATTGCCTGACGGGCGTGCCCGAGGTGGGGGTGGTCATAGACCGTCGGCCCACAGGCATAGAGGGACACTTCGCCTTCCTTGCGGGGGACGAAGTCGACGACGTCTCTGCTCAGCGTGTCGTAGAGCTTCACAAGTGGATTCCGATCAGCTCTGCGGCCGTGCGAAGGCGGTCGCCAGCAGATGGATCGTCTCCGTTGCCGTCGATCATGGCACGAGCGAACTTGTCGATGGTTGCGCGAGCCGATGGGGCATCGAGGTCATCGTCGAGCGCAGCACGAACAGCGCCGAGCATCGCGTCAGGGTGGGGTCCTTTGCCAAGGTCGACCGCTTCGCGGATCCGATCGAACCGTTCTTGACCATCATCGATGTCGCCATCGAACCACTCCCAGTCGTCGCGATAGTGGTGGCCCATCAGCGCGAGCCGTATCGCCTGTGGATCGTGGCTTTTCAGGAGCTCGTTAACGAACACGAGGTTGCCGAGAGACTTCGACATCTTCGTACCCTGGTAGGCGACCATCCCGGTGTGCATCCAGTGATGGGCGAACTGTTCGCCGAAGCCGAGCTCTGACTGCACACGTTCACATTCGTGGTGCGGGAAGATCAGATCACTCCCGCCCCCATGCAGGTCGATCGTCTGTCCGAAGTGCGCCCAGCTCATCGCGCTGCATTCGATATGCCAGCCCGGCCTACCCGGACCAAAAGGCGAGTCCCACGACGGCTCGTCTTCGGCAGATGGTTGCCAGAGAATGAAGTCGAGTGGATTGCGCTGTCGGAGATCTGCGGGAGTGCCACCTCGCTCTGCGGAGAGGGCGATCATGGTGTCCTCGGCATAGCCGGAGAGACGACCGAATCTGGGGGCGGTGGACACGTCGAACCAGGTGATGCCATCGACGTCATAGGTGTGGCCGCTAGCTTCGAGTTTGCTGATGAGGTCGATGATCGGTTCGATCGATTCCGTAGCCCGCGGTTCGGCGGCTGGTGGGCGGGTGTTGAGCGCTTCCATGTCGCCATGGAATCGTTTCATCTCCATCGCAGCGAGTTCGAGGAAGTCGATTCCGAGCTCGCGCGCCTTCGGGAGGATCGAATCGTCGACATCGGTGACGTTTCGGACCATCTCTACCTCGTGTCCGAGATCTTCGAGCCGTCGAATGAGCAGATCGTAGGTCAGGTAGGTGTTCGCGTGCCCGAGGTGTGTCGAGTCATACGGGGTAATTCCGCAGACGTACATTCGAACGACCGGGCCCGGCTCGAGGGGAACGACCATCGACTGGGACGTGTCGAAGATGTGCAGCACGCAGTGCAGAGTATCTGGACGGGAACGGTGATCGGACCTAAGAGCGCTCCGACGCGTCGGCCACGCTCAGGGGCGGGCGACGACGCAGGACGTTCCGGTCTCCTCGACGAACTCAAACTCGCCGAGAAGCTTCTCGTCTGGTGTGTTCTGTCCGAAGTCTGGAATCCCCGAGATGATCACATCGACGTCGCCTGGGTTCGCGCCCTGCTCTCGCATTTGCTCCTGGTACGCACTGGTGAGTGCACGCGTCGTCTCCTCATACGCGGCCTCCATACACGAGCTTCCACCGATCACGGTCTGAGCAAAGGCAAATGCCGCGGGGGTGAGGTCATCGTCCTCGTTCGTCCACGGCAATGCTTCGAAGACTTGATTGACGATTCCCCGATCGGTGGTCACCGATCCCATCGTGGCCACCGCATCGACCCGGGGGCGGACGAATTGGATCGCGTCAGCTTCAATAATGACGCCGAACTTTCCATCTGCTCGTTCGACGATCTCGACACCGCTCGAGTCGACGCACGTGTCGACATCGCCGATCGCGCGCATACGGATCGTGTCGGTGCTAATCGTGGCTCCAGCGATGGAAGTCTTCCGCGTACCGACGACAGGAACCTGTGCTTCGATCCTCGCTCGACATTCGAGAGAGATTGGTGTGACCCGTACGACCTGAGCCGGGCCAGCCTCGACGTCGACTTGGAGAACCGTCTCTTCTTCGACGAGGTCTTCCCAAGGCCAGTTGACATCGAGCCAGCCGAACGAGAGCAGGCCGATCACCAAGACGAGAGCGAGCATGAAGATTCCGGCAACCGTGGCAAATGCAACTGCAGTCTTGCTCATCAGAACCAGTCCTTTCGTCCGGCGCCAGCATCACAAGGGTAGGCGGTAGAACGGCCCGAATCTGACCCAGCGACTGGATCTGGCCCGCCCTTCCCTGGCGCGAGGGCACTGGGAATTCAGACGATGTCGGCGATGAGCGATTGCAGAACCCGGATCTGGCTCGATGTCGGCTGGTGCGCCACCCGTGAGGAACTTGGGTCATTTACGGCCCAGACGGCGAACGCCTCGGCGAAATCACCGGCGCCTGTTTCGAAGTCGCTCGCGTAGGCATCCGGCCACCACCGTGCACTCTCGATGTTTCGGGTCTCGCTCCATGTAAGCCGCATCTCGTCGTCGAAGTGGGTGACGTCGATGGCGTGTCCGAGCTCGTGTGCGAGGATTCCGGCGAGAGATTCCGCAGTGTCGCCGTCGCGAACGTACAGCTCGATTGTGTTGTCGTACGGGTACGTGAGTCCTCGAAAGTCATCGTTTGCATCGCTGTAGACGATGCTCCAGCCAGGAAGTGCGGTCTGCCACTCGAACGGGAGCAGTGCTTCGGCGGCGGCACCGATGCCAGCTCGGGCTTCAACAGCGTCGGCTCGAGGCGGCGCCGATGCCGATATGACAGTTGCAGGCGCAGATAGCTCTGCGACCGGAAGCGTGGCAATCGAAGTGGTTTCCGAGCCCGCTGACGCCGCGGTTGGGGTCGCTGGCGCAAGTCGAGCGGGCAGGATCAAGGATCTGGTCGCAGATTCTGCATCGTCAGGCTCAGGTAGGTCAGCCGTGTCGGCCGAGGATCTTCCATCATCAGAGTTGACCATGATCAGAGTGCCGACGGATACCGCACCAACGATTGCACCCGCTCCTGGAACCCAAAGACGTTGGCGAAGCCACTGGATGAGTCGAGGAACGGAGTTCTCCTCGTTGTGCATTGCGGCGAGCAACTGCTCCTCGACTAGCTCTGAGCGTTCGGCGAGCGACGCTGCGAGAATTGCGACGTCCTCATCACGAAGAGGCACCGCCACGCCAGGCGCGCGGTTGCGTAACACGTAGACGAGCGAGAGATAGCGCTCCAGAATATGGTCATGGGCGCTCGAGTTCAGCGGTAATGCGTGGCCCGCGGCGCTGAGAAGGTTGTCGGTTAGATCGATGGTCAGCTCTGCGCGTTGGGGGATGATCGGCCCGCAGTCGATCTCATAGAGCGCCGTGATTCTCGATACCAACGTGTCGTTGAGCACGCGATGGCCAGCTTCAAAGTCGCTCAGCTCGCCGACGGTGAAGTCGCTCCTTGAGGCGAACTCCTGTAGGTCGGCTCCCTCTCGAAGACGAGCTTCGGCGAGCAGTTGACCCAGTCGATTCGCTGGCACGATCGTTGATGTTGCGCTTCCCACGAGTACCTAATCGGCCACCGCCCCAACTCAGTTGAGGCGGCGAGCACCGAAAGTGAAACGGGACAGGTCGGTCAGGTGTGGCTGATGGCCTCGAGTACATCCATCCGCGACGAGCGGAACGCAGGGAACAGAGCGGCAGCCAAGCCAGCGATGGCTGCGATCGCAACCATGAGGATGATTCTTATCCAGGGAATCGAGAACTCCGACAAGAACTCGTCCGGGATGGCCTGCACCAAGATGATGCCGAGCACGACGCCCACAGCTGCCCCCAGAACTGCGCCCACACCCGAAATGATGGCCGCTTCCCATCGAATCATCCGACGCGTCTGCCGCCTTGTCATTCCAATCGCTCGCAGGAGTCCGATCTCGCGTGTGCGCTCGAACACTGAAAGGGCGAGCGTGTTGGCGATGCCGATCAAGGCGATCAAGATCGCCAACCCGAGTAGGGCGGTCAAAAGGTTCAGGAATTGGTCGATTTGCCCCGAGATGCTCTCGCGGAAGGAGGCGGACGAATCGAAAGCCAGATTCGGGTAGTCATCCCCGAGTGCCGCGAACGCGGCGTCGGCGTCGGCGGCTGAAACACTCTCGTCCCGACGTGCGGCAATCCAGTCGGCCGTCGTCTGGTCGGAGATCTGGGTGAACCTGTCGTACGAGATCATGACGGGGGAGGACAGGGCCGTGTCTTCAAAGATCGCGACAACCTCGAGCGGCGCGACCGTGCCATCGTTGAGGACCAAGTTGATCGGTTCACCGATCTGCAGTCCGAGGTCCTCGGCCACCGAGTCACGGATTGCAGCCGAGTCATTCGTAATTGCTTGCAGCGATCCCTCGGTGACGCCGAAGTCGAACAAGCCGTCCACTTTCGAGTACTCGAGTGCAACGATGTCCGAGTCGTAGCTGGCCTCGTCACCTGCGGCTGCATCGACCCGGTCGTTCTCGAACGTGGCGTCCCAGTAGAACAGCGGTGTGACAACGCCGAACGCGGGGTCCTCCTCCAATCGATCGACGACTTCAAGCGGGACGTTCGCGAGGTCGGAGGTGATGAGGTAATCGGCTTGAACCGACGTCTCCAGAATCTTGTTGAACTCTGACTTCAGAGAGTCTCCCAACACCATTGAGAGGCTGACGAGCGAAAGGCCAATCATGAGCGCCGCAGCGGTCGTGGCGGTCCGTCGTGGATTGCGAGCCGCATTCTCCGTGGCCAGCGTGCCAGGGCGATGAAAGATGGGGCCAAGCGGGAGCCCAAGGAACCGAGAGATCGGTGCGGCGACGAGCGAGCTCAACAACGTGAGCCCGATGAACATGAAGACCGCTCCCACTCCCAAGATCGTCAGAATTTGTGTGACGCCCTCGGCTCCGCCGAAGAGCGCAAGTAGCAAGCCGGCGATACCCATGGCCGTCAAGATCGTCCCGACCACATACCGGCCGATCGACTCCGATTCGAGATCAGCCGAGCCGGTGATTGCCGCGATCGGTGCTACTCGGCTCGCCTTGAATGCAGGGAGGATGGCGGACAACATCGTCACGACCACACCAACGAACATCGCCAGAGTGATCGTGAACGGCTTGAGGACGACCCCGAAGGATGGCAAGTCGATGCCGAGCAGAGACAAGAGCTCGCGCATGCCGTACGCGATACCGACGCCTACGCCAATACCGATCAGCGAGGCGACGATGCCGATGAAGAGTGACTCGATGAGTACGGACCTGCGAATCTGGCTCGGCGTCGCTCCAACCGCACGAAGCAGACCAAGTTCTCGAACTCGTTGACCCGTCACGATCGCAAACGTGTTGGCGATGATGAAAATGGAGACGAACAACGCGATGAGTGCGAAAGCCAGAAGAACGCCACCGAAGATGTCTAGAGCTTGATTGAACTGTCCGGTTACGTCGGACTGGAGGTCGGCGCGATTCTGGACCTCTACCCGAGAGCCCTCGGGGAGTTCGTCGTCTGTTGGGTCCGGATCGACAGGGTTGCCGAGGGCGGACGCCAGAGTGAGCTCGAGCGTGGAAACCGGAACGGAACCGTCGACGCCGATCGAGATCGCGTGGAATACGTCCCCGAGGAGGAGGTGGTCCCTGATCGTCTCGAGCTCGAAGCCCATCAACGTCGCGCCATTGGTGGTGTTGTCCGACCCGAACCGGAACGTGCCGACGAGTTCAGCTGAAGCCCGCCCAGCGGGTGTGATGAGGTCATACGTTTCACCGACGATGAAGTCGTGGTGATCCGCTGCCCCAATGTCGATGATCCACTCTCCGGGCCCAGTTGGCGCCCGACCATCGACGATCTCATTCGGATTGAGTTGGCTTTCTTCGGTCCAACTGAACGCGATTTGTGGCGGGCCCTGGGTCGTGATCGTGCTGCCGTCACGTTTGATCGGTTGGATCAGGTTGGTGTCGGCGGCTACGCCACCGACAGCAACTCGAATGCCCGGGGTGTCGCTGATGATCTCCAGGTCGGTGGCGGTGAGCGGATCGCCGTCGTTGAGCGCCTCGACGCTCAAGTCGGTGTTGCCGACAATGTCCTCGGACAGGCTGGCGAAGCTCTCCTTGAGGCCATCGCGCAATACGAAGGAGGAGACGACGAACCCGACGCCGAGCACAATCGCGAGCGCGGTGAGGCCGAGGCGGATCTTGTTGGCTGCGAGATTCTTCAGACTGAGGCGAAGCATGAAATTGTCCTTCCGTTTCGACGTCGACTCAGGCGTCGCGGAGCGCCGCGAGGATCATGTCTGTGTCCGGGTCCTGCAGCTCGTTGACGATGCGCCCGTCGGCGAGAAAAACGACTCGGTCTGCATAGCTGGCAGCCACTGCATCGTGGGTCACCATGACGATCGTCTGACCGAACTCATTGACGGCTCGCCGCATGAAATCGAGGATCTCCGCACCGGTATGGCTGTCGAGGTTGCCGGTTGGCTCGTCGGCGAAGATCACGTCAGGGCGAGAGGCCAGCGCTCGGGCGACGGCCACGCGCTGCTGCTGCCCACCCGAGAGCTCGTTGGGCTTGTGCTGGAGGCGATCTGCCAGGCCAACAGCCTGTACAACCTCATCGAGATGTTCTTTGTTGGGGGTCTGGCGGCCAAGGTCGAGTGGAAGTGTGATGTTCTCAATCGCCGTGAGTGTCGGGATCAGGTTGAATGCCTGAAAGACGAAGCCGATCTTGTTGCGTCGCAGGAGCGTGAGCTCTTTTTCGGACAGCTGCGAGATGTTTGTCTCGCCGACCATCACGTGGCCACTGGTCAGTCGGTCGAGCCCTGCGAGGCAGTGCATGAGAGTCGACTTGCCCGATCCGGACGGTCCCATGATTGCGGTGAGTTGACCCTGATCGAACGACACGGTCACGTCATCGAGTGCGCGAACCTCCGTGTCACCAGATCCATAGATCTTGGATGCCTGAATGGTTCCTGCTGCGGCAATCGTTGCGGTGTCCATCGAGTCCGCCTCCTTGACGTTTGTGACCGACTCATCATTACTTGCAGACGAGGCCAAGTCGTCCGTCCACGGAGTGATCGGCGTCATACTTCAGGAGGACTGGTCTTCGCCCATTCGTCGGCCTGAGACGTGATCTCAGCCTTGGCCCGGAGTGACCGCTCCGCTCTCGTATGCGGCGATGACCGCCTGCACTCGGTCGCGAGCGTTCAGTTTCATCAAGATCCGGCTTACGTGGGTCTTGATCGTGGTTTCTCCAAGAATCAACTCGCTGGCGATCTCGGCGTTGGACAAGCCCTTCGCCATCAAAAGGAGAACCTCGTTTTCCCGCTGAGTTAGCTCATCGAAGGCAGAACTGTCAGCTGGTGGGCCTTGAGCCGCAAAGTCCCTGATCAGGCGTTTGGTCACGCTCGGTGTGATGAGCGCATCGCCACGAGCGACAACTCGGATGGCATCGATCAAGTCATCAGCCGGGGAGTCCTTCAACATGAAGCCAGACGCACCAGCTCGTAGTGAGGCATACACATACTCGTCGAGATCGAACGTGGTCAGTATCAAGACAGCAGGTGCATCCGGAGCTTCACGAATCTGGCGCGTGGCCTCGACACCGTCGAGCTCAGGCATGCGAATGTCCATCAACACGACATGGGGTGAGAGCTCTTGCACAGCGGTGATTGCTTCGAGCCCTGTGGCAGCCTCGCCGACCAACTCCAAGTCGTCTTCGCTCTGCAAAATCATGCCGAATCCCGCTCGCACCAACGGCTGATCGTCGACGACGAGAACTCGTATGATCTCGGTCATCGGCCTGATTCGATTGGAATTCGTGCCTCGACCGCAAAGCCGCCCCCGACCCGGGGGCCGGTCCGAATCTGGCCGCCGAATGCTTCGACCCGTTCACGGATGCCGAGAAGTCCGTGGCCCGCTGTGGGTTGCGCGTCCGCTGCGGCACCTCGCCCGTCATCGACGACTGCGATACCGAGCGAGTCGTCGTGGTATTCGATGGTCACTTGTGCGTTGGCTGTTGGCCCCGCATGTTTGATGGCATTGGTAAGCGATTCCTGGACGATTCGATACCCCGACAACTCGATCATCGGCGGGAGACTACGGGGAGTGCCCTGCACGTCAAGTGAGACCGAGAGGCCGGCTTCTGAGCACTGGTCGACCAACTGGTCGACCATCGAGAGTTCGGGCGATGGCGCGTACTTGTTGCCGTCGGTTCGCAAGAGGCCGACGATTCCCCGAATGTCATTGAGATTCGCTCGCCCCGTGTGTTCGATCGCCGCCAGCGCCGTCTTCACACTCTCCTCGTCCTTCCCGACGAGGCGACTCGCGCCCTCGGCCTGCACCACGATTACGGACATCGCGTGCGCCACGACATCGTGTAGTTCCCGCGCGATGCGGTGTCGTTCTTCGTCGACCGCGCGGTTCAGTGTGTCCTGTCGTTCCTTCTCCGCTTGCTCGATCTGGCCTTGGAGGCGAAGCATCTGCGCCCGCCGGTTTCTGACAGCGTCGCCTGCGAGCCAGGCGAATTGGAAGAGCACGAGGTTGAGGACGATCACGCCAATCGTGACTTCCTCCTCATCGGGTGAGAGGTATCCGGCGATCAAGACGGCGAACATCGTGATGGTGAACACCATCAAGACCTGGCTCGAACGTCGACGCTCCGCGGAGTAGACGGCCGTCGAATAGAGCAGAACCACGACGGCGAAGCCAGCGCCCGCTCCTGAATAGTCGAGAACCCAGTACGTCATGCTCAAGACGGTCGCCACCGCTAACGAAGCAACGGGGTGTGTTCGTCGAAACGCCGTGAGAATGCCGGGGATGACGACAAGCACAACGGCGAGGACGTCGACCGATCGATCATTTGTCCCAGGCGGGATCTGAAGGCCGACGAGCATCACGACGGTGAACGTGATCGCAACCGCGGCGTCACCAAGGCGCGGGCGGTCAGCGAGGACTTCGCGGAGCTTCTGCACCAAGGTCACCACAACATTGTACGAACGACTACGTCTCGCGTCGTCCTCCGGCCGAGCGATGATGGGTCGTCCGCAAGGATGACCTGTAACGTCGTGTGGGTGATCAGCTGGGTCGGCGACCTCTTTACCGAAACGGAAGAGCTCATCACCGAGCTTTCGCAGGATCCTTGGTTCTTACTGATTCTGTTCACCGTGGCGCTCCTCGATTCGGTCGTTCCGATCGTGCCCTCCGAGTTCAGCGTGATCGCTGGCGGCGTCGCGGCGGGTGCAGGAACGTTGATCGATGACCGTCCGGTTCTCTCGGTGGTGCTTGTGATCCTTGCGGGTTCCACTGGTGCCTATGCCGGTGACTCGCTGGCCTACTGGATCGGCAACCGCTCGGATCGCCTTCTCAAGCGCTGGTTCTTTCGCGGCGAGAGTGGCGATAGGCGTCTGCTTGCCGCCGGCGACCAGATACGCAAACGCGGCGGGCTCCTCCTCATCACGGCTCGCTTCATCCCGGGTGGCCGGACAGCGATGACCTTGTCGTGTGGCCTCACCGGACAGCCATTCTTGGCGTGGTTCACGCGATGGGATCTGCTCGCGACGACACTGTGGGCGAGTTACGCCGCTCTGCTCGGGTATTTCGTGGCGAGCGCGATCGAGAATCAGACCACGGCGCTGTGGCTTGCCTTCGGTTTCGCTTTGAGCTTCACCGTTCTCATTGAGGTCGTGCGGTGGCTCCTCGAACGGGTTCGAGGCGGCTCTGGGGCAGGAGTTTCGGTCTGATGGTCTCGCAGGGTGCTCTTCCTCCGGTTCGAGACGTGATTCTCGATCGGCTCGAAGAGGGTTCTTTGCCGAGCAAGCGCGGCGATGACTTCCATGTCGTATTGGCGGTCGAGGGTGGTGGCATGCGGGGAGCGGTGTCTTCGGGAATGCTGCTCGCGCTCGAACAGCTTGGACTGCGCAACTCGTTCGATGGGGTGATCGGCACCTCGGCCGGTGCGATCGCCGGAGCCTTCTTCGTCACTGGGCAGGGCACGTCAGGTTCGGTGCTGTATTACACCGTTCTGAATAGCGACAGGTTCGTCGATCGCCGACGACTCATACGAGGCGGCTCGGTCCTCGACCTCGACTACCTCATCAACGAGGCGCTCGATCAGCACGGATTCAGCTGGACAGATCTTCTCGATTCGGACATCCCACTCTGGGCAACCGTGAGTCCTGCCGAGGAGGACGACGACACGACCTTGTTCCGCGTGGGCGAGACCGAAGAACATGCTCGTCGAGTTCTGGCTGCATCGGCGTCCTTACCGGTCCTCGCTGGCCCGTCGCGGCACATCGGCGCGCGCACCTACATCGACGGTGGGATGTTGGAAGCAGTTCCCTGGCCGAGTGCCATCGACAGTGGGGCTACCCATATTTTGGTCGCTCGAAGCCGTGGGTTCAACAAGGATGGAAAACCCGAAGATCTGAACGTGTTCGAGCGAGTGACGGTGCCGAGGCTTGTTCGCCGGATGCACGGGGGTTACGTGGCCGAGATCGTGAACGAGTCTGCCGAGCGATTCTGGAACAACACCGAGTCTCTCAAAGCCGTCATGGCTGGCGACGCGTGCCCTGTGGCTGGTGGAGGGCGACCGCTGGTGATCGAAGTCGTCATTCCACCCGCGGAGGCCGAACTGCCCGATCGACTCGAGCTCGATACTCATGTGTTGATGGACGCGCTCACGGCTGGTGCACAGGCGATGGTCGAGCACCTCGACATCGAAGGATTTAATGTGGAGCAGCGAGTCGTCGTCACCCATCCGCGGGCTCCTGTGGGTCGAGTCCGGAAGAGTGCTTTGTCGCCCATCGTCGTCGAGCGCCGGCAGTACCGCCGGTAGGTCAGCAGTTGCCTACTTGACCGAGCACCGCATCGTTGGCCGCCGTACGTCGAACGGTCACCGGGTTGATGAAACGAAGCGAGTCCCCGGAGGCGACGTCGAACGCCTCGTGCCGGCCATCACCATCGGAGTCCCAGCAGCCAAGCTCGCCGACCACAAGTCGGCCGCTGGTTGCTATGTCGATGGCGGCCTTGGGAGAGTTGCCGTCGAGGGCGAAGATTGTGCTCGTCCCGTCGTCGTGGCGTACGACGGCGTCATGAAAACCATCTGCGTCCACATCGATCCACCGTAATTCACCCGCGCTCCGAAGGATCTCGACGTCGGTTCCATCGGCAGAACAGACCGCAACCCAGTGCATCGTCCGCTCGTCATCGAGCTCTGTAGTGATCGACCGGGCGACCCTTCCGTTGTGCGCCGGAGCACCTGGTCCGCAGATCTCGGGCCGTACTGGAGGGGCGGCTGAGGGGTCGATCGAGAGCCAGGCCAGCCAGAGGACGTCCGGCCCGGAAGCGAGCCGGGATCCAACGCTGTACAACACGTGATCTTCGACCCAGGTGACGAAGCCGTTGTTGCAATCGGTCCCGCATGTCGCATCGGAGAACATGCCGACCAAGCCGCCGGGCAAAGGCACCTCCGTGCCAGTGGATGTGACCCTTGGATTGCTCCGGACGCTTCGACGCGCGGTGAAGGTCGAGACCCGACACTGAGAGGCGCCGTTGCAATCAGGTCCGACGCCGAGGTGAATCACATAACCACCGGGGTCGATCAGGCTGAGGGTTGGGGTCAACGTCGCGGTGCTCTCACCGAGGTCGTAGGGCAAACGCACGGGAACCGTGATCACGCTCGCGAGACGGTCATGGATAGCGTCGAAGATCGGATCGATCTCGAGGCGTGGAAGTACTGGATCGACTTCAGACACGGGTGTCGAGGTTGACTCGAGCAGGACAGCCGCGATCGTGGTGGCCATCATTGGGTCAGTCGTCGGCACGGGGATAGCGCGTTCGGACAGGAGCGGCCCAACGGCAAGTGGGGTCGACGTCGATACAGCAATTTGGGTCGAGGCCGCGCGGCGGTCAGGGAGGGAGAATCCGGTCTGGCTACACGCAGTCAACGCAATCGTCGCAACAACAATCGCCAAGGTCGTGGTTCGTGTCGCGACCGTCAAACGGGCAGGGCAGAGGTGGGTGGCCGCGGATGCCATGCGCACACGCTAGATATCGCCGTGTGGAGAGTCTCCGGGGTGTTCTCCCCGCGCTGGACGTCGCTGTGGCCAGCGCTACAGTCCCGAGCGTGTTGCCACCGACGCTGCCCTACTTCGCCTATGGCTCGAACATGCTGGCCGAGCAGATGCAGGACCGATGTCCTGGCTCGACCCCCCGTGGCCTAGCGCACCTTGACGATCACGCTTTCCTGATCAACGAACGAGGAGTTGCAACAGCGGTCCGCGACCACGGTTCGGTCGTCCGTGGGGTCTTGTGGACCGTGAGCGAAGCACATATCTCGGCGCTCGATGGCTTCGAAGGTCTTGCGATGGGCAACTACACCCGTGAGGTGTTGCCCGTCATCGAGGCCGGCGATCAAACCGACGTTTCCATCTATGTGGCTTGCCACGACACACCGAGCACACCTCGAGAGGGTTACTTGGAGCGCGTCATTGAGGGCGCGGAGTTGTTCGGCATCTCCCCGTCATACATCGATCAACAGCTCCGGGTGTGGGCCCTCTAGCGAGCCCCGGCGGTCGCTGATCGCACGAAGATCAACCAAGTCGCTCCGGCTGCGACCGCCGTCACGAGGACCAGTGAGGCGGCCAGTCCGATGAACGAGCCCACTGCTGTCAGGAGTATCGGCATCGCCATGCCTGGGTAGGCAAGAAGGTAAAAGGTCGCATTGATCGCGCCCCTCGTGGATTCGTCGGCCATCTCTGCGAGCAGAGCCAGCGTGGCGCTTGTCAGTAGACCCGAGGCAGCGCCGAGCAGTACAGCTGCGGGGAGCACTAGCTGCCATGCGTCCGTAACGAATGCGGTTACACCTAAGGCGTAGCCCATGGTCCCGAACAGCATCGCCACGGGCAGCGAACGCTCTGGACCGAGGCGCGGAAGAATCGATCGTGACAGCAGGGCAGACCAGGCTGTGAGGGCGCCCGAGGCCCCAGCAACCACGACGTCGGAACCCTCGATCGCATCGCTCACGATGACTGGGAACAGCGCAAAGGATGCGGATGGGAAGCTGAACACCCAAATGGCCGCGGGTGCAATGAGTCGACGAAAGATCTTCTGTCCATCTGGAGGTATCCCGAGCTGTACGCGGAGAGGTGTCCGAGATCGACGTCGCCCATCGGGTACACGAAGTAGCAATGGAACGACGAGCAGCGTTGCGCCTGCGTGCAGCACATACGGAAGAGTTAGGGGCCAAGCATCGAGCTCGAGGATGAGCGCCGAAGCGACTGGACCGGCGCCGAAGCCTCCATACGAGAGCACGGTTGAGATCAGCGCGGAGCGTTGCTCTCCACCTCTTCCGAACAACTCCTGCATCCACGCGGCGCTGACGCTCAACACCGCACCGCTCACCACGCCGAGCAGGAGTCGTCCGAGAAGCAGGAAGGCAAAGTTGTCCTGTCCAAGGATCATGACCAGAGATGCAGCTGCGGAGGTAATGACGAAAGGGATCGCAATGGCCTGTCGTCCATGTCGATCAGATAGTTGTCCTGCGAATGGCAGGACGGCGAGAATGCCGACCACATACAGGGTGAATATCGCCATCGTGGCCGAGTCACCGAGATCGAGACGGTCCCGGTACGCGACGAGGAGGGGGGTCGAGAGGTTGGTTCCGTATGCAACTAGGAACACTGCTAACCCGAGGATCTTCGCTCCGTCAGAAACCCGCGGGGTAGTCGTTGACGATCGGAACGAGGGCATCGCCGCGAGTCTGCTGCAATACCGAGCGAAGATCGTGATCGCTCAAGGAGATACTCGGTGTGCCAGGGTCACTCAGCTTCGCTGAAGACGTGCAGGAGGTGAGACAAGCCCTCGACGAATTCCGACGACGATCGCCTCGGCTTGACTCGTCACGTTCAACTTTGCGAGCACCCCTTTGATGTGGAAGCGAGCAGTATGGATCGAGAGATGAAGGTGGGCAGCCATCCCCTTTGCATTGAATCCCTTCACCAGCAGGTCGAGGATTTCGAGCTCCCGTGGTGTTAGTCCGGATGGATTCCAACTGCCGGCTGTGTCGTTGGCCTCCTCAGGGTCTTGGGCCAATCGCACGAGTTGCGGTAGGGAAGCGTCTGACGGAACGAGGCGAACGTTGTCGCACTTCTTCTGCAGATTGCGCATTTGAAGGGTCTCGGTGTCGGCAATGAATGCGATCGTGGTGTCGGGGGCAGCTTCGGCCATCCGCTCAATTTCGTCGGAATCGAAGTCAAGGGCGATGGTCACCACATCGGCGTGCTGACGTCCGAGCTGCGATCGTGCTGCACGATACGTCCGGGCCACGCCAAGACACTGCACGCCCTCTATCGAGTCGAGTGCCGTTGCCGTTGCCTCTGCGAGAGCACGGCGCGATTCGCACAAGATGAATCGGGCTGGGGTGTATTGGCGGGTCTCCATGATGCAATTCTCCGTCTAATAAGGCTGATGCCGGACGATGAAGCCAAAAATGAGAGGGCGTTGCTAGCCGCCAAATTGGGTTGATTGAAGTCGTCGCTAAATCCTCTGTCGGATAGTGGAGAGGGTTCCTAAATGCTTTTCCTGCCTAAAAAGGGTGGAACTAGTCCGAGGGGTCCCCCATGAACATAGGAACGTTGGCTCAGGAGTACATGAGTCGGACGACAGGGTGGCCAACCATGTGACGGTGTACGGCGAGCTGGTCCCGTTCGTCCTGTTTTCGGAGCTTCTTCGTCCAGGTGATCCGGCCGAGTCCGGTCAATGCCGGGGGAAATATGGGACGAAATATGGGACAGAGCCGTTTTAGCGGAGGGAACCAGACCTACAAGAGCATCAGCGAACGAGTAGCACCGAGCACTGGGCGCGTCGCGCCACCTTGGTCGACAGCGACCCGAGAAGCCCATCGAATCGACCCAGCCCGTGGGTGCCGATGCACAACACGTCCGCCCCGTGGCTTTCGGCTGCGGCCAATACCGACTTGGCGGCGTTCTCGCCCTCCTCGCCGATCAC
>CAXMRH010000134.1:0-12163 GCA_964196045.1 uncultured Chthoniobacterales bacterium | reverse complement strand
GAATGCCGAACGGACATTTGTGTTGATGATCAACTCCCAGTCGGCGTCTTCGGTCTCGATGATTGGCTTGTTGATCTGGATGGCAGCGTTGTTGACCAGCGCATGGAGCCCGTCGAGGTCGGCGTTGAGCCGCGTAAACAGATCGGCGATCTGGTTCGACTGGGACACATCGACCATCTCGAAACGTTCGAGTTCGAGGGGTTCGAGCGGGTCTGCACGGTCGACGCCGATGACCTTCCATCCAGCATGGTTGAACGCGGCTGCCGACGCGCGGCCGATACCACCGCACACCCCCGTAATGAGAACCCATTTTTGGGCCATCCACGTCCTCTTTTCACCAGAAGGCTCGGGGTGGATGTTACGTCACCCAGTGGTGCTGCCGTGGCCGCCGCCAAGGAGAATTAGGCCCGCAATTGTGGATAGATGTCGATCGTCGCTTCAATGAGCTCCGATCGGCCGCGCTCTCGCGCTGAGGGCATCTCGTTCAACATGATCTCGGCGATGACTCTTGCCCGGTCGTGCTGGTCCAACCCGAGGAGAAGCTGGCAACGGTCAAGAACAGCGGCCAGCGATGCGTCGCTATCGGAGCGGAGTACGTCCGACGCTTGCTCCAGCGCAAGCTGCGCGTTCGTGACGTGAGTATTGAAGTTCTGAAGCAGCTCACGTGGGTAGCCACTTGGACTTACGGTCTCTGCCGCCGAGGGTGCAATCGTTGCGGCAAGTCGAACCTGTTCGAGAACCCGATCGGACAAGCCGACCGTCGCAAGGACGTGGGTGCTGTCGAGATTGGGCACGACAGACGAAACCTCGGGCCAGAGGGGCTCGCTGTCGACCATCGGTAAATCGGAGGTGCTGGTCAGCGGGTACCTCGTGCGAAGCGCGTTCTGTGATTGTCCGAGGAGGGAGGGCGCGTCGGTGCGATGAATGAAGTGGCAGGTGTCGGCCACCACATGGTGCCTCCCTCCGCGACGCAAGACGGCTTCGTTCCAACTCCAGTCCTCGAACCCGAAACCAGCCTCCAGGTTGTTTCGGGGGTACGGAAGTTCGAGCAGATCTTCGCGTCGAGCAAAGCAGAGCGCGGTCCATGCGTTGTGCAGTCGAAAACGAGAGAACCGAAATCGAGAATCCGTGGAGTCGATGTGATGCAAAAGGGAATGGTGATCACCAAAGATCACATTTACGAGGGGATGCCAGACATCAATCGACCGACCCTCCGTCGCCCCACCCTGTGGGTAATTGGTCGCCGCAGTGTGAGCCAGCAGAAGCCAATCCACGCCCCACAGATCGTCAGCGTCGAGGAAGGCGATCCATTCCGTGGTCGCCGCTCGGATCGCGGCGTTCCGCGCTGAGCCGAGATCTGCAACTGCAGTTTCGAGAATGTGTGCGCCTCGATCTTCCCACTTGCGCGCGACCGTCAATGTCTCTGGGTCGGCCTTGTCGAGGACCAGCCACAGCTCACACGAGACCCCCTGGGTCTCTGCCCGTTCGATCGCGCGCCACGCGCTCACTATCGATGGAATGGCGCGCTCGCCTTCGCGATGCAGATTCACGACGGCGGCGATGTCGATCGTCACGAGGCAAAGCGTAGGTCAGCCAACTCCGAGGCCCGAAATGAGATTCGCGATTGATTGCACATGAGTCCGGTGGCATGCCTCGTACGTGTTGCTGGCGTTGTGTGATCCGAGGATGCAGTTCGGCGCATGGCGGATGCGCTCATCGATCAATGGCTCTTCCTCGTACACGTCCAGGGCCGCCCCAGCGAGATGTCCGGACTCAAGTGCGTTGGCGACAGCGGATCCCACGACGATTGGGCCGCGCCCGACATTGATCAACCAGGAACCGCGACGCATCCCGCTGATGAATGCAGCGTCGACCATGCCGCGGGTCGCGGAGTTGAGTGGAGCGGTGATCATCACCACGTCGACGTCACGCGACAACTTGGCTGAATCTCCGATGGTCACGCCGTGCTGGCGTGCCCATTCTGCAGAGGCAGGGGAGGGGTCAGCGCCTGTGACCGAAACACCGAGCAGACGAAGTTTCGCTACGAGGGAGCGGCCGATGTCGCCGAGTCCTACGACGTGTGCGCTGAGCGAGCCGACCGAGCGGCCGACAGGCTTTGGCCACCCTCCGTTGCGAACTTCTCGGTCGACGTCGACGATGCCACGCACGAGAGCGAACAAGTAGCCGAGACCCTGCTCCGCCACCTCGTTGCCGAACATACCGGGCGTGTTGGTGACGGTGATCCCTCGTGCTTCGGCTGCCGGCAGGTCGATTCCGTCCAGGCCGATTCCCCATTTCGAGATGACGCGAAGCCCGGGAAGACGCTCCATGACCGTGTTGGTGAACTGGTCATCGCCGGCCACGACTCCCGTGATGTCATTCATTGCATCGACGAGCTCGTCGCCCGCGAGCTCTTGGCCGGGGACCGATGCGACCACGAGTTCGAGCCCCGCATCGGCAAACTGAGTTCGGTAATCCTCGATGTCTCGAATCAGGTGCGTACATGTCACTGCGACTCGCATGTCAGCTCTCTTCATTCGTGTTCTTGACGTGCCACATTGCCTCTGCGAGGAGGAAATCGGGCTCTTCATCGATGTCGAGCGATCCCGTGGGGTCAGTTTCGATCATGCGAGGGTTACTTCCAATACGGGACCCGGTCGTCAGGATGAGTTCTCGGCTGAAGACGAACGCACAGGAGTTTTCGATGTAGAGCGGCGGAAGGTCCTGCGTTCGAAGAAGCTCCGTCGGATCGTGGTTCACCGGCTTAACTTTCTCGTCCCAAAGGCGCTGCTGTAGCCGGGTAACGGTGAAGACCGAGTCGCAGTCCTCGTCAATGAAGGTGCGAATAGCCTTCTCGATCGCCTCGACTTCGAGAAGCGGGTTCGTCGAGTGTGTTTGCACGATGACGTTGGCATCGGTGAACTGCAGGTCATGTTCGATGATTTGATTCATCGGAATCTCGCCATCGCGTAGGTGTTCTGGCCGCTCGATCACGATCACGTCGGGGAAGAACTCGGCGCACTGCTCTTTGATCGTGGGGCTGTCGGTGTCGATGATCAGCTCGTCGATCAAGTCACAGGCGAGCAACGTTCGGACGATGTGGTGGAACAGCGGAGCATCACCAAACATCCGGTAGTTCTTGCCAGGTACTCGCTCGCTCGAGTGACGCATGGGGACGAGGGCGGCAATGCGGTCGGACATCAATCCTCAGGCTCTGTAGTAGGGGCGAAGGCCAATGTAGTGGGCTTGCAGGAGATGCCGGTCGAGCGTGGTTCCCTTGTTCCTTCTGGCCGAATAGTCTCTTCTCACATGACGTCACCGACGAGTTCGATCGTGATCCGGACGTTGAACGAGGCCGCGCACCTAGATGCACTCTTCGACTCGATCGACCGCCAAGGCCAACAACCCGATGAGGTTGTTGTCGTCGACAGCGGTTCGACCGATGCAACTGTCGCGATTGCCGAATCGCGCGGCGCTCACATCGTGCACATCCCACCTGGCGACTTCACGTTTGGGCGTGCACTGAATTGGGGTTGCGACGCGGCGAAAGGTGATCTCCTCGTCTTCGTCTCCGCCCACATCTATGCACTGGCCGACACATGGCTGGAGCATCTGCTCGAGCCCTTCGGAGATAGCCGCGTCGGTCTCTCTTATGGCGGTCAGACCGGCGATCATCGAAGCAACTTCGCGGAGGTACAGATGTTGAAGCGATGGTTCCCGGAGGACGGCGCCACCGTCGACCAACAGAATCCGTTCTGCAACAACGCAAATTGCGCTGTCCGTCGATCGTTGTGGGAGGCAGCTCCATATGACGAGACCCTCCCAGGTCTCGAAGACATGGCATTTGCCCGTGAGCTTCGTACTGCGGGACATCGAATCGCGTATGTTCCGAGCGCTCGTATCGCGCACGTACACGAGGAGGCTGCGCACCAGACGTTCAACCGGTATCGACGCGAAGCCATCGCCTACAGGGACATCTTTGGTGCGACGGGAATGAGTCTCACCAGCGCCATGGGTCTTGCTCTTGCAAGCATCAGCTCGGATTCTCGGGCTGCGGTTCGCTCTGGGAAGTTCACGTCGATCCCTTCGGCGGCCTCGTTTCGCGTCGCGCAGTTCGCCGGCGCATGGGCGGGGCATCGCGACGATCCCAGCGAGTCGCGTCAGATCATCCGGCGGATGTATTACCCGCGGGGCTGAGGTGGTCGCACTCTTCGTGTATGGCACGTTGCGTCGGCCCATAGGTGGCCCCGCAGCTGACACGCACTATCACGATCACCTCGCTGGTTTGATCGCTTCGGCCACCACCGGCTCGCTCGAGGGCGCTGAACTGCATGACTTCGGTTCGTATCCCGGCGTCTTGCCCGGCGAGGGCGTCGTTGCTGGCGAGGTCTTCGAGATCAGTGAGGCGACACTCGTCGTCACGGATCAGATCGAAGGCCACCCGAACTTCTACACCAGGCGAATCGAACGAGTTTGCTGTGGCGCTGGCGGGAACAAAGTTGATGCTTGGGTCTACTGGGCGCCACTCGAACTACGGACTACAGGATCGAGAATTCGATCGGGTGATTGGTTCGATCGGCTTCGGGGAGCCGACTTCCCATCGATTGACCAACAACTACTCGAGGACAGGTCTCGATTCGAAGAGGAGAGATGATGGACGAACAACCGCTGGTGTATATGGCCGGGCCTTTGTTCGACGAAGGTGAACGGTGGTGGATCGAGACGATGGATGCGCTCGTCGCGGACGCTGGTTTCGTACGTTCCTGCCTCATCGCGACAATCCTCCGAAGACCGCGGACAACGCTCGAGACATCTACGAAAACGACAAGCGTGGTCTCGACGAGTGCACGCTGATCGTTGCCAATCTGAACGGTCTGACGACCGACGACGGAGCCGCGTGGGAGCTGGGTTACGGGTATGCCAAAGGAAAGTACGCGATCGGCTTCTTCTCCGATTGGCGTCAACGATTCCCCGACGGTGAAAAAGTCAACCTGATGATCGAGAACTCGCTCGACCTGCTGGTTGATTCGCTCGAAACTCTCCAGCACGCCCTTGAGCACTGGAAGACCGCGAACCCGTAGCCCAAGACTTGGATGCCGAACTGATCGATCAGTTCGCCGAGATGTTCATCAGCGGCTTCGCTGCTCGATAGTCTCCAAACCGTGCTTGGGCGCAATGTGGCGCCTTTCACTGACGAAACCGCTACCGAGGCTACGAGAGATTCCATGAGCGACTCATCAAAGATCATCTACACCTGGACGGACGAAGCGCCGGCGCTTGCCACGCTCTCGTTCCTCCCAATCGTCAAAGCATTCGCTTCTTCGGCTGGTGTGGAGATCGACACCGCCGACATCTCGCTGTCCGGACGTATCTTGGCGGCGTTTTCCGATCAGCTACCGGACGATCAGCGGGTACGCGACTTCCTGAACGAGTTGGGAAAGCTCGCACAGACTCCACAGGCGAACATCATCAAGCTTCCAAATATCAGCGCGTCGGTCCCCCAGATTGAGGAAGCCATCACCGAGCTTCAGGCGAAGGGTTACGCGCTGCCCAACTACCCAGACGATCCCTCGACGGATTCCGAGGCTGACGCACGAGCTCGATACGACAAGGTCATGGGATCCGCGGTGAACCCCGTGCTCCGCGAAGGAAACTCTGATCGTCGCGCTCCCACTGCCGTGAAGAGGTACGCCCAGAAGAACCCTCACTCGATGGGGGCATGGGTCGAGGACTCAAAGACCCATGTTGCCACGATGGGCACCAACGACTTCGCTGCCAATGAGCAGTCAGCGACCATGGAATCAGATAGCTCGCTGCGAATCGAGCTCGTCACCGCCGACGGCGCCGTCGAGGTGCTGAAGGATTCGGTTCCGGTCCTCGCAGGCGAGGTTGTCGACGCGAGCTTCATGAGTGTTGCGGCGCTCCGCACCTTCCTCGAGGAGCAGATCGCTGATGCCAAAGACCAAGGCGTGCTGTTCAGCTTGCACGTGAAGGCAACGATGATGAAAATCTCCGACCCCATCATCTTTGGCCATGCGGTCAAGGTCTTCTTTGCGACACTTTTCCGTGACTACGCCACCGAGCTCGACGAAGCGGGCGTGAACCCGAACAATGGGTTCGGCAGTGTGATCGAGGCGCTACCGTCCCTTCGCGAAGACACCCGAACTGCGGTCGAGGCAGCAATCCATGCGGCGTATGAGACCGGACCCGACGTCGCAATGGTGAACTCCGATCGGGGAATCACAAACCTTCATGTGCCGAGTGACGTGATCGTCGACGCTTCCATGCCCGCAATGATCCGAACCTCGGGTCAGATGTGGAATGCAGACGGCGTGCTTCAAGACACGAAGGCGGTCATTCCCGACAGCAGCTACGCCGATCTCTACGGGGAAACCATCGCCTACTGCAAGGCACATGGAGCGTTCGATCCAACGACCATGGGCACCGTCCCGAACGTCGGACTCATGGCGCAGAAGGCCGAAGAGTACGGGTCGCACGACAAGACCTTCGAGCTCGAGTCCGCGGGCACCGTTCGGGTAATCGACGCAACGGGTGCAACAGTCTTCGAGCACCCTGTTGAGCAAGGCGACATCTGGCGCATGTGCCAGGCGAAGGATGCCCCGATCCGAGACTGGGTGAAGCTTGGTGTGAACCGGGCTCGCGCTACTGGGTGGCCTACCGTGTTCTGGCTGAATTCGGAGCGTGCACACGACGCCCAACTCATCGAGAAGGTGAACACCTATCTCCTCGACCACGACACCGATGGACTCGACATCCAGATCATGAACGTCCCTGACGCGACTCGATTCACACTCGATCGCGTGGCGCGCGGCGAGAACACCGTCTCCGTTACGGGGAACGTGCTTCGCGATTACCTCACGGATCTCTTCCCGATTCTCGAGCTGGGAACGAGCGCCAAGATGCTGTCGATCGTTCCCCTCATGAACGGTGGAGGAATGTTCGAAACGGGCGCCGGCGGCTCGGCTCCGAAGCACGTTGAACAGTTTGTGGCTGAGAACCACCTTCGCTGGGATTCGCTCGGTGAATTCCTCGCCCTGGCCGCGTCGCTAGATCACCTCGCTGCCGTGTCGAACAACCCATCGGCACGCGTGCTTGGCAAATCGCTTGACGTGGCTACCGAGAAGTTCCTGGACAACGGAAAGTCGCCGTCGCGTCTCGTGGGTGAACTCGACAACCGCGGGAGCCACTACTACTTGACGCTCTACTGGGCTCAAACACTCGCAGCACAGTCTGAGGACGCCGCTCTCGCGAGCGTGTTCGGTCCGATCGCGGCCGAGCTCGAAGCAGCCGAGGAGACGATCGTCCAGGAGCTCAACGAGGTGCAGGGCGTGGCTATGGATATCGGCGGCTACTACGTCCCCGATCTTGCTCTGGGCGCCGAAGCGATGCGGCCGAGCCCTACCCTCAATGCGATCATCGAGGGTATTTCCTGAGCCTCCAGATCACCCCAGATCTGACTCCTCGTTCTCTCGCCTTGACGCGTCCAATAACTTGCGCCGAATTCGGCCATACCACTCGCGCCCGGCCATCGACCCGAAGCTGAACGCGAACGGAGCAAACAAGACTGCGCCGATGAGAAACCATGCGGTCCTCGTTGGCACGAGATCTCTTTCCGACTCCTCCAGTCGCCCCGTGACCCACCTGTTCGGGGCGCGGACCTGAACTGATTCGATCGTGGGACCCCTCGTCGCGATCCAGTACGAGGCCAATCCAGCACCGAGCACCGCGAGCACCTCAGCGATCTGTTCTCCGTCGGGAATTGCGCGGTACGAGAATGGTCCCAGCCTGTCTCTGCGATGCAGCCACCGGCTCCATAGAACGCCCAGCAACGCGATGAACGGGCCGATCAACGTTGCACCGCTGAGCAGCCAACTGAGCGAAGACCCCAACTCGCACAGGCCCGATTCGCAGATGAAGCTCTCATTGCCGGCTCGAGTGGCCTCGAGATCGAGTCCGGTGAAGATGACGCCGTGCACGAGCCACGTCCCGATCACGGCAGCAGTTGCCGCGACGGGAAGCGACGCGACGAGGAATACTGGCTTGGACGTCATTGGGTGCAACTTATTACAACGCCTCGTTCCACCGGTAGTCTCAGCCTTCATGACCGCACAGTTCCTGGCCGGTGGGCCCGTCGCCGAATCCGTACTCGCAGACGTAAAGTCCCGAGCTGCGGCGCTGAAGGCTAGAGGTATCCAGGTCGGCCTCGGCACGATCCTCGTTGGCGAGGACGGACCATCGGCGTCCTACGTCAAGAAGAAGCACGAGACGTGTGAACAGGTCGGAATCACGTCGCACCACAAAACGATTTCGGCGGACGCTGGGCAGGCCGCGCTGATCGATGCTCTGAATGAGTTCAACAATGACCCCACCGTGCACGGCTACATCCTTCAACTGCCGTTGCCCGAAGGATTCGACGCCAGCGCGGCGCTCGGCCTGATCGATCCGAGCAAGGATGCCGACGGCCTTCACCCGGAGAATCTTGGCAAACTTGTCCTGCAGGAACCCGGCCCATTGCCTTGCACGCCAGCCGGAATCATCGAGATGTTGAAGTTCTACGACATCGATGTCGAGGGAAAGAATGTCGTCGTGGTGGGTCGCGGTACGACGCTCGGCCGTCCAATGGCCTTGCTCCTGACGACGAAACAAGCAGGGGCGAATGCGGCAACGACGGTTGTGCACACTGGCGTGCCCGACATCGCCAAATATACGCGGGAGGCCGACATTGTGATCGCTGCGGTTGGGCGTCCGGGCACGATCACGAAGGACATGGTGAAGCCCGGAGCCGTCGTGGTGAGCGGCGGAATCAGCTGGGAGGGCAAGAAGCTGCTGCCAGACGTAAATGAAGACGTCGGCGACGTTGCTTCATGGATAACGCCACGCCTTGGTGGGGTCGGCCCGCTGACCGTCGCCATGTTGCTCGCAAACACTGTCGCCGCAGCGGAACGAGCGCACTCCTGAACGAGGAGACGATTCTCCGGAGGGGACTTCGCCTGATCGGCCGAAGTTTTCGGGCACATCCAGTCCCGCACGCGATCGCGATCACCGGAGCAATTCTTTTTGCGGTGTCGGTCGTCGCGCTCAGCCGGGCGATCGCCTGGGTGACCGACGAACTCATCGTGCCTGGCCTAGGGGAAACTGGTGTAGGCAACGATCGCCTGCTGAAGGGCTTCCTCATTATCTTGCTCATCGCGATGGTGCGTGGCGCGGGAGCCGTCGTGCGCCGCTACTACCTGGCGATGGCCGAGTACCGAACAGAGGGCACTTGGCGATCACAGCTGTACGCGCAGTACCTCTCGCAGCCGCTGTCGTTCCATCGGTCCACGCCGACCGGCCAACTCCTTGCTCACGCGGACAACGACTTGGTCGTGGCGGGGATCGTCCTAAAGCCCCTCGCGTTTGCTGTGGCCACGGTGGTGCTCGCGTTCTTGGCGATCGTCAGTCTCTCGCTCGTACATCCGCTCTTCGGTCTCGTCGCAGTGGTGCTGCTTCCCGTGCTCATGACGATCAATCAGCTCTACTCGAACCGTGTGGCTCAGCCAGCGGCCGAAGTGCAACAGGCTGTTGCAGGCGTGACGAATGTTGCGCACGAGAGCTTCGACGGAATCATGGTTGTCAAGACGCTCGGACGTACCGACGACGAGGTCGAACGAATGCGGGTTGCGTCCGCCGACCTTCGGGATAAGCGGCTGCGCGTTGGGCGACTCCGTGCGGTCTTCGAACCGTTGCTCGAAACACTTCCAAGCCTCGGGATTGTCGTAATTCTGCTGCTTGGCGCCCGGCTGGTGAACAGCGGCGATGTCACCGTCGGGGAGGTGGTCGGAGCGATGTCACTTTTTTCGGTGCTATCCCTACCGATCCGCATCGTCGGCTTCTTCCTGCAGTCGATGCCTGCTTCTGTTGTTGCTCTGGAGCGCATCGACAAAGTGCTGGACCTGCCACAGCCCGAGGCTCGCGTAGGCAACGTCGACTCGTTGCCAGGCGGATCGCTGTCCTTGCGCTTCTCCGATGTGTCGTTCGCTCATGGCGACAACACGGTGCTCGATCATCTGTCACTCGAGATCGAGCCGGGCGAAACGGTGGCGTTGGTCGGGTCGACGGGCAGCGGCAAGACGACGATGCTCGAACTCGCATCGGGGCTCATTACGGCAGATGACGGCACGATCTTTCTCGGTGGTGTGGGTCATCTCGACCTGCAGCCGAAAGCCAGGGCGGCTCGGCTCGGGTTCGTGTTCCAAGAGACCTTCCTGTTCGCAGAATCCATCCGCGAGAACGTCACGATGGGCGAGCCGGCGAAGGATGCCGACTTGTACGCAGCCGCTATGGCGAGCCGTGCGCATGAGTTCATCGAGCGCACCCCGCAGGGATACGAAACGGTGGTCGGCGAACGCGGCGTGACGCTCTCGGGTGGCCAGCGACAACGGGTGGCACTGGCACGGGCGCTGTTCCGTTCACCGTCGCTGCTGCTGCTCGATGACGCGACCTCGGCTCTCGATCCAACCGTGGAGTCAGAGATTCTCCGAGGGCTCGACGGTCGATCGATGACGACGTTGATGGTTGCGCACCGGTTATCGACGATCACTCTTGCCGACCGGGTTGCCTTCCTCGAGAACGGAAGGATCGTTGCCACAGGCCCGCACGATGACTTGCTCCAACTCGACAGCTACCGCACGCTCGTCCAGGCCTACCAGGACGACGAGGAAACGTCCCCCGCTGGTCCAGTTGGGGAAGGATCTCGACCGGAAGTGTCGAGCGAAGGCAGCTCCCTTTCATGATACTTGGTGGATTAGAGCTCATCGAGGAAGAACAACCTGCGGCATTGGGGATTCTTCGTCGCGGCTTGCGCGAGAGTCCGGAGCTTCGTCGCGGCCTTCGAGTCACCGTTGTCTTTGCCCTGTTGAGTGCGCTCGCGCGACTGGTGCTACCAGTCCTGATCCAGCAGACCCTGGACGGAGGGTTCGACGAGGGAACCGTCGATGTCGGTTTCGTCGCACGTGCAACGGTTGGTGCTGGCGCCTTGATCTGCGTTATCTACGTGCTGACGACCCTGACGTATCGGCGGGTCATCGAGACAGCGGAGAACACGCTTCTGGCGCTGCGACTCCGGACGTTCACACACATCCAGCGGCTGAGCTTGGCAGAACACACCGCGAGCCGAAAGGGGATCCTCACGGCGCGGGTAACCAGTGACGTCGAAACGCTCGCCCAGTTCGCCCAGTGGGGTGCACTGTCGTGGGTCGTCGATTCCTCACTGATCGTCGGGACGCTCGTCGTCATGGCGGTGTACAGCTGGCAGCTCGCCCTCTTGACCGTGGTGGTCTATATCCCTCTGCTTCCGATCCTGAAGATAATCCAGCGACGACAGCTCCGCGCCTACAACGATGTCCGCACAAAGACGGCCGAAACCATGGGTCGAACGTCTGAGGCGGTCACCGGTGCGGCGACAATTCGCGCCTACGGATACCAAGAAGAGGTCGGGCGTCGCCTCGAAGAGGCGAACCGCTCGCTTGTCGATACCCAGACCAACGCGCACAAGTTCTTCTCGATCCTTGCTCCCACGATGGACTTTTTCGGTGGGGTAGCGACAGGTGCTGTTGTGGTCGTAGGTGTACTCCTCGGGCCGGACACGTTGAGTGTGGGGGAGGCAACAGCCTTCCTGTTCCTAGTCACGATTCTGATCCAGCCGATCTCTCAACTCGGTGAGGTCCTGGACCAGACACAAACTGCGCTCGCGGGTTGGTGGAAGATCCTCCAGATGATCGATGTACCCATCGACGTCGTCGAACCCGAGCCTGGCCTAGACCTGGCAACCAGCGCTCCGGACGTAGAGCTACGAAACGTCGACTTCACGTATCGAACCGGTGATCAGGTTCTCCACGACCTCACGACCGTGATCGAGGCCGGATCCTCGGTGGCTATCGTCGGCGAGACGGGCAGCGGTAAAACGACCATGGCGAAACTCCTCACGCGACTCGCTGATCCAACTACTGGGTCGGTGCTCGTGGGCGGCATCGACATGCGAGACCTTTCCCCCGAGAGCCGTCATCGAGTCGTTCGGATGGTGCCACAGGATGGCTTCCTCTTTGATACGTCCCTGCGCGAAAACGTTCGTTTCGGTCGTCCCGGTGCCACGGATGCCCAGATC
>CAXMRH010000133.1:0-14876 GCA_964196045.1 uncultured Chthoniobacterales bacterium | reverse complement strand
GAATGGTCGGGATTGGACGAATGGGCGCGGGGCTCGTGCGGCGAGCGATGCGAGACGGCCACGAAGCAGTGGCCTATGACGTGAACACCGAGCCTGTCGAGGCCATTGCTGCTGATGGGGCGACCGGAACGTATTCACTCGAAGAATTCGCAGCCGCACTTTCGACCCCACGGGTTGCGTGGGTCATGGTGCCTGCTGCGTACGCCGGCCAAACCATCGACGCGGTCGCTGAATACTTCGAAGCCGGCGACATCATCATCGACGGTGGCGATTCGATGTGGCAGGACGACGTCGACAAGGCCGAAGAGCTCGCCGACCGAGGGATTCACTTTGTTGACATCGGCACGAGCGGCGGCGTCTACGGCCTCGAGCGCGGATTCTCGATGATGGTTGGAGGAGACGACGATGCGGTGGCTCACCTCGCTCCTCTTCTTGACACGCTGGCTCCCGGCGTTGAATCGGCCGAGCGCACATTGGAAGGTGACGGCCCGCTTCGTCCCGGTGAGAACGGCTGGTTGCACTGTGGTCCGAACGGTGCGGGTCACTTCGTGAAGATGGTGCACAACGGAATCGAGTACGGGATGATGGCCGCAATGGCCGAAGGCCTCGGGATTATCGCCGCCGCAGGAGCGGGACGCAGCGAGCGCACTGTCGACGCGGAAACGACGCCGCTTCGAAACCCGAAGTACTACCAGTACGACATCGATACCGGAGCCGTAGCGGAGGTTTGGCGGCGCGGTTCGGTGATCAGCAGCTGGCTGGTCGATCTGACGGCGCACGCGCTCGCCGTCGACCCGCAGCTAGACGAGTTCCAAGGCCGCGTTTCGGACTCGGGCGAAGGCCGTTGGACGGTGCAGGCTGCCGTTGAACTCGGCGTTCCCGCTTCAACGATCACCTCGTCGCTCTTCGATCGTTTCTCGAGTCGAGGTAACGCGGACTTCTCGAACAAGGTCATCTCCGCGATGCGCAAGGAATTCGGTGGACATCACGAGAAGAAGGACTGACGGTTGTGCGCACGGTTCCTGTTGCTGACGCCTTTCTGCTCTTCGGCGCGACAGGTGATCTGGCAAGAAAGAAGCTCTTTCCGGCGCTCTATGAGCTGACCACCGAGGGTCGTCTCGATATGCCCATTGTTGGGATTGCGCGGTCGGACTGGACCGACGAGCAGTTGGCTGACCGTGCCCGAGAATCCGTTGGCGATCAGCTCGGAGAACGTGTCGACACTTCGGCCTTGGACGCGATGTGCAGTCGGCTTCGATACTTGCCGGGCGACTACACCGATTCGTCGACATGGGAACGAGTTGACGCGGCGACAGGCGGGGCGAAGTTACCCGTCTCGTTCCTCGCGATCCCGCCATCGCTCTTCGACGACGTCGTACGTGGCTTGGCCAGCGTCGGCATGACCGATCGTGGTCGAGTCGTCGTGGAGAAGCCCTTTGGTCGTGACCTCGCGTCGGCAATCGAACTCAACGACACGTTGCACGCACATCTCGATGAGTCGCAGATCTTCCGCATCGACCACTTCCTCGGAAAAGAACCCGTCCAGAACCTGATGGTCTTTCGCTTCGCGAACTCGATGCTCGAACCGATCTGGAACCGCAACCATGTGGAGTCGGTGACGATAACGATGACCGAGGCCTTCGGTATCGAGGGTCGGGGAGCGTTCTACGACAAGGTCGGCGCGATTCGAGACGTAGTTCAGAACCACCTTCTTCAGATGGTCGCGTTGATGGCCATGGAACCGCCGGCGGGTCAAGATCCCCGGGCTTTCCGCGACGAGAAAGTGAAAGTCTTCAAGGCCATGAAGCCTCTCGATCCAGACAAGGTCGTCCGCGGCCAGGTCGAGGGATATCTCGAGGAGGTCGGCGTGGCCGAGGGCTCGGACACTGAGACGTTTGCAGCGATGACGCTCGAGATCGAATCGTGGCGGTGGGCGGGAGTGCCGTTCTACATCCGCGCCGGGAAGGCGCTGGCCGAGACCGTGACCGAGGCAGTGGTGGAGTTCAAGCAACCGCCGCGGATGCTCTTCTCGGAATCCGATGTGTGCCCGGAACCGAACCGTCTCCGCTTTCGCATGAAGCCAGATGACACGATCACTCTGACGATGCAGGCGAAAGTTCCCGGCTTGGCGATGGTCAGCAACGACGTCGACATGAGCGTCGATTACGAGGAAGCACTAGGCGGCGATGGCCCCGATGCCTACGAACGCCTCATCGCAGACGCACTCGTCGGCGATGAGCGGCTCTTCGCACGCCAAGATGGTGTTGAGGAGGCGTGGCGCATTGTCGAACCGATGCTGAACCCCACGAAGCCCGTAGTGCCCTACGCGGCCGGGACTTGGGGCCCATTGGAGGCAGACGTTGTTTCGCCTCGAAATCTCGGAATTGTCTGATGAACGTCGAAGTTCTTGCCGACCCCGAGTCCCTGGCCGAGCGTGCCGTCGAGATCGTCGTACAGGTTGGGTCTCGGGCAATCGATGAACGCGGCTTGTTCGTGTGGGCAGTCTCCGGTGGGAGCACACCTCGACGCATGCTTGAACTGCTGAGTGAACGTCGGGACCTTGACTGGAGTCGCACCCACCTCTGTCAAGTGGACGAACGACTTGCTCCCGACGGTGATGAAGATCGAAACGCCACGATGTTGACGGAGTCCCTTTTGACTCCGGGGTTTCTCGCGCACAACCAACCCGCAGGAATCTGGTGGATGCCGGTGACTGACGAGGACCCCGACGCCGCCGCGGCCGCGTACTCCGACTTGCTCGACGCGCTGTCAGGTCACCCGCTCATCTTCGACCTCATTCAGCTGGGCATGGGCGGAGACGGCCACACTGCATCTCTCGTTCCGGGTGATCCGATTCTGTCCGTGGACGACAAAGACGTGGCGCTGACGGCCGAATATCACGGCCGGCGTCGGATGTCGCTCACGTGGCCGGTCCTCGATCGAGCGAAGGAGTTGCTCTGGGTCGTGGGCGGTTCCGCCAAGCGAGACGCGGTTCGCCTCTTCCTCGACAACGATCCCTCGATCCCGGCGACTCTTCCTACGCAAGCTCGAGCGACGGTCCTGCTCGATGCCGATGCTGCGGGCGACTAGCGAGACTGAAAGATGACGTCTTCTGGGAGCGCCTCGCTGCTGGGATCGATGAATGGATCGTCGTCGTAGAACGCATCAAGGAACCGGATGGCAAAGGTGTTCGTGAGTTCTTGCGCCCGGGCTATGGGCATGTCGCCAGCCGAGCAGCCTTCCTGGGATCGATCGTCGAGTTCGGTAACGATGAACTCTGGGACGGTTCCGAGCTCGGGAAGGAAAGTGACGTAATCACACATATCCGTGAAGGTGAGATGTTCGCCGGCAACTAGTTCGACCCTATAGGCCGGGGATCCAGGCGAAAGCGTCCACGGGCGCTCGACGTTGGGGTCGACGGGAACGGTCTTGTCGTCTGTGCCCACGATAATCAGCTGAGGCACGTCGATCTTTGCGAGCGTCGAGTCGGGGAGAGTTTCCACGGTCGCGAGTGGGGCGAGGGCGATGATGGCACCGATTCGATCGTCCGGTTCGATCGCTCCCGACTCCAGTTCGATCCCGGCAACTGCTGCATATGACGTGAACCCACCAAGCGAGTGGCCGGTGATGACGACCGGGTCATCGGAGACGAGCGGACCGAGTGCGTCGTTCAACGCCGTGGGACCGTCCGTGGCGAGAACGGCATCGAGCACCACATTCACATCTCGGGGTCGAACAGCGAGAGAAGTCCACAGATCGCCCCCGGAACCAGCCAACGATTCGATCAGCGTGTTGCCGGTGTGATCAGCCGCAACCACTACATACCCGTGGCTCGCCAGAGTTTCCGTGAAGTTCGAGTGAATGAACCGTTGCCCTCCGCTTCCGTGCGAGTAGAGAACTAGGGGGAACGGTCCGGCAGTTGAGCCCTGCTCGAAAGTTGCGGACACGGCGTTTGGTGATCGGTAGAAGATCCCAGGCAGGAATGTGTATTCGTACGGAGCGGACCCACCCGCGTCATCGATCGGAAACCAGACGTCAACCGTCAGAGGCCTGTCGGTACCCCCGGCAACCGTCACCGTCTTGACGCCAACTTCGAATGCGCCGAGGGCGATGAGTTCCAAGTCCGAAATAGCGGTTTCGGTTGTGGTCGTCGGTTCCGTCGTGGTCGTGGACACAACTGTGGTGGTCGTCGGAGTCGACGTCGCTTCCTGCGTGCTGTTGTCGGCAGCAGCTTCTGCGACCGTCTCGCCGTCCGAACATGAAACAAGACTCAAGGCTCCAACCACGAACAGCGCCAGAGCCGGAAGAAAACGTCGCGTCAAAAACATCTGCCGATCGTATGCGTCAGATGAACGACACCCAGGGTCAGTCCGTCAGAATTTGAAGAACTCGACTTCGAGACTCAGAGCGTGGCGTCGAGGGCATCGACAAGTTGCTCGACCTCGGACTGCGTCGTGTAATGCACAAAACTGAGGCGCAACACACCAGGGTCCGCTGGCTGGCCCAGCGCTTCGATCAGCCGCACTGCGTAGAAGTCGCCGGCGCCCGCCATCACCTTGTGCTCAGCCAATGCCGCGGCAACGTCGTGCGGATCGCGAGACGGTACGAGCGCCACGGTGGGCACGCGTACTTCGGCGCTTGTTGGGCCGAGGACTCGGACATCGGAGCGATCTGACAGGTAGGCGAGCAGAGGAGTTAATAGCGCGGTCTCTCGGGCGCGGAACAAGTTATGCACACGGCGCCCGCGGTCGACGGGAAGAGCACCATCGTCGAAGTGAGCTTCGTGTACCGCATCGATGTAATCGACAACTCCTTGCATCGCTGCGACCTGAGCGTGGTCAGGGCCAGCAGGCACGAGACGCTTGTGGACCTCGCCGTCGTTGAACCAGTGGCTTTGATTCGGGAGTGCATCACCTACCGGTCGTCTGACGGTCATCACGCCCTGATGCGGGCCGTAGGTCTTGTACGCAGAGAAGAGATAGATGTCGGCGCCGAGCGCATCGACGTCGGGTAGGCCGTGCGGGGCCGCGGAAACGCCGTCGACGACGCTTACGACGCCCGCCTCGCTCAAGAGTGAGCAGATCTCCACCACAGGATTCACGTGGCCGACGATGTTCGAGCAGTGAGGAAACGCAACCAACCGCGTCTTGTCCGTAAGCAAGGTCGCGAGGAACGCGAGATCGAGTAGTCCCGTGTCAGGGTCGATGGCCCATTCTCTGACGGTGATCCCCGTGCCCGTGAGGCGGCGCCACACACCGGAGTTGGCCTCGTGGTCCTGGTTGGTGACGATGATCTCGTCACCTTCGGCCCATCCAGCCCGAAATGCGTGGGCCAAGACGTACGTGTTCTGGGAGGTCGAGGGTCCGAGGTTCACTTCATCTGCGCCGACGTTCAACACCCCAGCAAGACGAACATACGCGTCGTCCATCTGCTGACCGCCCGATGCCGATGCCGGGTACGGCGAATATGGCTGCACCTTCGTCTCGGTGTAAAAGCCATGCAAGCGGTCGATCGTTTGTCGACAGGCGTAGGACCCACCAGCGTTCTCGAAGAACGCCCAACCATCGAGGGTCGGTTCATCGAACGCGGGAAACTGTGATCGAACGAAGTCGATATCGAGAATCGGGGCGTCGGTCATGGCGCGAGAGAATGCCAAGTCGCTGCGACATCGGCATCGCCGAAGATCTCGACATCGCCACCAGGTCGACCCCAGATCCACAAGAGGAGATCGCTAGCCGGGCCGCGAACCGCAGCGTCTCCCTTTGCATGTTCCCGCGTCACAGACACCGATGGACCTCCACTTCCGACGAGCGTCCACTCGCCGTCGACGTCGGTGCAATGCAGGTGCAGCGATTGCGTTGGGTAGGTTCGGGTCGGCTTGCTCGATGAGTGCCGCAAACCGACCGCGGTGTACTCATCGATACCGTCGCTTGCGAGTTCGGTGGCGATGGCTTGCGGGGTGCCGGTGGCTTTCTCTGCGTCCCACCGATGCATGGCTGTCTCGTGCGTCATACGCCGCTGCCAGAATCCGGCGGTGTGGTCGTTCGGTGCGAATGTCCAGGCGGTAGCTGCAGGATCGGCAGCTCTCAACGTATCGGACATCCGCTCTTGGCTGCCCAGGAGGAATTCCCCCAGATCGACTTCGGCCGCGTGCTTCTGGAATGGATGGGACGGCTTGGATGGTGCATGAGTGGCGGCAAGAACGTTTGCTGTCGCGATCTGCCACATGGTTCCCAAGTGCACACCCAAGTCGTGCACGGACCAGTCGTCGCAATGAGCCACGACGCCATCGAGGTTCCTCAAGACAGCCTCGATGAATGCCTGACTTTCCGATTCAAGGGCAGCGAGATAGTCATCTTTCTCCATTTCGCTAAACCTACTCGCGCGCTGTTTCTCGCTCGACACTTCCGGTCGAGATCCGCGGAAATCAACATGGTCGCTACGCGAGCTTCGCTCTCCGCCGCTCACTTCGTTCGCTAACCGAGTTTCATCCCTGGCGGGCTGAAACATCGCAGACGCACAGCGTTGAATACAGACACATGTGTATCTGTATACGCACAAAGAGACGCCAGCGCGGGAGTGAGGAGGGACGACGAACGGCTCGCGGCCCCTGGCAGTCCGCAGAGCACACCGAGCCGGAGGCGAATGTGCGATTGCCGGGAGCGAGGAACGAGCGGGAAAACTAGAGAAGAGGTTGGCGTGGACCCCCCGGACCACGCCAACCCCGTCGTAGGTCGACCGCAGAGCGGCCGACGGAAACGCCATCCCCCAAGGTACGGCGAGTGATGTAGCGGTTATGTGCTGGCCGCCTCCAGTGCCCGCTGAGTGAGGACCTTCGCCAAGTGCGTGCGATACGTCGCATCGGCGTTCAGGTCCTCAGGTGGTGTTGTTCCCTCGGCAGCTAGCGCGGCTGCGTCTGCTGCCGATCCGCCGCTCGCCAGCGCAGCTTCCGCAGCGCTTGCCCGAAGCGGCGTGGAGCCCATGTTGACCAGGCTGATGCCCTTGCCCCCATCTGCCACGGCCACACCGACGATGGCCCAGTCCTGGGCTCGACGGTTGAACTTCTGATAGTTCCAACCACCGGTGTCTGCCGGAACTCGGATCTCGATGATCATCTCATCGGCGGCGAGTACCGACTCGAAATAGCCGGTGAAGAAGTCGGTTGCTGCGATCTCTCGCTGACCGTTTGGCCCTTGCGCCACGATCGTCCCGCCTAGTGCCAGAACAGCGGCCGGAAGGTCCGATGCCGAGTCCGAGTGGGCCATGGTTCCACCCAACGTTCCACGGTGTCGAACAGCGGGATCGCCAACAAGCGATGCGACGTGCTGCAACATCGGGCATGACTCGGCAAGAACATCGCTCGTTTCGAGCTGTGCGTGTTTCGTCATGGCGCCGATAGCGATGTGGCCATTGCTTCGGTTGATGTACGCAAGGTCGTCGAGACGACCCACGTCGATCAGCTGCGTGGGAGTGGCCAGCCGGTACTTCATCATCGGGATGAGCGAATGCCCACCTGCGAGAAGTTTGGATTCATCGCCGTACTCGCCGAGGAGCTGAATGGCATGCTCCGCCGACTCGGCCACCGTGTAGTCGAATGCTGCAGGAATCATGCTGCACCTCCGTTCGAGTTGATCGCTTCCCAAATTCTCTGTGGCGTCGCCGGCATAAGCATGTCCGTAACTCCGTATGGACTTAACGCGTCGCAGACGGCGTTCATGACCGCCGCTGCCGAGCCGATCGTGCCGGCTTCACCAACGCCCTTCACACCAAGCGGGTTGGTTGTGCTCGGCGTGACCGTCGACTCGAGCCTCATCGACGGCACTTCGGCCGCGGATGGCACCAAGTAGTCCAAGAAGGATGGGTTCGTGATGTTCCCATCCTTGTCGTAGTTGGCTTCTTCGAACAAAGCCTGCGAGACGCCCTGCACGATGCCCCCGTGCAGCTGTCCCTCGACGATCAACGGGTTCACTTGGTTGCCGCAGTCGTCTACCGCCACGTAGTCGATGAGCTCGATGCCCCCGGTGTCGACGTCGATCTCGACCACGGCAACGTGCGTTCCGAATGGAAACGCGAAGTTTGGTGGATCGAAACTGACCTGCTCCTGAAGGTTCGGCTCCATCCCATCGGGAAGATCGTGCGCTGCGAACGCCGCGAAGCCAAGCGCTTGGATGTGAACGGATTTCGACGGCGTCCCCGCGACCGAGAACGAGCCGTTCTCGAACTCGACATCCTCAGGAGCTGCTTCGAACTGGTGTGCTGCGATGAGCTTCGCCTTCTCGATCACTTTGTCGGCGGCCATTGCGATGGCGACACCACCGACCGCGAGTGACCGCGACCCGTACGTGTCGAGACCGAGCGGACTCTTCGCCGTGTCGGAGTGCAACACCTCGACATCGTTGGGGTCGACGCCCATCTTGTCGGCGATGATCATCGACCATGCCGTCTCGTGCCCTTGACCGTGTGGGGTCGAGCCCGAGACCACTTCGATCTTGCCGGTCGGAAGCATGCGAACGGTTGCATGTTCCCAACCGCCAGCTCCGTAGTTAAGTCCGCCCAACGCTCGAGAAGGAGCGAGGCCGCAGATCTCCACGTACGTGCACATGCCGATGCCGAGTTGTTTCGATTCGCCTGCGTCACGACGACGCGATTGCTCGGAGCGGAGACCAGCAACATCGGCCATCTCCAACGCCATGTCGTGAGCAGGCCTGTAATGACCCGAGTCGAACGTGAGCGTCGAGGCGGCAGCGAAGTTCTCAAATCTTTCGCCGCCGTTGATGTAGTTGCGAGCGCGAATCTCTTCCGGAGTGACGCCGATCTCAAGCGCCAGCAAGTCCATCGTTCGTTCGATCGCGTAGCTGGCCTCCGGTCGACCGGCACCTCGATAGGCATCGGTCGGAGTGAGGTTCGTGAAGTGCCCTTCGCAGGTGAAGCTCAGGTTCGGGATGTCGTACACGCCCGTGTAGAGGAAGCTGCCGAGCAACGGTACTCCAGGAGTCAGGAGGGTCATGTACGCGCCCATGTCTGCGTCGATATGAACCTTGAGCGAGCTAATCTTGCCGTTCTCATCGGCAGCGGCTTCGATGTGTTGGATCTGTCCTCGGCCGTGATGCGTAGAGCCAGCCGCCTCGGTGCGTTCTTCGGTCCAACGCACGGGACGGCCGAGTTTGTTGGCAAGGGTGACCGAAAGCGCGATGTCCGGGTCGTAGTTGATCTTGCCCCCGAACCCACCGCCGACGGCGGGCGCGATCACTCGGATCTTGCTCTCGGGGATGCCCGTTGTCGCGGCGATAAACACCTTCACGATGTGGGGAATCTGGGTGGCTGAATAGAAGGTGATGTCGCCGCCGGCCGGCGACGGGATCGCCAGGCAGCCACGCGGCTCCATCGCTGACGGAATGAGGCGCTGCTGCACGAACTTCGCCTTCACCACGTGGGTGGCCTCGGCGAAAGCTTTCTCGGTGCCCTCGGGGTCCGGGATCAATGGCCAGTGATAGGCCTTGTTGGTCTCAAGGTCAGAGTGAGCCATCGCGGAATTCGCGACAGCCTCTTCGAGCGACGCCACGACGGGCAGCGGCTCGTAGTCGACGACTACTTTTTCCACAGCATCTGCAGCGCCGTAGCGAGAATCGGCAAGCACCACAGCGACGATGTCGCCCACGTGCTTAGCCTCGTCGATCGCAACGGGATTGTGCGCTGGGTTGACCATGTCCTCGGTGACCGGCCACGCGCACGGAAGCGGAGCAGCCCACAGGCCCATCTCGGCGAGCTGGGCCCCGGTGTAGACCGAGTGCACGCCCGGCATGGCCTCAGCTGCGGAGGCGTCGATGCCGTTGATCTTGGCATGTGCCATCGTGCTGCGAATCATGCCCATCCAGAGCTCACCAGGAGCGTGGATGTCATCGATGAACTTGCCTTCGCCAGTGAGAAGTTTTGGATCTTCTTTGCGGAGCATCCGGGTGCCCATTACTGCGGTCACGATGCACCTCCCGAAGCGCTCTGCACAGCCTTGACGATGTTGTGGTAGCCGGTACAACGACAGAGGTTGCCCTCGAGGCCCTCCCGAATTTCCGTCTCGGTTGGGTTCGGGTTCTCGTTGAGGAAGGAGATGGAGGCCATCACCATCCCGGGCGTGCAGTAGCCGCACTGCAATGCATGACACTGCTGGAACGCTTCTTGCATTGGGTGCCAGTCCTGCACACCCACCCCCGAGCCGTCGGCGCGGGCGGTGTCGGCGAGGCCTTCGATCGTGGTGATGTCTTGGCCATCGGCTTGCACGGCCAGCACCGTGCAGGACTTCACGGATTCGCCGTTCATGTGAACCGTGCACGAGCCGCATGACGAGCTGTCGCACCCGATGTTTGTGCCGGTCAGACCCACCTCGTCCCGGAGGTGATGCACAAGGAGTGTTCTCGGTTCGACGTCATGACTCTGAGTCGTCCCGTTCACGGTCATGGACACATCCATACAACAATCCCCTTGGCTCCGATTCGCTCAACAATCCGAGTCTGTCGCGGAACTGTGACGCGCGCCACTCGGTCGAGCGAAGCGACGACGTCGTTGCCGGCGAGCGTCGCTAGGCCGTATTGTCTGGCCACTCGACGAGAAGAAGCTGGTTGGGGTCGACGCCTGTCAGGGCTGTGGCCTGGCCATCTGGCCAAATCACCTCGACATTGGCGGCCGAGGCGTCCCCGAGCCCGAGGTGGAGACGAAAGTGTCCGTGGCTGAAGCGCGCGTTGTCGGACTGGCCTACCTGTTGAGTTTGGATCACATCACCGTTGTCGACAATCACGCGACCGCCGATGCCGTCGGGATTCCCAGTAGGACCTCGGAGGTCGACCTGGAGCCAGTTGCCCTTGGGCTCGCCGGCACTTCGTAAGCCGTGAATGGTCCACTGACGAGGCACACCTGCCTGGCGTACGGCGCAAACGATGTCCGAGACGCCGTCGAGATTCATGTCGAACCAGCTGCAACGGGCCTCTGCGATGTCCAGTACCGATAGGCCGAACTCGAACAAACCGGTGCCGCGGTAGGACTGGCCGTCGAATCGGAAAATCCCACCCGGGAGCGAGAAGAATTCGAGTCTGCCGTCGAGGTCGACGTCCGTCCATGCAGCGGCACGGTTCGCACGAGGCAAGCCGACGTTCTGTGCGGGCACGGCCACGAGAGTCCCTTCTTCGTTTCGGAGAAGTCGACTACCCGTAGGGGAGACGGCGAAGAGGTCAAGGTCTCCGTCGTTGTCGTGATCCGCAATCAGCAGCGAGTTGAACGGCTCGTTCATTTGGGTCGCCAGCGTCTCTCGCGTGAAATCACCGTCGATGTTCCGGTGGAGCACGAGGTCGCCATCGGCCACGGCGACCAGATCCTGATCGGAGTCGCCATCCACATCGACCCAGCGGAAGATCGACACACCGTCATGGTCGAGGGAGCGCTCGGAGGCGATGTTGTTGAACTCACCCCTTGGCGCTTGCCTGTAGAGCTGATCGGGAAACCGCGGGTCGTTCGAGCGTCCGCACATCACGAAGACATCGAGCAGGTTGTCCGAATCGAAATCGACCAGCTCGACACGTCGAGCCGGGCAGTTGCCCTTCGTCAGACCGATCTCCTCAATATGGTTTTGGCCGAAGTCGTCGTCGCCCAGGAGCAACTCGTCCGTGACCGGAGTCGAGACGTCGCCGATCCGTCCCCGCACCCCGCCCCGAACGATGAGTGCGTCGCTCGTGCCGTCGCCGCTGACGTCTGTCCAAGCGACGCCGTGTCGGTCGCGCCATTCGATCGTGAACCGGGTCGAGTTCGGCGTCACGCCCTCCAGCCCGACGAAGATCCGGTCAACTGGGCTGTTGGCCTCGATAGTGAACGTGTGGGGAAGCTCTTGGATGTCGTCCTCTCCGATGATCCTGAGTAGTCCAAGGCCCTCGAACTCGAAGCGCACGGTCGACACCACGCCCGGAGCGGCCCGGACGGTCTCGGTGTTCGTCCTCACTCCGTCTGCGGACACGATGGTCAGAGGCCAAGGGAGGGACAGCGAGCCCCGAAATCCGCGCGTGCCGTCGCCGACGTTCTCGATGTGCAGGATGCGCTCGTGACGATAGATGTACAAACCGGGCACGGACTTCTCCGGTAACTGATCCGTGTCCCCGCTGCGTCGGAATTCGGCATCCTGGTCGAATGGATATCTGTCTCGGTCCTCCTCGAATCGGCCCGAGCCATCGTTCAGCAGAATTGCACCCATGCCGCTGTGGTTGATCGAATACAAGTCGAGGTACGAGTCGTCATCGATTGCGGCGACGCCGATGTCAAAGACGTTGTAGGTGGGAATGGCGATATTCGTGGACACATGATCGCCTGTCTGGCGAAAGCCGACACTCGCCGGTTGGCCGATCCAGGCGATCACAGCGCCAATGGCGGCCAGCCCGACGAGCGCACTGAGCAACCTGAAGGGCTTCATGTGCCAGAGGCTATCAAACCGACGCCTCCTGCTAGGGCGAGTTCGTGTGACGTGACCGGGCCGAGAAGCCGAATTCAGCTGCGACCCGGCGAGGAAGGGAGAGGGGCCTGACTCCTATTACGCGTGAAGCTTCCCCGGTGCAGAACGAGCGGAAACTACTCACAACTCGTGTTGGTCGTGACGCCTGCGATTCGGGATCGGATGATGTAGCTGTCGCCCCCGCTGTAGTTGGTGTCGGTGAATGTCAACGTGTTGTCGGCCGCTGCCAGGTAGCTGCCGTTGCGGCGGACGATGTAGTTGTTCTCGCCGGGGATTGTGGTCCACGCCAGGACGGCATCAGCTCCCACGACGGTGAGGTCACAGGTCTGTGCTCCGGGGTTGCCTCCGTCGATGGTGATGGTGGGGTTGCATGTGGTGTTGGTGGTGGTCCCGTTCATCGAGCTTCGGATGACGTAGGTGTAGGTGCCTTTGCCTGGTGATTCGGTGAAGGTGAGGGTGTTGCCGGGCGTGGTGAGCCAGCGGCCGTTGCGGCGGACGATGTAGGTTTTCTCGCCGGGGATTGCGGTCCAGTCCAGGGTGATCGAACCGTCGCCGTTATCGGTGGCCTGACAGGTCTGTGCTCCGGGGTTGCCTCCGTCGATGGTGATTGTGGGGTTGCATGTGGTGTCCCACCGGGCCCCGTTGAGATCGGTACGGATGTAGTACGTGTGTGTTCCCGCTGGTGGTGTGTCCGTGTAGGTGAGGGTGTTGCCGGGCGAGGCGATCGCAGCATCGTTGCGGCGGACGTTGTAGCTGTCGATTCCCGGCACGGCGTCCCAGCTGAGATCGACATCGAGCCCGTTCACCACGACCGTGCAGGTCTGATCAGCGCGCGGATCGTTCGGGGCACCGAAGTCGAAGAATGCCGTGGTACCGGTGCGAACGTTGTTGGTTACCTCGCCGTCGAATCCAGAGAGCAGACCTCGAGAGACGACGGTCAGGGCCGTTCCGCCCCGTCCGCTGTCGTTGCCTGGGTTCCAGTTCAGCGGGGTGCCGTCGCTGATACTCAGCGCGGCGAGTTGTGTACGCCATGCTCCGTCGGCAAAGTCGCGCGAGCCAGTACAGCTCGAGGGTCCGGTGCTCCGTGCGAGTATTTGCGTGGGTCCGGGTCCTTCGGCGATTTTGCAGAAGTGACCGGCCACGTACACGGCGTTGTTCGAGATCGCGATCCCGAATGAACTGTCGCGCATGGAATGTTGCCAGCTGAGCTGGCCCGACGCTTCAGCGGTCGGAAGGAGCGTTACGTAGTCGCTGATGGTCAAAGTTCCCTGGACGATTCCGATGCGGGAGAAGTCCGGTGAGATTGCGCCCTTCTGGATGTCGAAATAGTAAGAGAAGGCCTTCACACTGGTACTCATCCGGTGGTTCGTGAGGGTCGGGGCAGAGGGGTTCGCAATGTTGAATACGGCGGACCCACGCATCGATTGCCCGTTGATCGACGTCGTCCGATGCACGATCGCAAGTCGGGTGCCATCCGGGCTTGCCTCGAGGCCAACGATGGCTCGACCGACCTCGCCTTCGAACGTGAAGGAGAAGTTCGTGTTGACAGCGCCGGTCAAATAGTTGAGCTCGGCGAGTTTTTCGATGTTGTTCCCGGCGACGTGGTTGAAGTCGCCGCCGATGAAGAGGCGGTTGCCGCTGACGGCGATCTCCGTGACTTTCGAGTCGAGGGATCCACCTGACCACACGGTGTCGACCTGACAAGTGTCGAGGTGAATCATGGCGAGGTGACTCCGCGTTCGGTCGACGCCGTCGGCTCCGTTCACGATGGTGAAGCGGCCGCCGATGATCGCGGTCCTTGGGAGTGGGCCGGGCGCGATGGCTAGAACCTCGTTGTTCACGTCGAGATCCGAGCAGACGAGCTGTTTGGTCGTGGAGTCGAAGATCGCGAGGTAGGGCTGGCTGATCGTCTTCCTGTTCTGCAGCTCGATGTTCATGAAGTCGCCGCCCGAAATGATGTACTGGCCAACCATGTCGACGGCATAGGTCTGGCGGTGGTTGGTGCAGCCGTTCGGGCAGTTGGGGCTCCGCGCGATGTACGTCGGCGTGTCGAGCAGGATTGGGTAACCGGTCTCAGGAGACTCGGGGACGAGCGAGGGATGGGGTGTGAACCTTCCATCTCCAGCGGCTGCATTGACCGGCGGAGCGAGCAGCGTCGAAGCCGCGAACATTCCTAGGAGAACAAGCCAGATGAGTAGCAGTCGAGGACTACTCGAGCCCCGAAGTGCCAGACCAATACGTATTGTGACCATTCATCGCCCATTTCTCACGTAACGCGAACTATCTAGGTAATGGAACATCATTTCAGGGGCGTTGTCCAAAGCGTTGCTTGGCCGAGGCCGTGGCGAAGCGGCCCGCAAGGCACCAATCGGAGCGAAGGCGTGACTACGAT
>CAXMRH010000132.1:0-3882 GCA_964196045.1 uncultured Chthoniobacterales bacterium | reverse complement strand
AACGGCTCCGCGGAGCCGTTTTTGCGCTTGTAGTACTCGGATTCCGTGTCACACCCGATGGCTAGGTTTTGTTGAGAAGTCAACAAACAGTAGGGGTAAGACATGGCAAAACACCCGCGTGATCAGGCGGAGCTGACGATCGATGACGTCGTGCTCGATCGTGTGCCGTTGGAGCGACTGGAGGCCGAGATCACCGGTCACGCAGGCCGCTTGGCGGCGGCGACAGCCCATTGGTTGGTGTGGATAGGTGCTTATGACCGACGCCGTGGCTGGGAGTCATGGCAGGCAAAGTCGTGTGCGCATTGGTTGAACTGGAAGTGTGGGGTCAGCCCACGAGCCGCCCGAGATCACGTCCGCGTCGCTCGCGCCCTAGAAACATTGCCGCTCGTACGTGAGCGGTTCCTGGCTGGACAGTTGTCGTACTCGAAAGTTCGGGCGATCAGCCGTGTCGCCGTGGCAGAGAACGAAGCCGACCTGGTCCAGTTGGCGACGGATGCAACCGCGTCGCAGATCGAACGGATTTGTGCGGCGATGAAACCGAACAACCGCAACGAACAAGACGACGCAGCTCACGCCGAGACGGTGCGTGCTGTACGCCTGGAGCATCACCACGATGGCACCGCGTCGATCATCATCACCGTGCCGGTCGCGGAAGCGAAGACAACGATGGCAACTATTCAGGCTCGGGCCGATGATGAGATCGATCGGCTTCGCTGCGAAGGTGAAACGAACGGCGAAGTTATCGAGCGTATGGGTGGCCTGGGTGCGGTCCAGTCCCAGACGGCCGTCGGACTGCTGAACGGCACCATCGACCGAACCGAAGGCACGACCCCGGACGTTGTGATGGTTGTCGATCACGAAGTTCTCGTCGACCCTGAAGTCGGGGGAGAGTGCACGATTGGGGGAGAGCGGATCTCGCCATTGATCGCCCGTCGTATCGCTTGCGATTCTCGTCTGCAAATTGCGCTGCGTGACGCTACGAACAACGCGATCGGTATCGGTTCGGAGTCGCGGATCGTGAATCGGGCCACGCGCCGACTGCTCATGCGACGGGATCGGGCGATGTGCCGGTTTCCGGGCTGCGAGGCACAACGTCGCCTGCACGCCCATCACATCATCCACTGGGCAAACGGGGGCAAGACCGAGTTGAACAACCTGATCTTGTTGTGTCATCACCACCATCACTCGGTGCACGAGGGCGGCTGGAATATCACCACGACGGCCGATGGATCGCATCGGTTCTCCGACCCGAGTGGTCTCGTACACACAGTGCCCGTACTCGCCGACCCAACCGGCGGGGCACCGCTGCCGGGCATCAAAAACGGCTCCGCGGAGCCGCTTGCAGCTCCAAACGAACGAGCCAACACCAGCTACATCGCTGACGTCGTCTTGACGAACACCGCGCTGCGAAAGCTGCGCAGCGACGTCCCTAGCTGACGACGGTTCGGTCTCCAACCGGCTCGCCGAGCTCGACCACGATCAGATCGGTGCCGCCGCACGCCTCGTCGGTGAAGGGTTGACCGTATGGTCGGTGCACAAGCGGCAGGCTGATCCGAATCGAATCATCCGAAGGCCTGACTCGGGGAGGCAGCGCGACGTCGTGGCAGAGAGCGTCTGCCACGACCGTGACCGTCTCTGACGTGGGTAGCACCGGGTGGTCGTCAGACGGCACCCAATTTCGGAGTGGCAGCGCTCGGTCGTAATAGCCGAGCGGTGGAACCTCGACGCAAGCCAACCCTTCAGGGATGTGCTCGGCGATCCAATCGAGCGACGGCGGATAACGATGGCTGAGACTGATGCGGATCTCGGGGTGGAATAGCGTTCCCCCGTCGCTGAAGCTGACAAGGAACGGAAGGTCCATCATCTGATCCTTTGCGACGGCCGAGAACGCCAGGCGTTCACGCCTTCGCGGGTCCGGCTCGAGTCCAGCGCGGCCGGATTGCAGACACTCGAGGACGGGGATATCTGCGGCCTCTTCAATGTCTTCACCTGCGTAGTAGTCGGGTGTCGCAAGATCAGGAAAGGGCGGCGGTTCGAAGCTGATCGGGGGAACGATGATCAGCGCCGGGTCACTTGTTTCGTCGTGAATCGATTGTGACTGGAAGTGCTGGGCTCGTAGGGAGCCGTTGCGCGTCCCGAGGTCGAGAACACCGCCCTGCTGCGAAACCTGAACCTCGGCACCGGTTGCGAAGAGCGACGATGGGTGGCCAGCACAGTTGGTCGGGGAAGGGCCGACATGCTCCACGACCCATTCGCGCCTGGCCCCTTCACCAACGAAGAACGAGCCAGCTGCACAGGGATCTCGATAGGCAACGAGGAGGCCCTCTCCTTCTCGCCATGCAAAGGAGAGCCCTCCGTCCTGGTAGTACTCGCCGTCGACTTCCAGAACCACCCAAGCCGTGCCGCGCAGCGAAGCCAGGCTGGTCTCGTCATAGAAGGTCCCCTCGACGAGCGACGGGCTCATGGGCGACATTGTGTAAGGGGCCGGATCTTCCGGTGCAACGTCGTTGGAGTCCGCGCCTCCGGCAGTTGTCTCGTCGCTAACGATGATCGATTCGGGGTCCGAGCTGCACGAAGTCGCTAGGAGAGCGAGACAGAGCGCCGCCGCGATCCGTCTCCTCATCAGCCGACCGTCGATGCCGGGACGACGAGTCGGTCGGCCACCGCTTCGGTCAACTGAACCTCGAACGACTGTGGGAAGAGGCACATGGAGTCGCTGCTTTGTCCGTACGTCCATGGCAGGTGGCGTAGGGCGATTCGAATCTCGTCATCGAGGTACTGCACCTCAGGTTCGAGGAGTCGGCTCGCGTCACTCACGTCGCACTCGACGTCGCGGACGATGAGGACGCTCATGACTTCCGGGCTGAGCTCGAAATCGTCGGCGAAGCGCCAGGGGATCGGCGTGGGCGGGGTGTCGTAGTAGCCGATCGGCGGCAGATCGAGGCACAAGTCGGTGGGCGCGAAGTTCGTGTCCAACCAGTCGATCGTGGGCTGGTAGCGGACGCCCATCGCGAGGCCCGCCTCGTGATGTCGGAGGTTCCCGCCAGCCGCCGAGAATGACACGGTGAACGGCAGGCCTCCTGTGATCTGACTCAATCGCTGCGAGGCGGCCAGATGCTCCTCCGCGAAAGGGTCATCCTCGAGGCCGATGCGGCCCTCGGTCGGGCACTCGGGGAACGGAATGTCGGTGGCTTCCGAGATCGTCGAGTAGTCCTGCACGTAAGGTCGTTCGAGGTCGGGATACACAAGTCCCGGAAGTGGCAGCGGTTGGTTGTGGATCGACTGGGACTGGAAGTGGGTGGCGGTAAGAGAGTGGCCGTCGCCTTCTAGTGTGACCTTCGTTCCAGACACGGTGATCTCGACCGGCACCGTCTCGTAGGCCTCGCTGAACAGCGATGTTGGGTGTCCGAGGCAGTCGTTGTTCGGACCTCCGCCCGAGGAGAAGAGGTAGCCGCCGTCACGCAGAAAAAGGCTGCCAGTGCCGGTCGAGCATTCGTCGATCCAGGTGATGCGGAGCCGTCCAGTTTCGCCGTAGAACGAGAGTGCCCCTTCGCCGTCATAGGGCGCGCCATCGACCGTGTCGACCGTCCACGCAGTCCCGAGAAGATCGTCTACGTGAGATAGATCGACGACTAGCTGAGCGTCCGCTTCGTCTTCGAGAGACTCAGTTGCGGCAGCGGCGGCGTTCGTGTCATCGGACTCGTCGGCCCCGGCTGCTCCGTCACCGACGATGAGCGATTCGGGTTCTGACGAGCACGCGCCAGCGATCACACCAAACGCGAGGAGGAGAGTGAGGAGGGACTTCGATCGCCGTGCCATTGATAGTTCTACGCCTCTCACGGTGATTTAGTTCCCTACTTCTTCGGATTGCTCTGCGCTTGA
>CAXMRH010000131.1:0-6093 GCA_964196045.1 uncultured Chthoniobacterales bacterium | reverse complement strand
TGTTCTGCACGACCTGAAAGGACCCTTCATGAGTTCGTATGAGACGATCAATATTCCGGCCGCGCAAGCGTCGGAGACCGACCGTGCCGCCTTTGTCGGCCTGGTCTACCAGCACGTCGCCGCTGCAGTCGCAGCATTTGTTGCCTTTGAAGGCATATTCTTCGCAACCGGTGTCGCTGACGCCATGCGCGACTTCTTCTTCGGTGGTGGAGGCGGCGGCCGCTGGCTACTGCTCATGGGCGGGGTAATGGTCGTGCAGTGGTTCTCGGCGAATGCTGCCGCCGACATGGTGAACCCGTCCCGTCAGTACGTTGGCCTCTTCGGATCGGCCTTTGCTCAGGCGTTGATCTTTGCTCCGTTCCTGTCCTACGTGTTCCAACAGACCGACGGCGGGGCAACCGTTGCCCAAGCGGCGATCATCACCGGTATCGGTTTTGCGATGCTGACCGCCATTGGCCTCTTCACTCGGAAGGACCTCTCCTTCCTTCGACCACTCGTGATGTGGGGATTCGGCCTCGCACTTCTCGCAATCATCGGCGGTGTGCTCTTCGGCTTCGCTCTTGGGACCTGGTTCTCCGTTGCGATGATCGGCCTTTCCGGCGCAGCCATTCTCTACCAGACGCAGAGCGTCGTTCGGCGTTACCCGATCGGCTCACACGTGTCCGCGGCGATCGCGCTGTTCACGTCACTCATGACCATGTTCTGGTACGTGCTACGCCTCCTGATGTCACGAGACTGATTCTCCCGGGCTGCGCCCTCCAGCACTCACAATCCGGGCCTGACGGCCCTCGATGCTCGGCTGACCCTCCCGGGCTGCGCCCTCCAGCACTCACAATCCGGGCCTGACCTCTGCGACGATCTCACGACCGAAAGAGCGTCCCCAGGCCAGGAACGTCGTCGTCCACACCAGCGAGCCGTAAGAGTCTCCACAACAGCGCCAAGTTGCTCGAGACAACCGGTATGCCGAGCTCGGCTTCAAGATCTTCTACGATGCCGAACGAGCGAAGACTGGTGCACGAGATGAACACTGAGTCGCATTCTTCGAGCTCAGCGATGTGGCGGGCCGCGTCGGCGATCGATCGCTCGCTGATCCGGCCGACTACGAGATCGCTCGGCTCCAGAAACGACCCCACGGCTGTGACAGTCAGCCCAGCCGATTCGAAGTGCTCAACGATTGGCACAGTGACATCTGCGGTATAGGGCGTGACGACGCCGATGCGGATGACACCAAGCGACTCGAAGGCAGCGACCGCCGCGCTGATCGGATTCGTGCAGGCAATGCCGGGGTGTGCGGAGCGAATCGCCTTGGTAACCCCTGACTCCCCAATGAGAGTCGCCGCCGACGTGCACGCATACCCGATCGCGTCGAAACCAAACTCGCGTGGCAACAAGGCTGCCGCCGCGGGAAGGCCCTCCTCCATCGCCGTGAGCGTCTCGCGTGTGACATCGAGCTGATTAGCGATCCGTGTGTGGTACCAATCCACACCCTTGAGGTCGATCCGCCTCAACTCGGCCTCTACCGTCTGGTCGCTCTCGAGAACAATGAGGCCGATCCGGGCGCGATGCCCGAACCCCTCGTCGCTTTCGAAGGCGAGCTCCACCAACTCGCGTGCCATCAGATCACCGGAAGTTCTGGAGCCGCGCGCCGGCTCAGCAGCTCTGCCCCCGACGAACGAACGACGATGTTCTCCTCGTGGACCATGGCCTTTCCTGATGCCCACGTCAGCCCGGGTTCGAGCGTGAGGACCATATTCTCCTCGATGATCGTGTTGTCGCTACTGGTGTGCGACGGCCATTCCGTGACTTGCATCCCAAGGCCGTGCCCCATGCGACCAACGTCGTTACCGAGGGAACCGTTTGCCTTGAGAACAGAGTTCATGGCTTCGAAGACCTGTGTCGTCGTGGCGCCCGGTCGGACAACCTCGAGGCCAGCTTCGGTCGCATCCCAGACCGCGCGATAGGCGTCCTTTGCACCGTCGGTCGCGTGGGTGAAGGCGAAGTTTCGATCGAAGTCGCTGAAGTACCCATCGAACGTCGAGCCCGTGTCGAAGATCAGGAGGTCACCTGACTCGATCACGCGGTCGCACGGCTGGCGAATGATGTCATCGATACCCCCAGGGCCGGTCGCTCCCACAAGGTACGGAACGTCATCAGCGCCCTGCCGCAAAATCTCGCCCCGGAACGCAGCGAACGCCTGGCGTTCGGTCATGCCGATCGACAGCAGATTCGGAAGTTCATCGAATGCGTCCGACACGATCCCGCAGATGTGCTGGTGTTTCGTAATCTCGGCCTCCGACTTCACCATTCGTAGCGACCGAATCACCGATGTCGCGTCTACAAAGTCTCCGACAAGCAAGCGAAGCCGGTCGAGGTCACCCAGCGGCATACGCACATGTGTCTCGGGTCCCATCGGGACCCCGATCCTTGCCTCTCGCCCTGCTACCTCTTCCAAGCACTCAACGAGCAGCGAAATGCCATCATCATCGGGCTGGGGAGATGACCACGTGCGCACGTCGTCGATCCACGTGGCGGACATCGATGCGCCGCCAATGCCCGGGATGACGGCGATCGGCTTGCCATCGGCCGGGATGACGGTGAACCACGGTCGCGTAGGGCTCTGCCAAAACGGAGTGTGGAAACCGGTGAAGTAGCGAACCTCCGGCTCGGTACACACGAGAAGGGCACCGACATCGAGTTCGCGCATCAGCGCCTGGCATTTTGCGGTCCGGCGCACGAACTCGTCGTCAGAAAACCCGCGTCGTGGTGTGTCTGGTCGCATGGTTTCAGTATGACCGCTTCAGCTAGTCCGCTTGAAACCAGGAGTAGTGACCTCAGTTCGAGATATCTGCCTCGGGACTTCCCGACAGGCCCGACGGACGAATCTCCAAAATGAGATCACCGCCTTCGAGCGACGTACCAGGTGGAGCGACAATTCGTTCGACGGTGCCGTCGATCGTCGCCGAGATCGACGACTCCATCTTCATAGCTTCGACTACGGCAACGATGTCTCCGGCCGCGACCTCATCGCCCACCGACACCGAGGGATTGACGACACCACGAAACGGCGCTCCGACGTGGCCGGGACGAGAAGGGTCCACCCGTTCTGTCACCGGGCGATCCGAGGCGATCGCTCTGTCGCGCGTGTCGATATCTCTCGTCTGGCCATTCACCACGAAGCTGACCCGACGGATGCCCTCCTCATTGGCTTCGCCCACGGAACGTAGGCCCAACAACAAGCGCACACCCCGACCGAGACCAACCGAAGCATCATCGCCGTGTGGTTCGAGCCCGTACCAAAACAAGGGCGACGGCAGGACGGACAGATCCCCATATCGATCTCGTTGCTCAGCCTGCGAGGCCGAAGGACCAGGGAAGAGAAGACGGTTGAGCGTTGCGCGACGATCCTCACCTTCGAGGCCGGCGGCATCGAGCGGTGACAGCTCTTCCTCATGGGGTTCCCAGCTGCGACCCTCGATTGCCTTCGAGCGGAAGGGCTCGGGGAAACCTGCTGGCGGTGTGCCCAACTCTCCGTGCAAGAACCCCACCACCGAATCCGGAAGATCGACGCTGCCGGGGTCGTCGAGAAGTTGTTCCGGTGTGACCCCCGACGCGACGAGGTGGAGCGCCAGATCTCCGACGACCTTCGACGACGGGGTGACCTTGATCGGCCGGCCCAACAATTCGTTGCAAGCCGCGTAGAGGTTCTCGACCTCTTCAAAGCGATGACCGAGACCCAACGCCGTTGCCTGCGAGCGAAGGTTCGACAGCTGACCACCGGGAATCTCGTGTCGGTAAACCGTCCCCGTAGGTGATTGGAGACCGGCCTCAAAGGGTGCGTACACGCGCCGTACCGCTTCCCAGTAGGGCTCGAGGTCGCCGATCGAGTCGAGCGACACACCCGATGCCCGCTCGGTGTCATCGGTCATCGAAACAACAGCGGCCATCGATGGCTGTGACGTCATCCCGGACAGCGGTGGCGCTGCGGCATCGACTGCGTCAACGCCCGCGTCGATCGCTGCAAGATACGTCGCTACTTGACCACCGGACGTGTCGTGCGTGTGCAGGTGCACCGGCTGATCGAAACGTTCCCGCAGTGCGCTCACCAGAGTGGCTGCAGCACGCGCTCGCAGGAGACCGGCCATGTCCTTGATGCACAGAATGTGGACCCCGGCTGACACCAGGTCTTCAGCGATGCCCAGGTAGTAGTCGAGTGTGTAGAGGTCCTCGCCCGGGTCGGAGAGATTGCCGGAATAGCAGATCGTGCCCTCGGCTACGGCCCCCACATCGAGGACTGCTTCGATCGCTGGGCGCATCTGCTCTATGTCATTGAAGGCATCGAACACTCGAAAGATGTCCATGCCGCTCGCTGCAGCTTCGGCCACGAAACTCTTCGCCACCGTGTCGGGGTAGGGCGAGTAGCCAACGGTGTTTCGACCACGGAGCAGCATCTGGGTGCAAATGTTTGGTGCGGCGTCGCGCAGCCGCTCGAGGCGCTCCCACGGGTCCTCGTGAAGGAACCGCAACGCAACGTCGAAGGTCGCACCTCCCCAGCACTCGAGACTCAGGAGTTCGGGCATCGTGTGGGCGATCTGACGAGCACCTGCCACCAGGTCGATCGTTCGAACTCGTGTGGCGAGAATCGACTGGTGTGCATCGCGAAGCGTCGTGTCGGTGATGGCAACGGCTTTTGTCGCTCGTAGGTCGGCGGCGAATTTCTCGGGTCCGAGTTCAAGAAGTCGCTGCCTGGATCCTGGTTGCGGATCATGTTCGGGCCGAGGAGGCAGCTTGCTCGAGGGATCGATTCGAGTCGGCGCACTTCCATGCGGTTCATTGACCGTGACGTCGGCCAGGTATCGAAGGAGACGGGTGGCCCGGTTGGCCCCGACGGATGCTGCCGTCAGTTCAGGTCGATTGTCGATGAAGTTCGTGGTCACGCCACCGCGAACGAATTCTTCGTCCTCCAGGATCGCTCGTAGGAACGGCTGATTCGTCGCCACCCCTCGAACTCGATACTCGGCGAGCGTTCGACGAAGGCGTCGGATCACGGTTTCGAAGTCGCGTCCCCGACAGGTGATCTTCTCGATCATCGAGTCGAAGTGGGGAGTAATCTCCACGCCCTGATAGACACACCCGTCCAGCCTGACGCCGGGACCGGTGGCGGGCCGATACGCAACGATGCGCCCGGTGTCCGGCCGAAAGTCGTTTGCCGGGTCCTCCGCGGTGACGCGGCACTGCATTGCGTAGCCACGGATCTGGATCGACTCCTGGCTCAGTCCCAGGTCGTCGAGTGTTGCACCTGATGCAATCTGAAGCTGCGACTCGACGAGATCCACGTCGGTCACCTCTTCGGTGACGGTGTGCTCGACCTGGATGCGGGGGTTCATTTCGATGAACACGTGACGATCGGTCTTGTCCACAAGAAACTCGACCGTTCCAGCGTTCTCGTAGTTGATTGACTCGGCAAACCTCACCGCATCGGCAAGGAGCTGGCTTCGCACATCTGGATTCAGGTGTGGCGCGGGAGCGAGCTCGACCACCTTCTGGAACCGCCGCTGCACGGAACAGTCGCGCTCGAACAGGTGCACGACCTTTCCCTGACCGTCGGCCAGAATTTGGGCTTCGATGTGGCGAACATCGGACATTGCTTCTTCGAGAAACACGGTGGCGTCGCCAAAGGCGCTCTCGGCCTCCCGCCGCGCCGCCTCGACCGCACTCGTAAGGTCGGCCGGGTCATCGATCCGCCGCAATCCGCGCCCACCGCCGCCTGACGCGGCTTTCACGAAGAGCGGAAAACCGATCTCGCTCGCGAACGTGACCGCATCGGACGGGTTCTCGATCGGTTCGGACTGCTGCAACACTGGAAGCTCCGCGCTATCTGCAGCTTGGCGAGCACGCATCTTGTTGCCGGTCAGCTCGAGCACCCTCGAGGACGGACCGACGAATATGATCCCGGCGGCCTCGCACGCCTCAGCCAGGTCGGGGCTCTCTGACAGGAAGCCATAGCCTGGGTAGATCGCGTCAGCGCCCGCATTGAGCGCCGTCTGGACGATGAGATCGGGATCGAGGTAGGCGCGAACCGGGTGACCACGTTCG
>CAXMRH010000130.1:0-10549 GCA_964196045.1 uncultured Chthoniobacterales bacterium | reverse complement strand
TTCGTTTTCTTCGTTTTCTTCGTTGATGTCGTCCATGCTTCCATCATCGAGAAGCGACGTGGTGGTGCCTATTGGGTGAACCACCCATCGTGCCCTGGTCTTGATGAAGCCCGTCAGGGTCACATCAGGGTGAGCCCTGATGTCCTGATGGGCGCAGAGCTGCGACAATGAGGACATGAGTGCACCGCTGTCACGCGAAACCTGGCAGACCCCGAGAATCGACCGCAACGACCGATGGGTCGGTGGCGTCGCTGCCGCGATCGCGAAGGAGATCGGGGTGCAGCCACTTATTATCCGGGGAGCGTTCCTCCTCCTCACCCTGGTCGTCGGATGGGGACTCGTGCTCTACGTGCTCGCGTGGGCGTGGCTCGCGATACTTGCGCCGGCCCAAATCAGCCCGCACCGGCCCGTCCCGAAAGGTGCAACTTCCTTCCACCGACACCTCGCTGTGGCACTGGTGGTCATCGGCCTGATCGCGTTGCTGAGCCGTTTCACGCCTACTGCATTCACCTCGGTCAGCTGGCCGATCGGGTTCGTGTTCACCGGTGCACTAATTGCATGGTCACGGGGCAATACCGAGACAGAAGGTATTTCGATCGTCGTGCGAATCGTGGCGGGGTTGGCAGTAGCGATCGGTGGCATTCTGGCTTTCGCGGCGCTGTCGTACTCGTTGTGGCAGGCCGTGGTTGCACTGATCTTCGGCATCGCAATCATCGGTGGTATCACGATCATCGCTGCGCCATCGGTCGTACAAATGGCCCGCTCGCTCGATGGTGAACGCCTGGATCGAATTCGTTCCGATGAGCGAGCGCGAATCTCCGCTCACCTCCACGACTCGGTCCTACAGACACTCACATTGATCCAGAGAAACGCCGACGATCCAGCCCGCGCCGCCCATCTTGCACGCCGACAAGAGCGAGAACTTCGGAACTGGTTGTACGGACCGACTACGACGGCCCCCGACGGCGTGCATCTGGGTCCCGCCCTCGAACAGGCGGCGATCGATGTTGAAGAAACCCATGGCGTGCAGATCGACGTTGTTGCCGTCGGCGACAACGGCGACCCTGTACCCGGCGACCTCGCAACACTCATCGCCGCAACCCGTGAAGCGATGGCGAACGCGGCCATTCATTCGGGAGTCGATCGAATCGACGTGTTCGCCGAACGCAGCCCCCAAGGGATCGAGATCTTCGTACGCGACACTGGGGTCGGCTTCGACCCCGAAACGATCAACACCGACCGCCATGGTGTCCGTGACTCGATCGTTGCTCGGATGGCACGCGCTGGCGGCACCGCAACCCTGCACTCGGCACCAGACGCAGGCACCGAGGTCGAGCTCTCGCTTCCCTTCACCCAACCTTCCGACATTTCGACCAATGGAGCAACCCAATGACTCGCATCGTGCTTGTAGATGATCACGCACTCGTCCGCGCTGGAGTTCGAGCGGGTCTCGAGAACGACTTCTCGATCGTGGGGGAAGCCGGCGACGTTCCCGAGGCGATCGATGTCATCGTGCGGGAGAAGCCTGATGTCGTTGTATGCGACGTGCATCTGCCCAGCGGCACCGCCGCCAACGTCATCGCTGGTTCGGTCGAACGTGGCGTCACCACTGTCTTTCTGGCGCTCTCGGTCTCCGATGCCGCGGAAGATGTGATCGAGGTGATCCGCGCTGGCGCACGCGGCTACATCACCAAGGCCACTGATGGCGAGGCGCTCGTCGACGCGGTCAAGCGCGTCGCGACCGGTGACGCAGTGTTCTCGCCGCGACTCGCCGGCTTCGTACTGGATGCGTTTTCCACGGAGCTCACGGCACCGACGGCAGATCCAGAACTCGACCAACTCACCGCACGCGAGCAAGAGGTCATGCGACTTCTCGCGAGAGGGTATGCGTACAAGGAGATCGCCCGTCGACTCACGATCTCGATCAAGACCGTCGAGTCACACGCGAGCTCGGTCCTGCGCAAGCTCCAGCTATCCAACCGAAACGAACTGACTCGCTGGGCGGCGGACCGCCGCATTCTCTAGCCGGATCTAACCATGTCGGCTTCCGCTGATATCGGGCGGAGTTCCCGATGCGACCATGGCGGCTCCCGCGGATGTCGGGCGGAAGTCCCGACGTGTTATTGGCTGTTCCACGCGTCTCGCGATGCCTCCGCGATCGTTCGCGTCGTACTCCACCCAAGAATCGTGTTCGCCTTCGTCGGGTCCGCAACACACTCTGCAATGTCGCCTGCTCGTCGACTGGCGACCTCGTGGGGAATCGTCTTGCCGGTCACTGCCTCGACGGTACGAATGAGCTCGATCACGCTGACCCCACTGCCCTGGCCGAGGTTGAAGACCTCATAGCCATCTTGTTCTGCGAGGTGTTCCACTGCAGCCACGTGGCCTTCTACGAGGTCCATGATGTGGATGTAGTCGCGAACGCCAGTGCCATCGACCGTCGGCCAGTCGTCTCCGAACACCATCACCTTGTCGCGTTTGCCGGTCGCCACTTCCATGATCATCGGCATCAGATTGTTGGGTCGGCCGATCGGCGCCTCCGAAATCTTTCCCGACTCATGCGCGCCCACGGGGTTGAAGTAACGGAGAGACGTCACCTTCCAGCGATCGTCGGACACCGCGAGATCGCGAATGATGACCTCGATCATCTGCTTCGTCATGCCGTATGGGTTCGTGGAGCCGATAGGTGCGGTCTCGGGGATGGGGCACGACTCTGGATCGCCGTAGACCGTCGCTGAGGACGAGAAGACGAACTTCCAGATACCGGCAGCACTCATCGCGGCGAGGGTCGCCATAGCGCTCTCGAGATTGTTGCTGTAGTACTCGAGTGGCATCTCCACGGACTCGCCGACTGCCTTGAGAGCGGCCATGTGGATCACTGCGGTCACATCGTTCTCACGGATGATGTGCTCGATCAGTTTTGCGTCGCGTGCGTCACCCTCAACAATGACGATGTCCTGCCCAGTCATCTCGCTCACGACCACCAGCGCGTTTGGGCTGGAGTTCACGTAGTTGTCCACGACCACCACCCGATGGCCCGCGTTGATCAAGGCAAGCGCCGTATGACTTCCGATATATCCAGCACCGCCTGTCACCAGAACCGTTTCGCTCATAGCTGCCTCACCTCAAGATCTCGTTACAACACCTTCGGCTCAGAATGGCCAGACACTGAGCACTGCTGGCCGAGGTCACATCGGTACGGTTCAGGTCGTGGACTTCATTCTTGCCTCATCCTCGCCGCGACGACGTGCACTGCTGGAAGAACTCGGCCTATCGCTCCGAATCCAGCCTGCCGATATCGATGAGACACCGCTCCCTGACGAACCTGCGGATACCTACGTCGAGCGGCTTGCCCGTGAAAAGGCCGAAACAGCCGGCGGTGCGACGGGCGTCGTGATCGCCGCAGACACGATCGTGACCATCGACGGGGAGTTGCTTGGCAAGCCCGCCACCGACGACGACGCTCGGCGATTCCTGCGGCTCCTCTCGGGGCGATTACATGAAGTGAAGACCGGCGTGGCGATAAGTCACGCAGGGCGAACCAGCTCGGTAGTGGAGACGACGATCGTACATTTCGCGGAGCTGAGCGACGATGACATTGCGTGGTACGTGGGAACAGGCGAGACGAGGGACAAGGCAGGTGCCTACGCGATCCAAGGCCGCGGTGGCGCCTTTGTCACGAGAGTCGAAGGGTCGTTCGACAACGTGATCGGACTGCCGCGACACGCCCTTCGCGGCCTTCTACAGGACCGAGATTTCGACCTGATCCCGGGCACAATGTGAGTGTGATCCCGAGCAGTCTGTCGATCGGTCGTATAACCGTTACCCCTCCGGTGGTTCTCGCCCCGATGGCGGGAGTGACAACCGCGCCTTATCGCACGTTGTGTCGCAGGTTCGGCAACGAGATGCCGTTCGCCGATGACACCCCCGCACCGGGAGACGCCGTGACCGCGACGGGTGGGTTGTACGTCAATCAGATGATCACCGCCCGTGCGCTCATGGAAGGGCACAAGAAGATGCTTCATTCGGCGGAGTTCGCCGACGGGGAAACGCCCCGAAGCATCCAGCTCTACGGCACCGACCCCTATTGGATTGGTGAGGCGGTGAAGAAGCTCGTGGACGAGGGCAAGGTCGACCACATCGACATGAACCTTGGTTGCCCGGTACCGAAGGTGACTCGCCACGGCGGAGGAAGCGCCCTTCCCGGGCATCACCACCTGCTGCGAGACATCGTCAACGCAATGGTGAGCAACGCCCAGGACGTTCCGGTGACGCTCAAGTTCCGAATCGGAATCGATGACGACCACATCACGATGCTCGACACGGGACGCATCGCCGAAGACGAAGGGGCGGCCGCGGTTGCCCTCCATGCCCGCACTGCAGAGCAGGCCTATTCGGGCAATGCCCGTTGGGATGCGATCGCCGAACTGAAGCAACACGTGACGTCCATTCCCGTGCTGGGAAACGGTGACATCTGGGAGGCCGCCGACGCGGTGGCAATGATGGAGCAGTCAGGCTGCGACGGCGTGGTGGTAGGCCGCGGCTGCCTTGGTCGCCCCTGGCTCTTTCGTGAACTCGCGGAAGGGTTGCGTGGCGATCCGATTACTGCGGCGCCGTCGATGCACGAAGTGATTCGGATCATGGTGACCCATCTCGACCTTCTGACCGAGTGGTTGGGTGAGGATCGTGGCACCCGCGACTTCCGCAAACACACGAGCTGGTACCTCAGGGGTTTCGCTGTCGGGGGCGAAGTGCGCAGACGTATCGCGATGATGTCGAGCCGTGCGGACATGTTGTCGATCCTCGAAACCCTCGACGACGAGGTGTTTCCCCCCGAGGCCGCTCGTCTCACCCGAGGCCACAGCCACGGACCGAAGAAAGTGATCCTCCCCCACGGATGGATCGAGGGTCGAGACGATCACACCCCGCCAGGAGTTCTTGCCAGCGCCTTCTCCTCGGGAGGCTGACATGCCCGCCTCGATCGACCCGTTCTACGTGATGGAGGTGGTTCTCGCCGCTCAGGAACGCGAGCAGAGCGGAGACGCGGTCTTTCACCTCGAGGTCGGGCAACCGTCGACCGGTGCACCGCGCGGAGCCGTCGACATCGCCCATGAACTTCTGGATTCAGACACCCTCGGCTACACCGCCAGCAGGGGAATCCCCGAGCTCGCGCCAGCGCTCTCTCGTTACCTCGCGGCCACGTACAACCACAATGTCGCACCGGAGCGCATAGCGGTGACCCAGGGTGCGACGGGAGCATTCGTGCTGTCGCTCCTGGCCGCATTCCACCAGGGAGCCAGAGTGGCAGTCGCCGCTCCCGGTTACCCCTGCTACCGAAACATGCTCACGGCACTCCACATGGAGCCGGTTGTCATCGACGTCGACGCGTCGACGAGGTACCAACTCGCGGTGGACCACCTCGAGGCGGCGGGTCCGCTCGACGGCGTCATCGTTGCCAGCCCGTCCAACCCGACCGGAACCGTGCTCGGTCATGAGGAGTTCGCTGGTCTGATCGGCTGGTGCGAAGCCAACGACGTGCGCTTCATCAGCGACGAGATCTACCACGGCCTCACTTACGGCGATGTCGAGGCCTCCACGGCAACGGCACATTCCGACTCGGCGATCGTCATCAACAGTTTCAGCAAATACTTCTCGATGACCGGCTGGCGAATTGGTTGGGCTGTGCTTCCAGAGGATCTCGTCACGCCATTCGATCGCCTTGCCCAGAACCTCGTCATCTGCCCATCGACGCTGAGCCAACGTATGGCCCTTGCGGCTCTCGACTGCACGGAGGAACTCGACTCCCACGTGGCGCGTTATGCGGAGAATCGACAGATCTTGCTCGAGGGCCTGCCTCGAGCTGGGCTGACAGACCTCGCCCCTGCAGACGGCGCGTTCTACGTGTGGGCACGCACCGACCACCTCGCTGCCGACAGCAAGGACCTTGCCGCAACCTGGTTGCGCGAGCTCGGTGTCGCCGCGACCCCCGGCATCGACTTTCACCCGACCGAAGGTCATCGATTCATGCGCTTTAGCTTCTCGGGCTCGCCCGAAACCATGCGCGGTGCCGTGGATGCCCTCCAGACCTGGCGTCTGCGAAACCTCGCTCACTAGCTAACAACTCTGAGCACCCTTGGCTCAGCCGTCCGCCGGGGTCGGGTCTGTCAATTGAACGGCAGCGACGTTACGAACACTTCCCCCGCTTCGCCCCACCGAACGCATGACTCTGGCGATTCAGCTCAGCGCTCCATGGATTGCTTCATGGTCCGTGAAGATCTCCTGTCGAGCGTCGCTTTCACGATCGTAGACTCACCCGTAACCAGCACCCGCACACATCACGACCACCGGCACAGACACACCGACCGGTTTGGAGGAAACAGTGGAAATCGCGAATTCAGTCATCGACCTAATCGGTAATACGCCACTCGTTCGTACACCCAAGATCGCTGGTCACCTGAAGTGCGATTTCGTGCTCAAGCTCGAGCTCACCAATCCGGGCGGCTCCTCGAAGGACCGACCAGCGCTGGCCATGATCAATGCGGCTGAGGAGGCGGGTCTACTCAAGCCCGGAGGCACCATCGTCGAGCCGACGAGCGGCAACACGGGCGTTGGGCTGGCCATTGTTGCAAACCAGCGTGGATACAAGACCGTCTTTGTGATGACCGACAAGGTCGCCCCCGAAAAGGTCGACCTACTTCGCGCGTATGGCGCCGAGGTGGTCGTGTGCCCCGTCGCGGTTCCGCCCGAGGACCCCGAGTCCTACTACTCCACTGCCGAGCGCTTGGTGAACGAGATCCCGAACGCCTTCCGCCCCGACCAGTACTCGAATCCGGTAAACCCGCAGTCGCACTACGACACGACGGGGCCGGAGATCTGGCGGCAGACAGATGGCAAGGTCACACACTTCGTGGCAGGTGCCGGAACCGGTGGAACCATCTCCGGCGTTGCGCGGTATCTCAAGGAGAAGAACCCGGACATCAAGATCATCGCCGCCGACCCCGAGGGCTCGGTGTTCTCCGGCGGCTCGGGCAGGCCGTATCTAGTTGAGGGAGTGGGCGAGGACTTCTGGCCGAGCACCTATCACCACGACCTCGTCGACGAGGTGATCGCTATCTCCGACCACGACAGCTTCCTGATGGCGCGAAAGGTTGCGCGAGAAGAGGGCATCTTGCTCGGGGGCTCCTGCGGCACAGCGATCGCAGCGGGCCTGCAGGTCGCCGAGCGGCTTGGGCCAGACGATCTCATGGTCGTGTTCACTCCTGACTCGGGTAGGGGCTATCTGTCGAAGGTCTTCAATGATGACTACCTCGCCAGGCTCGGTTTCATTCAGTGCGACGCCGACACCTGCGTGTCGGCCGTCGTCGAGGCCAAGGGAACGAACGCAAGTGACCTGATCTACGTCAACCCAGAGACACCTGTTCGTGATGCTGTCGAGATGATGCGCACAAACGGGGTTAGCCAGGTCCCGGTTGCCAAGAACGAACCGCCCTTTGCGCTGGCCGAAATCTCGGGAGCGGTGTCGGAGCTTCAGCTCATGAACGCCACCTTCGCCGACGAGAGCGTGCTGGACAAGCCGGTGGAGATGATCATGGCTCCGGGCCTGCCAACAATCGGGATCGGTCAATCGATTCAAACCGCAGTGGAGTTGTTCGAGCACGCAAACGCGTTGCTGGTGATCGATGGTGGTCGCCCCCGCACGGTCATCAGCCACACCGACGTTCTCGAGTTTCTTTCACCAACACCCTCGGAGGCCTGACATGTCGGAGCAACCACTCGATGGTTTTGAGACGCGCGCTATACACGCGGGTCAGGATCCCGAATCGGTCACTGGCTCGGTAATCACGCCGATCTTTCAGACCTCGACCTATGCCCAGCCTTCACCGGGCGATCACACGGGTTACGAATACTCACGAACGGACAACCCGACTCGAACGGCACTGCAGGTCGCGCTCGCGAATCTTGAAGGCGCCCAATTCGGGTACGCGTTTGCCTCCGGACTCGCAGCCGAAGACACGGTCCTTCGTTCCCTGCGCGCGGGCGACCACATCGTGCTCGGCAACGACGCGTATGGCGGCACTTTTCGCCTGATCTCCCAGGTTCTGACCCGGTCCGGAATCACGTGGTCGGCCGCAGATCTCACCGATCCGTCAGCGCTCAACGACAACTGGAACGCAGCCACGAAGATCGTCTGGATGGAGACGCCAACTAATCCGCTGCTCACCGTGTTCGACATCGCAGCCATTGCTGAGGTGACCCACAAACGGGGGGCGAAGCTCGTCGTCGACAACACGTTCGCATCGCCCTATCTGCAGCAGCCGCTCGCACTTGGTGCTGATCTCGTCATCCATTCGACGACGAAGTACATCGGCGGGCACTCAGACGTCGTCGGTGGATTCGCGGCCACGAACGATGAAGAGTGGGCGACCGACATCAAGTACCTGCAGAACGCCGTCGGTGCGGTGCCCGCACCCATGGACTGCTTCTTGACGCTTCGCGGGTTGAAGACGCTTGGTGTGCGAATGGACCGCCACGTCAGCAACGCCCAACAGATCGTCGAGATGTTGCTGGCCCACCCCGCCGTGTCTCATGTGTTGTATCCGGGCCTCGAGTCGCACCCGGGAGCGTCGATCGCAGCCACACAGATGCGGGCACCCGGCGGGATGATCTCGTTCCAGGTCCACGCTGGCCTCGAGGGCGCAAAGTCCGTCACGATGCATACCCGGTTGTTCACCCTCGCCGAATCGTTGGGCGGCATCGAGTCGCTCATCGAACATCCCGGAATCATGACGCACGCATCGGCCGCTGGGTCTGCCCTCGAAGTACCCGAAGACCTCGTGCGTTTGTCCGTGGGAATTGAAACCGGTGACGACCTTGTCGCCGATCTCAACGAAGCCCTGGACAGGATATAGCGCTACCCAATGACGATCGGGTCTGGCTCGCAGATCACTTCGGTCCGTCCAGGATTCCAGTAGCGAATCACGTACGTTCTCGCGCCGGCCTCTGGATTGGTGTCGGTGTAGGTCGTGTCGTTGTCCACCGTGGCGATCCAGCCGGTGGCCAGATCACGAATCACATACCTATCGACACCTGGGACGAGCGTCCAGTTCACGACGACGTCACCATTTCCATCTACTAGGACGGTGCAGCCTCCGCCTGCGCCACCTGGCACGGTGAGCGGCGATGGAGCACATGGGGTGTCAACGTTCACGCCCTGTTGCTTGTACCTGATGATGTAGTTGTAGTCGCCAGCTGTTGCAACGGTGTCGGTGTAGGTCGTGACACCGTCGAGCGAAGCAATCCACCCCGAGGCCGCGTCACGAACGCTGTATTTGCTAATTCCAGCGACGGCCGTCCAGTTCAAGACCGGCTTTGACTCGCCGTTTAGTCCAGCGGTGCAGGTGAGCCCTGGACCGCCGTCAGGCACGGTGATCGGATCTGGCGTGCAGGGAATGTCCGTGATGACATCATCTGGGCGCCAACGGACGAGGTAGCTGTGGTCGCCGGGTGCCGCGGTGATGTCGGCGTAACTTCCTGAACCGGCGGTGCTGGTGACGAGATAGCTACCATCACGACGAACGAAGACACTCGACACGCCGTTGAAATCGAAGCCAGTCCAACTGACGACGGGTTGGTCATCGATATCGAGCACGACGGTGCAGCTGGTTGCTCCAGGAATCTTGAACGGCGAAACAAGTGGGTTCGAGGTGTTTCCGACTGCATCGGTGGCGAACCCGCGGATCTTGTAATCGCCGATTGGGAGGTTCGCCACTGGGTAGGACCACGCGACTGCGCCAAAGCCAGCGGGAACGACCGTCACAGGCAGGTCTACCTGACCGGCGCCAAGCGTGCCATCGAGTTGCAACCACTGATCTGTCGTGACGTTCTTCAGTCGAATCGTCACCAACGTGACGTCTTCGTTGTCGGTCGCGGACCCGGCAAGAAGGTTGGGATCGCTGATCACAGCGCCAGGGGCCGGATCAGTCGTGATGAGGACCGGCGCTTCTATGTCAGCTCCACCTCCGAGATCGAAGAATCCAGAACGACCCGTGCCGACGTCGTTGAAACGGTCACGATCGTGTCCCGCGAGCAATCCTCGATCGACCAGCGTCAGGTCGTACACCGCCAAGAAGTTGTTGCTTCCTGGATTCCACGCGAGCGCCTGTCCAGTGCTGGGGTCAAGCGCAGCGATCTGTTTTCGGAAGACAGCGTTGTCTGGATCACGTTGAGAGGGGTTGACGGAACTCGACGGATCGTTGATCTTGCAGGAGTTTGCCGTTCCCGTCCATGTGGAACTGACTGCACCAGGAGGAATCGGGTTCTTCGGTGCTGCACAGAAGTGGCCACCGACATACACCGCGACATCTGAGATGGCGATGCTGAACACACTTGAGTACATCCGTGCCGACCAGTCGAAGTTCACGACCCCGTTGCCAGCTGTCGAATACTTGAGAACCGAGTCGCAATTTGGCGGTTTGTCCGCTCCTTGGCCGCCGATGACGATGAAGCTGCCATCTGGAGCGATGGCCATGTCTCGGAGGCGATTCCAGCA
>CAXMRH010000129.1:0-17486 GCA_964196045.1 uncultured Chthoniobacterales bacterium | reverse complement strand
AGGAGTGACGTTCGCTCATCGAAGACTCCGGGAAAACTACTGATCTCGTTGATGATCACTCGCTGCAGCGACTCGGCGTCCGCCACAGCGAGATGAATGATGGCGTCCTCGACGCCCGTGATCAGGTGCACGGCGATCGTCTCTGGGAGCTGCCACATGTGACCCAAGAAACCGTCGATCACGTCGTCACTCTTGGGCTGAAGGCGAACGAAGACCATCGCCTGCAGAGTTCTGCCGAGCGATATCAGGTCGACGTTTGCGTGGTACCCCCTCAGCACCCCCCGTTGCTCCAGATCACGCACGCGGTTGAGCGTTGTTGAAGGTGCCAAGCCTGCCTTCTTCGCGAGCGAGCGATTTGTTTGGCGAGCATCCCGCTGAAGTTCGCCGACCAGCACAAGATCGGCCTCTGCGCGGAGTCGTTCTGGCATGGTGCATCCGTTCGATTTGGCGGGTGTGGTGGGTGTGACAATCGAATATATGACAAAGATATAATCAACGCCCAAATTATGTTCGAATTTCTGGACTACGAACCGAACAGATTGAATACTTGAGTCATCACATCCGTACACACGACAACGGAGACACACGATGGCACTCATCGATGACTACCGACTCGAGAACCGATACACAAAGGACTCGGGCACGGTCTTTCTCACCGGCATCCATGCGCTCGCTCGGCTACCCCTCGAACAGATCCGCGCAGACCAGAGAGATGGACATCGAACGGCTGTCTTCGTGTCCGGATACCAGGGATCACCACTCGGCGGATACGGCGAGGCCGTCAAGGCCGCTGCTAAGACGACACCCGATCTTCCCGTCACGTTCTCGCAAGGAATGAACGAGGAGTATGCCGCTACCGCGGTGATGGGTTCGCAACTCGCTGCCGCACAGCTGGGCTGCAGGTATGACGGCATTGTTGGTCTCTGGTACGGCAAGGCGCCCGGAGTCGACCGCGCCGCAGATGCGCTTCGACATGCAGTGTTCGCGGGGACCTCGATGCTTGGCGGTGCCGTCGCCATCGTCGGAGACGACCCGAACGCCAAGTCCTCCACGGTTCCCTCGTCGTCTGCCGGACTGCTCTCCGACATGCACATGCCGCTCCTCTACCCTGGCGACCCCGCAGAAGCACTCGACCTCGGCCGCCACGCGATCGCGATGTCCCGCGCGACCGGACTGTGGTCGGCTCTCAAGATCGTCGCCGACGTCGCCGACGCGACCGCAAGCATCGACCTGGACTCCGACCGAGTACGCCCGGTCATCCCACTCGTGGATGGCAAGCCGTATCAACACGTCCCGGACGGTCGACTCCTCACACCGCACAGCGTGGAGATCGAACGCGAGATCCTCGAGGTGCGATATGAGCTCGCCCGAACGTATGCCGCAGACAACAATCTGAACCATGTGACCGTCGATCCGCCTGACGCGTGGATCGGTCTGATCTCCTCTGGCATCACCTACCGCGAAGTTCGCGAGGCCCTAGCCCGCCTCGGACTCGAGAACGATGCCGCAGTTCGTGATGCCGGAATCCGTCTGCTCAAGATGGGCATGCCGATGCCGTTCAACCCGGCGACGATGCGCAGCTTCGCTCGGGGCCTCGAGCAGATCTTCGTCCTCGAGGAGAAGCAGCCCAACATCGAATCACTCTTGAAGGACGCTCTATACGCCGTAGCCGATCGGCCGGTCATCGTCGGAAAGCACGACGAGTCAGGTCAGATCATGCTTCCTGCCTGGGGAGGGCTGGACGCCGACACGATCGTGCCCGTGCTGCGCGCCCGACTCGAAGGTCGGCTGAAGGATCGACTGATTTTGGCAAAGCCAGAACGGACCCGTATCCCACTTGCGCTCAGTGTCGAGCGCACTCCAGCCTTCTGCTCTGGATGCCCCCACAACCGCAGCACCGAGGTGCCCGACGGTTCACTCGTCGGTGCAGGTATCGGCTGCCACACGATGACGCTGCTCATGGATGAGGACCGCGTCGGCGACATCGCTGGCCTCACGTGTATGGGCAACGAGGGAACGCAGTGGATCGGCATGGCACCGTTCGTAGAACACCCTCACCTCATCCAGAACCTCGGAGACGGCACGTACTTTCACTCGGGCCAGCTTGCCGTTCAGGCAGCGATCGCGGCAGGGGTGAACATCACCTACAAGCTCCTCTACAACGGCACGGTCGCGATGACCGGCGGGCAAGATCCTGTAGGCCAGCTCTCCGTCGCCGAGGTCGCCAAGATACTTCTCACGCAGGGCGCAGCTCGAGTGTTGGTCACCTCCGACGATCCAAAGAACTCCTCTTACAAGTCTCTACCGAAGTCTGTTGACGTATGGGACCGAACGCGTCTCATCGAAGCGCAGGAGAAGCTGGCAAAGGTTCCTGGCGTGACCGTGCTGATCCACGACCAGGCATGCGCCGCAGAAGCCCGGCGAGCCCGTAAGCGCGGCCAGATCCCAACACCCAATCAGCGCGTCGTCATCAACCCTCGCATTTGTGAGGGTTGCGGCGACTGTGGCCAGGTGAGCAACTGCCTGTCCGTCCAGCCTGTCGACACTCCCTTTGGAAGGAAGACCGAAATCGACCAGACGAGCTGCAACCTGGACTACAGCTGCCTCGAGGGGGACTGCCCATCATTCATGACCGTGACGACCAAGTCGAGTGGACGCCTCGGGCGACTGCTTGGGGCCGGTCGTCGCTCCGCAACATCGCAGCCAACACCCGATGAGACGTCGACGGCCGTTCCAGCCGCTCCGGACGTCCCGACTCCGGAAAGACTCGTCTCCGATGAGGACTTCGCCATGCGCATCACCGGCATCGGGGGAACAGGTGTGGTCACGGTGGCTCAGGTGATCGGCACGGCGGCGATGCTCGGAGGCTTTCACGTTCGCGGACTCGACCAAATAGGGCTCTCGCAAAAGGCTGGTCCAGTGGTGAGCGATGTACGGCTCTCGAAGACACGGCCATCGTTTACAAACCGGTTGGGCGAGGGTCAGGCCGATCTGTTGCTCGCTTTTGATCAGCTCGTTGCCGCCTCGGAGAAGGGCGAGCTCACCTCGAGCATCGATGAGACACACGTCGTCGGGTCCACCTCCTCGACGCCCACGGGCTCCATGATCACGAACCCGGCGCTCGTCATGCCGTCACCGGATGAACTTGCGCAACGGATCGCATCGATCACGCAGCCCCACCATCACTGGGCGGACGCATACGGGATCACCGAGGATCTCTTCCGATCGACCACCCCGGCCAACTTGTTCGTCGTCGGCATGGCGGTCCAAGCCGGGGTGTTGCCGATCGATCCGGAAGACGTCGAAGCGGCGATCGCCCTCAACGGTGTCGCCGTGGACGTGAACACACAGGCATTCCGGTGGGGTCGGCTGCAAGTCGTCCATCCGGAGGTGGTCGAACGGACGCGAGAACTCGCCCACGCTCCACATGTTGTGGTCGAAGAACAGTTCAGCGAACGTCTCGATGACCTCCGAGTCTCTGGCGAGAATCGCGCGACACTCTCGAGGTTCGCGAGTGAGCTCGAGGCGTGGGGAACCACCTCCACGGCCACCGAGTGGTTCGACATCCTGGATCGAGTCGCGGCGAGCGAGCGAGCAGTGTCGAGCTCGGACGAGCTGGTCATGTCGGTCGCAGCAGGAATGTTCAAGCTCGTGGCCTACAAGGATGAATACGAGGTGGCACGTTTGATGACCCTCGACGCTGGCACGGAAGCAGCCCGAGAAATTGCCGGGGACGCTGGATCGATCGCGTGGAAGCTCCACCCGCCGATGCTCCGAGCGCTGGGAATAACTCGCAAGATAACTATCGGTAAATGGGCGACACCCGGGATCAAAGCACTCGCTCGTGGCAAACGTCTCCGAGGCACGTCGCTCGATCCGTTCGGTCGGGCCGAAGTACGGCGCGTAGAGCAGGCACTCCCTGGCGAATACCTGGCCGCCATCGATCTGGTCTTGGAAGAGTTGACCGTCCAGAACCTTCCCGACGCCATCGCATTGGTTGAACTGGCCGACGTCGTCCGTGGCTACGAGAACATCAAGCTGGCGAACGTCGAGACATACCGGTCGTCGGTGGCCGAAGCACTCGGGAAGTTTCGGTAGGCCGAGTGCGGCGTGCCAGGGCACGACGCGGCAGGCTCTGAACATGACCGGGCGTGCGACGACGAGTCGCTGGAACGTACTCGACGACGTGACCCCGCTCGCGAACGCGACCACCCGGCAAATGCAGGTTGTTGCCCAGGAGAAGATCGATGATTTCCAGCGAGATGGCGTGTGTTATCTGCCGAACACGTTCTCCGGCTGGGTGACACCACTGTGCGACGCACTCGATCGGATGATGGCATCGCCGACCGACTACGCCTTTCCCAACGAAAGCGCAGCCGAGGGTGAGCCTGGACGATTCTTCGATGCGTACTGCAACTGGCAACGCGTCCCGGAATTCTTGACGTACACCTTGACGTCCGCCGCCGCGTCAATCGCCGCACAGTGCATGCAGTCACAGAACGCCCAGTTCTTTCACGAGCACGTCTTCGCAAAGGAGCCGGGCACGAAGAAGGCGACTCCCTGGCATCACGACCTGCCGTACTACTGCGTAGACGGTCTCCAGACGGCCAGCGTCTACGTTGCGCTGGACGAGATCCCCGAGGACACCGCAGTCCGATTCCTCGCCGGAACCCATCGCGACGGGAACACCTACGTTCCCCGTCGATTCCTTTCCGGAGCGGACTATCCGAACAAAGATGAGTCGATGGTCAGCGCGCCTGCCGATGAAGACATGTCGGACCGGGCGATCATCAGCCGCGCCCTGCGCCCCGGCGATGCGATCGTCTTCGATTTTCGGACGTTACATGGCTCCACCGACACCCCTGTCACGAAGCGACGGCGCGCATTTTCGACGCGTTGGCTTGGGGACGACGTGCGCTACGTGGAACGCCCCGGTGTTACTTCTCCCCCGCTCGAGAATCTCGGTGTCGCACCAGGTGAGCCCATGCCCGAGGTGATGTTTCCGACACTGTGGAGCAGCGAGCGTTGAGCACGCTCCTCCACACACTGATCGACCGGCGCACACACCCGTTGGAGGACGCTGACTATCGCCGGAGTTGCGCGACGCAGCTCAACGACTCTGGGGCCTTGGTTCTCCGTGGCTTTTTCACCGATCGGTTCGTGGAGTCCGTGCGTGCCGGCTCGACCGGCCGTGAGGACGAGGCGTACTTCGCGTCGAACACGCACAACGTGTGGCTCACGGAAGCCAATAGTGAACTACCCAACGACCATGTGTTCAACCACCAGATCACCAGCACAAAGGGGCTGTTGGCCGACGACCAGATCGAACAAACGTCGTGTCTGCGGTCGGTGTACGACAGCGTCGAGTTTCGCGACTTCATCGCCGCGGTCGTAGGCGAACGAGCCGTTCGCCCCTACGTCGACGACCTGTCATCGATCAATGTGCACTTCCACCGAAATGGCGAAGAACTCGGCTGGCACTTCGACAACAGCTCGTTCGCCGTGACGACACTGATCACGCCCCCAGAGTCTGGTGGCGTATTCGAATGTGTCCCCGACCTCCGATGCCTACCGAACGGTGACGAGAACTTCGACGGAGTGCTGGACGCGATCGAGAACGCGACCGGTGTGCAGCAGCTCGACTTCGGACCCGGTGATCTGGTCCTATTTCGCGGACGCAACTCGATGCACCGCGTGACTCCCAGTCAGGGCAACCGCACGCGCATTCTCATCGTGTTCGCGTTCAACACCGAAGAGGGCATCGGTTTGTCGGACTCCGCGAAGGAAACCTTCTATGGCCGAAGCTGAACACATCGCGTACGGCTCACATTCATCCCAATACGTCGAGCTGCATCGTACAGAGCACCAGCCCATCGGAACGATCATCTCGATCCACGGCGGATACTGGCGTGTTGCCTACGGGCTGGAGCTCAATTGGCCGATCGCATCACATGTCACCGATCTGGGATGGAACGTCTGCAACATCGAATACCGCCGTATCGAACCCGGCGAAGTAGGGGTCTGGCCGGAGATGTCTGCGGATGTGCTCGCGGCATGCGGGCTCGCATGCGCAATATTCGAGGATGGCCCGACGATCGTCATCGGGCACTCGGCCGGAGGACAACTCGCTCTTTGGGCCGCTGCCCAACCTGAGACGACGATCGATGCCGTAGTCGCGCTCGCACCCGTCGCCGACCTTGTAGCCAGCGACCGACTGCATCTGAGTAAGAGTGCGACACGGGCCCTGTTCGGTGGTTCCGCCGACGATCTGCCCGAGCCCTATGCGGCTGCGTCGCCACTGCAGCTCTTGCCGATCGGCGTTCCACAGTTGCTGGTGCATGGTCGAGGCGATGACAGTGTGCCGTACGATTTCTCGGTGGCCTATGTAGAGGCAGCCGTGAACTCCGGTGATGCAGCGACGTTGATCGACCCCGACGGCATCGACCACTATGACGTCATCGACCCCGGCCATGATGTCTGGCGATCGATCGACGAGCAGTTGCACACCTGGGCGGCAACCCTCAGATGATCGAGCCCCTCGACAGTGATCTCCCTGAGGACTTTGATGAGGTCGACCCGGAGCGCCTTCAGGTCTGTGCGTACTGGAGATGTGGGGAGCTATTCGAGGCGCGGTCAGCCAACCACCAATTTTGCCGGAAGGCGTGTCGAAGCCGACAGCGAAAGTGGGAGCGTTCGCAGGCCCGAAAGGCCGCGCGCCGCGCAAAGAAGCGCTAACTCAGCCCGCGAATTCGGATTGCGTTGCTATGGGCGTCGAAGCCCTCGTGATCACTGAGTGCAATCGTGCTCGCGGCAACCGCGGCGAGCGCGCTGGCGTCCAGATGGCCGATTGCCCCCGACTTCAGATACTGCTCGACCGTGATTCCGCCGGCTCTGTTCGCAAACCCACCGGTCGGCAGCGCAGCTGGCCCGCCGAGCGTGAAGTTCCCAACGGAGAACGGGGTGTGCTGCCCGAGCAGCAACTCTCCCGCGTGCTCGATGCCATCGGCCAGGGCCCATGGATCGCTGACTGCAAGCTGCAGATGCTCGGCTGCGAACCAGTTCGCGACCTCGACAGCCTCGTCGAGCGAATCGACGAGGATCGCACCACCGTTCACGCCCAAGGCAGAGGCGGCGGCCTCACGTCGAACTTGGGGCAAGTCTTGGGCCTGGCGTTCGACCTCGATCTCGGTCGCAGCGATCAGGCTCTGATCCGCCGTGACGAAGACGACCGTCGAGTCCGTCCCATGTTCGGCCTCGTTCAGCAGGTCCGCTGCGAGGAGGGCGGGATCTGCCGTGTCATCCGCAATGACCATCGACTCCGTTGGACCGAGAACTACGGTGTCGACGCCGTGTGCGCGTACAGCAAGTTGAGCGAGGGCGACCGGCGGGCTGCCTGGACCCACAACCATGCCGTGGGCGGGAATTGTCTGGGTGCCAAAGGCTGCGGCCGCGACTCCGGCAGGACCATTGACCCGATAGACCTCACGTAGTCCGAGCTCGTGTGCCACAACAAGAACGGCATCGTCGATGGGGCCGCCCAAGCCAGGGACCGGTGGGACGATGACCGTGAGCTGCGGGACTCCCGCAACGACAGCGGGCGTGGCCACCTGGGCGAGAACCGACGGGTAGCTCGCCTTCCCACTTGGACAGAACAACGCGGCGCTCGCGACCGGACCGACCTTCTCGCCAACGATGTGTCCGGGGGCAATCTCGGCTGTCCAACTCTGCCGACGGGCGAGGAGTTCTTCGTTGAAGCGTCGAATGTTCGCCAGCATCTGTTGGATGGCTACGTGAACGCCAGCATCGATCGCGTCGAGTGCATCGGCGAATTCGTCGTCGGTGATGCGCAAGCCAGATGGTTCGATGTGTACGCCGTCGAACTTTGCGAGAGCGTCGACAAGCGCCGCGTCACCTCGCTCGCGGACGTCCTCGACGAGCTCACTGATTGAACCACGGAGCTCCTCAGCGGAGGTGTGAGCTGCCCCGCGTTGGTGCAACCACTGGCGTTCAGCCGGGGTCATCGAGTTCCACTTCAGCTGGCGCAACATGGGTCCAAGACTACTGACCTCTTCGATCTGCGAGGTTTGACGTCGGGGAGCGCACTAGCCGCCGGCTGCCAGCACAATCGTGGTTTACGATCAGGTTTCGTCGAGGTCCGCGAGTGTGCGGTAGGCACCCCCGTAAAAGATGACGGGGGCGAGCGGAGTTTCCGGAGCCTCCATGGTCACCACGTTGCAGAGCGCAAACTCGTGGTCCCCTGCATCGATCACCTGGTTCGATGTGAGCGTGAGCCATGCGGTCGAGCCCGCGATTCTCGGCGCGCCGTCGACCATCGACCAATCGAGATCATCAAGGCGCTCATCTGGGTGACGCATGCAGGCGTTGCTGATGTCGACTTGATGATCACCGAGCACGTTCACACCCAATACCTCTGCGCGCTGCAACGTTTGCCACGTCTCGGACGTCGTGGTGCAGAAGAACCCCACAAGAGGAGGGTCGAGTGACACGGATACGAAACTCCCGATCACCATTGCCTGTGGCTTTTCGTCGACCATAGCGGTGACGACCGTGACGCACGTGGGCACTTGGCCCATCACTTGGCGGAAGAATTTCGGGTTGAGAGTTTCGCTCATCCCGCAACCATAAACGCGTCCCCAGCTGCTTACTTAGGTTTGTTCGCGCGTTTCTGGATGTTGGCCCATTCGTCACGAAGGCCGACAGTTCGGTGAAACACGGTGGGGTCATCGAGGTCTGCGGCAAAGTACCCCAGACGCTCGAATTGCACGACCTGTCCTGGAGCGACATCCGCCAATATTGGCTCGAGCTTCGCATCGTGAAGCGTGTCACGAGACGCGGGGTTGAGACTCGAGAGCGGATCGGACCCGTCCAAGCCAGGGTGACTATCGAGCAGCAGCCGCTCGTACAGGTTCACGGTGGCGTCGATTGCATGTGCGGCCGAGACCCAGTGAATAGTCGCCTTTACCTTCCGTCCGTCAGGCGCCTGCCCGCCCGCTGTCTCGGGGTCGTAAGTGCAATGCACTTCGGTCACGTTTCCGTCCGCATCGGTCACAACGTCGTTGGCGGTGATGAAGTAACCAGCGCGCAAACGAACCTCACGCCCGAGAGTCAAGCGGAAGTACTTCGGTGGCGGCTCGAGCTTGAAGTCATCTTGCTCGATCCATAGCTCTCCGGAGAATGGAACCGAGCGCGTGCCGGCGGCCTCATCTTCGGGATTGTTGATCGCCTCTCGTACGTCTTCTTTGCCGTCTGGCCAATTCGTGATGACGACCTTCAATGGGCGTAGAACCGCCATTCGGCGGAGAGCGGTTCGGTTGAGCTCGGTTCGAATGAACGACTCGAGCAGCTCGATGTCGTGCGTGCTGTTGCTCTTCGCTACCCCGATGTGCTCCATGAACGCGCGTATTGCTTCTGGCGGGTACCCACGTCGTCGAAGGCCCCGAAGTGTGGGCATCCGTGGATCGTCCCACCCGTCGACGCGACCATCCTCGACGAGCGCGCGGAGCTTGCGCTTGGACGTAACCGTATGAGTCAGGTTGAGCCTCGCGAACTCCGTTTGTTCTGGCTTCTCGGCGGGCAGCTCGAGGTTCTCGAGACACCAGTCGTACAACGGCCGGTGGCTATCGAATTCGAGCGTGCACACCGAATGGGTAACGTGTTCGATCGCATCAGACTGACCGTGTGCCCAGTCATAGGTCGGGTAGATCACCCATGTAGCGCCTGTTCGCACATGGTGCGCTTCGCGAATGCGGTACAGCACCGGGTCACGCATCTGCATGTTCTGGTGGTTCATGTCGATCTTGGCTCGGAGCACATGTGCACCCTGGGAAAAGGCTCCGGCTCGCATGCCGCGGAACAGTTCGAGGTTCTCCTCAACGGAGCGCTCTCGGTATGGACTGTTCGTGCCTGGCGTCGTGAAGCCTCCGCGCTGTTCGGAGATGGTCTCCGCATCTTGATCGTCGACATACGCGAGGCCGCGCACGATCAGCGACTCCGCCCATTCGTAGAGCTGCTCGAAATAGTCGGATGCGAAGACGACGGAATTCGGCTCGAACCCGAGCCACTCGATGTCGGCGATGATCCCGTCGACGAAGTCCTGGTCTTCGGTCTCGGGGTTCGTGTCATCGAATCGCAGGTTGCACTCGCCACCAAAGTCGGCAGCGATTCCGAAGTTGACGACAATCGACTTGGCGTGGCCGATGTGGAGGTAACCATTGGGTTCAGGCGGGAATCGCGTCTGCACGCGACCCGAATAGAGCCCAGATTTATTGTCCGCACGAATCTTCGCGCGAAGAAAATCAGTCGACGTTTCATCAGCGTTGTCGGTCACAAACCAAATCTACCCACGCACGGACAAAGGAGCAGGACGGTCGCCGTACAGACAACCGGGATGTCGACCGGAAGTGTCGACGTGTTAGGGGAGCGAAGCTCGCGTAGCGACCATGTCGACTAACCGGGGATGTCGACCGGAAGTGTCGACGTATAGCAGCCGAGTCCGGATGTTAAAGAGTTCGTGCGGTGTCCGATAACGGAACGTCGGTCTTGTTCGTCGGCAGGGTACGCAAAATACGATCGCCGAGGTTCGATGTGACTCCAAGCCAATAATGCTCGTTGCGGTAATGGTGGCGTCGATGGTTCGCCTCGAGCCGCTTGTAATACCGGCCCTTGGGTCGGTACCGAGTGTGCACGAGCAGGTGGACCCACTCGTAGTGCGCCAGGGTTAGGTACGCGGCCAACAGCGCGGTGAGATACGTCGAAAACATCGACCCGCCCACGACCGCGATCAACGGAAGCGACCACACTGCCGTCCAGCCAGCCAGCATCCAGAGGAAGGCGAAGGCGTCCGGAGGACCGAGCATGATCCAGCCGACATTCAACGGGTCGAGGTGATGTTCGCGATGGCCCGTTCCCGTGCCGTACTTGGTCATGCGCGCGGAATCCTCCGGCGCGTGCAACAAGAACAAATGCAGGAACCACTCGACGATGCCTGTCATCAAGACCGTCAAACCCACGACGAGCAGGTCGGTCCAACCAACGCCGCCCGCCAACAGTCGGACGATGCCGATCACGGCGATGCCCGTGAAAATCACTTGGGGTGAGCGATGCGAACGATAGGTGCGAAAGATGTCGCGAACCGATCGAAGCTCATCTGATCGCGCAGATGTGCCTCGGTCGATATTCAGAATGCCCATACCCCAGTATTAGCTCCGCCGAGCAATGAACGCTCGACGCGCAATCACACGTACCGAACCTGCAGGGTTCCTCGGTCGATTCCTGCCCGGTCCTGCGCGATCTTGATGAGGTCCTCGTAGAGACGTTCTTCGTCCCCGCACAAAGCCGCCGGAAAGGTCACCGTGATTGTGCTCTCGTCGAGTCGAAGCTGATCGGCACGCGAGCTCAGGACGACCGCGAGGTCGAAGACACAGCCTGGAACGGCTCGTCCATCGACGAGAACAGCGGGTTCGGTTTCAGCCCAACCACGAAGGTCGGCATCATTGGCAGGCAGTTCCGCCCTCGCGAGCTCAAGATGGAGCGCAACGCGATCTTCCCACGTTGTGGACGAGCTACGACTGTCGGTATCACCACCGATTCCCGACTGAGTACGACGAAGGAGGAGGTCACGACCGCGGTCCCAGAAACGACGGTGGAGGGCCCCGATCAGGCGCAGAGTTCGGGAGTCGAGCAACTCGAGATGGCTGGACTCGCGGGTCGACAACACGATGTCGACCCCGGGGGCTGCACTCGCGACAGCTTCATTGACCTGCACTGGACGATCGATAACACTCATCGAACTCTCCTTCCGACGTGGCTGGTAGTTATAGAATCGCCCATCTTTTCATGCAGCAGTAGAGACATCGGGACGTAAAACTGGCCATATAGGACCAGAACAGGTAAAAATGATAGAAGTTGCAAACGTGAGGAGACATAACTTGTCGGACGAACTTGATCTCGGGGTTCTCGGACATCGAATTCGACACTTTCGTCGTCGCCAGAAGATGACCCTTGCCGACCTCAGCGCCGGCGTCGACAAACCCGTTCCATATCTTTCACAGCTGGAGAATGGCCGCATCGAGCCCAAGATCGGGCTGTTGAACAAACTCTCCGAGACCCTCGCAGTGAGCGTCACCGATCTGGTCGACCCAACTCCGCCCAACAGGCGGGCAGAGCTGGAACTCGAAGTCGGCCGCGCCCAGGAACACCCCCAGTACCAGGCGTTGAAACTCCCGCTTCTCAAGCCCAACGCAAAGATCAGCGACGATGTGCTCGAGCACCTGGTGGCGCTATGGAACTCGATTCCGTCATCGGAGAATGGCGGTTCGCTCCGAGCCGAAGACAAGGCACGATTGGCAAACGCGCAGCTGCGTCGGGAAATGCGCGAGGACGACAACTACTTCGCCGAGATCGAACGTGTTGTCACCGATGCTCTCGATTCGACGGACTACCAGGGTCCGGGTCCGGTGTCTGAACGTCACATCACCGAACTTGCGTCACACTTCGGCTTCAGAGTCGAACGCGCTCGTGGGATGCCGAGCACTGCTCGCTCGGTGACCGACCAACGGAACCGAATCATCTACATTCCACTTCGCGAAGAAGTCGAACTTCGGGCGGCCCGTTCCGTGGTTCTGCAAACGCTTGGCCATTACGCGCTCGATCACTCGGCCACGCGAGACTTCGGCGACTATCTCCGCCAGCGCGTGGAGTCCAACTACTTTGCCGCAGCCGCGCTAATTCCCGAGCAACCTGCAGTAGAGCTTCTCACACGAAGCTTCGAGCAGAACGATCTATCGATCGAAGACCTGAAGGAGGCGTTCTACGTCTCCTACGAGATGGCCGCCCATCGGTTCACAAACCTCGCGACCAAGCACCTCGACATCCCTGTGCACTTCTTGCGCTGCAATCCCGACGGTGTCGTGTCCAAGGCCTACGAGAACGATGGCATCGACTACCCAAGCGACGGCGATGGCACCGTTGAAGGCATGAGAGTTTCACGACATTGGGGCGTTCGACAGGCGTGGCAGGCGAGCCAATCGTTCATGCTCCACTACCAACACACGATTACGGACGGCGGGGAGTGGTGGTGCGCCACGTACATCGAAGATGCCTCGAACAACCCGTACGCGGTCAGCATTGGAACGACCTCCGAGCTCGCCAAACACTTCCGCGGTGGCGACACCATTCGTAAGCTCGATGCTCGGTCGTCGCGTACTGCGCCCGATCCTGATCTGTTGAATCGCTGGGAGTCCGTCGCCTGGCCATCGGCTGCGCAGCGGAGTCACGTGTTGACCGCTCTGCCGCCCTCGAGCGGAGAGTTCTCGCCCTTCCCGGGAGTTGACCTCGTCGATGTCTATCGCTTCCTCGATCGTCAACGATCCAACCCGAGCTGACGAGCGACGACGCACCACCGAGAAAGCTGAGCGACGGCCTGATCCACAGTGCTGGCGGCCGGAACCCCGGCACCGAGTGCGTCTACGCTCGAGATCGTGGCCACCGACCAACTCACTCCCGTCGAGGGAATCCGACGCGAGCTGCAGCGAGCGGTTCGGAGTTACCTCACGGGCCAACGCGAACGTGGTGGTGACGGAATTGGTGTCGCCGGAGACAGCTGGTTCGGCCCGGACAGCGTCACCTGGGTCGTGCACTCCGATTGGTCCACGATCATCGGAGGTGTCGAGTCGCTACTTGTACAGACGCTTCACCCCCCGACGATGTCCGGGGTTGCAGCTCACTCGAGCTACAAATCCGATCCGCTCGGCCGTCTCCATCGCACGGCCCACTTTATTGGCACCACAACGTTCGGCAGTGCCAGCGACGCGGAGAGGATGGTGCGCAACATCCGAAAGATTCACGATCGGGTCACGGGAACGACCCCGTCCGGCCAGCCTTACGCCGCCAACGAACCTCGCAATCTCGCATGGGTACACGCGACTGAAGTCGACGGATTCCTGCGCAGTTACCGAAGATACGGTGCGAGCGACATCAGCGACAGCGAGGCGGACCAGTACGTCGCAGAGATGGCACGCGTTGGCGAGGCACTGGGCGTAGAGAACGCTCCGCGTTCGGTGTCTGAGCTCGACGCGACGCTCGAGTCCTACCGCCCCGAGCTCCGCTTTGATGCCCAGGCGCGCCAGGCCGTTCGTTGGCTCTACCTACCGCCCAACAAACCGATGGCACAGGGCCCCTATCTCGTGATCCTCGGAGCGGCGATCAATCTGCTCCCGACCTGGGCGCGTCGAAAGCTCTGGCTTCCACCAAACGTTCCTGTCGTAGGTGACGCCTTGGCGGCGCCCGCCGCCAAGACACTCATTCGGGGCCTCGATTGGATCATGCAGCCGCCTCGGGAGATCAGTGAATTGCGAGACAGCCGACACGGTTGAACCGGCCGTGTACTGGAAACGGCGTGGACTGCCTCAACTAACGTTCCGCAGATCGACCACGAAGATCAACGTTTCATTTGGAGCGATCACGCCGCCAGCACCCTGGGACCCATATCCCATCTGAGGTGGAATCGTGAGACGACGTCGGCCACCAACCTTCATGCCCTCAACGCCTTGATCCCATCCTTGGATCACCATGCCGGCACCTAGGCCGAAGTCGAACGTGTCATTGCGATTCCACGATGCGTCGAACTCGCGCCCATTGGACCAGCTGATACCCGCATAGTCGACAGTGACCTGCAATCCGACGGTGGCTTCTGCGCCATCACCCTCGATCAGATCCTCGATAAGAAGTTCGGCCGGGGGCGGACCCTTCGGCACGGTGATGACGGGCTTGATGTTCGTGTCTTCCATGACGTCGAATCCTACCTGCCTAGTGTGTATCCATGATGACGCTCGACCAGGTTCAAATGCTCATGGAAGACCTCTACGGCGAGGCCGATCGCGAGCGAGGGATGCCCGCCACGGTTGCCTGGCTGTGCGAGGAACTCGGCGAACTCGCTCAGGCGGCTCGCAAAGGCACGAAGGATCAACAGCTGCATGAACTCGGCGATGTGCTCGCCTGGCTTGCGTCGTTGGCCAACCAACTCGATCTCAGCCTCGACGATGCCATGGCCCGCTACCGCGAGAACCCGCCCTAACTCGCTCGACACTTCCGGTCGAGATCCGCCGAAACCCACATCGTCGATCGCCTCCGGCTCACTCCCCTCACGCCCTAGGCGTCCACTCCGTGTGTATACGGCCCAAGTCTTTCTGCCGTCAGCGGAGCAAGGGGCCTGACCCCTATTTGGCCAAGGGGGTAGTGACTTCCTCCGAAATTCAACGATTTGAGACGAAGGGGCCTGACCCCTATTTGGTGAAAGGGGTCAGTGAAAGGGGTCAGGCCCCTTGCGGTCGGCCGGACCCACGGTCACGTGTATACGCACGGAGAGACGCCAGCGCGGAACTGAGGGGGACGACGCCTGAAACCTCGCGGAGAGAATCACGCGCGTCAGGAGCGAGGGACGAGGGACGAAAAGGCGCCTCGGGCGCAGCAGCCGAGCATCGAGGGGCAGCAACCCGAAGGGTTTGCCCGCGACGGATTGCGACAGCTGGAGCGAGGAACGAGCGGGAAATAAGGGGCCTGACCCCTTACACAATCCCTTTGGCTACGAGGGTCTCGGCGATTTGGATGGTGTTGAGTGCAGCGCCCTTGCGAAGGTTGTCACTCGAGATGAACATCGAGAGGCCATTTGGCATTGTCTCGTCGCGACGCAAACGACCGACCAAAGACGGGTCGATGCCAGCGGCCTTGAGCGGTGTTGGCACATCATCGAGAGCGACGCCTTCAGCTTCGGCCAGAATCTCCCTCGCGCGTGCTGGAGTCAACTCGTTCGAGAAGCCGGCGGTGATTGCCAAAGAGTGGCCGGTGAAGACCGGTACCCGAACACAGATACCGGAGACGAGCAGATCGGGGAGTTCGAGAATCTTGCGGCTCTCGTTTCGGAGTTTGTGCTCCTCGTCCGTTTCGTCACGGTCGTCGTCGACGATCGAACCACACAGCGGCAGCGCATTGAACGCAATGGTGTCGGCAAAGCTAGATGGCTCACCGAAGTCGATGGACGATCCGTCGTACGTGAGGCCGGGCAGCATCTCACCGCCCTTACGAACCTGTTGATCGAGTTCATCGACTCCGGCCAGGCCCGCGCCAGACACCGCCTGGTACGTGGACACGACCATCCGTTCGAGGCCAGCTTCGGTGTCGAGTGGCTTCAGCACCGGCATCGCAGCCATCGTCGTGCAGTTCGGGTTCGCGACGATTCCCTTGGCGATGTGGTCGAGCGCATGGGCGTTGACCTCGGGCACGACCAGCGGCACGTCAGGGTCCATCCGAAAGGCCGAGGAGTTGTCGATCACGATCGCACCAGAGGCGGCGACCTTGTCGGCAATGGCCCGCGAGGTAGCTCCACCTGCAGAGAAGATCGCAATGTCGATGCCGGCGTAATCCGCAGTCGTCGCGTCTTCGACGGTGATGGTTTGATCACCGAATTCGATCTGCTTTCCGGCGCTTCGTGCTGATGCAAAGAAACGCATCGAGCTCATTGGGAAGTTCCGCTCCTGAAGGAGCGTGCGCACGACTCCACCGACTTGGCCCGTGGCTCCGACGATTCCTACGTTCACCATGGGTACAAGGCTAGATGGCGCGTCGAGCCGTTTTGTCTTCGACGGCAAATCCGCCCTCGGTCAGCTGTAGGAGCTCATCGGGGGACACGAACACTGCAGGTTGCGGTCGCCATATGCGTTGTCGACACGTCCCACCGCTGGCCAGAACTTGTTCGTACGCGACCACGGCGCGGGGAAGGCTGCCTGCTCTCGACTGTATGGATGTGTCCACTCGTTGGCGCTCACCACGGCGACAGTGTGAGGGGCGTGAATAAGCACGTTGTCCTCGGCATCGGCCTCGCCGTCCTCGATCGCCCGAATCTCGTCTCGGATCGAAATGAGCGCATCGCAGAACCGGTCGATCTCTGCGAGCGATTCACTCTCGGTTGGTTCGATCATCAGCGTCCCCGCGACAGGCCACGACATCGTCGGAGCATGAAAGCCGTAGTCGATGAGCCGTTTGGCGATGTCCTCAGCATCCGCGATGTGCTTGTAGTCGCGAATATCGATGATGCACTCATGTGCAACCCGCCCACCCTCACCTCGGTACAGAACGGGGAAGTGCGGATCGAGACGAGCGGCGACGTAGTTCGCGTTAAGAAGCGCGTACCGGCTCGCATCGACAAGGCCTTCGGAGCCCATCATCGCGATGTACGCGTAACTGATCGGAAGGATAGAGGCGCTTCCCCAGGGAGCAGCGCTGACCATGCCGGAGTCGGCCTCCACGTTCGGGACGAGATCAGGAAGGTGTGGCGCAAGGTGCGCTGCCACACAGATCGGTCCGACCCCGGGGCCGCCCCCACCGTGTGGGATGCAAAAGGTCTTGTGCAGATTCAGATGGCACACGTCGGCTCCAAAGTCACCGGGCCGAGAAAGGCCGACCTGCGCGTT
>CAXMRH010000128.1:0-8255 GCA_964196045.1 uncultured Chthoniobacterales bacterium | reverse complement strand
AGCTTCCCGGTGACCAGCTTTCGTGGAGGTTCGTCGCCGACCTTCGCGACCTGCCAGCCGGACAACGCGTCGAGGGGCTTGTTCGGCACGTTGCAGTTGATGACCACCGGGGAAGGGGAGGGGTTTTCTATCATGCCCTCGACGATCTGGGCTGCGATGGTCGCCCCTGTCTCCCAGAGCATCCCTTCGACGATCTGACCCCAGTTCTGGCCTTCGACGTCTTGGCCGTTGAACCCAATGCTCATCGAGAGTCCGCTGGCGCCGCGGTTGCGGCCCGTGAGAGCAGCTCCCACCGTGCCCGAGTGATACACCGACCACCCGACATTCTGGCCTGGATTGATACCGGACACGATCAGGTCGAACGGTTCGCCGAATGATCCGAGTTGTGCGTACATCACACACAACGCAGGTGGACCAGAGATCGACCAGGTGGTGAGACCGTCGAGCGCCTCGATGTGGTGTGGTCGCGCGATCGGTTCGTCGAAGGTCAGTGTTCCGAGCGACGCGCCAGCGCCGGAGTACTCAGTCGCAGGTGCGACGACTACAACTTCGCCATAGGGGCGCATCGCGTTGGCCAATGCATGGAGGCCAAGCGAATCGATTCCATCGTCGTTCGTAACCAGAATTCGCACGACTTCACGTTAGCGCTGCTCGCTGATCACGCGATCAGTTGGTGCGCTCGATCGTTCGCTTCTTGGAGTTGTTGTCGCATGTGTGCCGTCAATTCAGTCAACGCAGATCGCGGTACCCGACCCTCTGGCATGGCGATCGGTGCCCCTACGACAACTCCAACCGGCGTACGGCGGGGAACCTTTGCGCCTGATGGCATAGCGACCTCGGTGCCAGCGATCCCCACAGGGACGATGGTGGCACCGGTCTTCGCAGCAATCCATGTGGTCCCGTCGAACAGTTCGGCGATCTCTCGACCGGTCTGACGCGTCCCCTCGGGGAAGATCATCAACGGCTTGCCCGAGTCGAGGATTCGGCGAGCTGCAGTGGTGGCCTCTCGGTCGGCGGCGTCACGGTCCAGGGGGATTGCGCCGAGGCCGGCGATCCACCACGCGACGGGTTTGATCTTGAACAGCGACTCTTTGGCCAGCGTAGGAAGCCGACGGCCGCCGAGAACTCCCACGATGAGGCTGTCAAGGTTCGAACGATGCACGGGTGCAATGATCGTGGGAGGCGAGGTCTGTAGGTGCTCCAAGCCTTCCGTTCGGATGTCCAGAATGCGAAAGAGCGTCTGACGGGTCACCGCCCGAGTAATCGAGTAGATCCGCTCACCGTATGGCTTTGCAGCGATGTCAGCTGCCCACTCAGCCAGTTCGTTCTCAGCCACGACTCGATCCTACGGACGTCACGCGGAAATCGATTCTCCGGCTCAATGGTCGGCTACGAGACCGAGTCGAGAGCGAGCGTTGCTGCTTCCCACTCGGACATTAGGAGCGCAGCCTTGCCCTTTGCGGCGTCGTGCGCAGCGACGAGTTCTTGCACGCGGGCGCCGTCTTCGTAGACCTCTGGGTCGCCGAGTAGAGCCTGTAGGTCGGCGACGGCCAACTCGGCCTTCTCCCACTTCCGCTCGGCCGACTGCTGCTTTTTGCGTAGGTCCCGCGTATTCGCATGGCTGGTGTTGCGAGCTTCGGCCTCGGCGCGTTTCTTGGCCTTCTTGTCGGCGGCCTTTGTGGGAGTGACGCTCGAGCCATTCTTGTTCTGTGGCGTCTGAGAGCCGTTCTTCGAACGTTGTTTGTTCTTGGCGCTGTTGGTGTCTGTTGCACCCTGATCCGCGGCCAACGTCCCGAGAGGGTTGAGCACTTTCTCGTTCACCCCGTCGTGCCACACCGCTCGGCCGTTCCGGACTTCGATCAGCGCATCGCAGACGCCGCGGATCAAGTGTCTGTCGTGTGTAACCAACAGGACGGTTCCCGGGTACGCACCGAGTGCGTCTTCAAGAACGTCGCAGCTTGGAAGGTCGAGGTGGTTCGTTGGTTCGTCGAGCACCAGCAGGTTCACGGGTATCACCATCGTTTTTGCGAGAGCGAGGCGAGTCCGTTCACCGCCAGAGAGTTCGGAGATGCGACGATCAGCCGTTTCGCCAGAGAAGCCGAACGAGCCGAGAACCGTGCGCCAGTTCCGGTTCGACAGTTTTGGCGTGACCGTCATCAACTCTTGATAGACCGTGTGAAGCGGGTCCATGTCTTCTGCCTGGTCTTGTGCAAAGGACGCGAGGTCGACGTTCGTACCGATCTGCACGACACCCTCCGTCGGTTGCAGGACTCCTGTTAGCAAACGAATCAGCGTGGTCTTGCCTGCGCCATTTGGCCCGACCAAACCGATCTTTCGTCCGCGTTCGACAACGAAGTTGACATCTTCGAGAATTACGTCCCCGTCATAACCAACGGTCGCGTCCTCGATCTCGGCGACGATTCGTGACGATCGTTGCGGTTCCGGGAAGTCGAAGCGAGCCGCGATCTCTTTCTCCGTGGGCACCTCGATCAGCTCGAGCTTCTCCATTGCCTTGATTCGACTCTGGACCTGCCGGGCTTTGGTTGCTTTGTATCGGAAGCGATCGACGAAGGCCTCGGTCGAAGCGATCTGTTTGCGCTGCTGGGCTGCCTGCGCCTCCAACTGTGCGATTCGTTCCTCGCGAGCCGCAACGTACTCGAGGAACGTGCCTACATACTCCTGGGCGGTTCCCGCGGAGATCTCGAAGATTCGGTTCGCCACGGCGTCGATGAAGTCGCGATCGTGCGAAACGAACAGCAGCGCTCCACCCCAGTTGGCGAGATGGTTCTCGAGCCACGCGACCGAGTCGACGTCCAGGTGGTTCGTGGGCTCGTCCAGAATCAGCACATCTGGTTCAGACAGCAGTAGCCGAGCGAGAGCGACTCGCATGCGCCACCCTCCCGAGAGTTCGTTGATCGGGCGATCATTCCACGCCGGCGGAAAGCCGAGGCCCGCAAGAACACGATGTGCTTCGGATTCGATCGCGTAGCCACCGTGGGTTTCGAACTCCGACTGTGCTTGGCCGTACTGCTCGATGATTCGTTCGAGTTCGGCTCCGTCGCTGCCTTCGAGTTCGGCTTCGAGACTGTGCAAGCGGTCGGCAATGGTTCGGATGTGTGCAGCGCCATCGAGCGTCTCTGCCAGGACGGTCCGGGCGCTGGCTTCGGGGAGTTCTTGGGCCAGATACCCAATCCGGAGGCCCTTCGGCTTGTGGATGACGCCTGCGTCGGGTTCCTGGATGCCCATGATCGATTCGAGGAGGGTGGTCTTTCCCACACCATTCCCGCCGATGAGCGCAATCCGTCTGCCATCGGAGAGCTGCAGCGTCACATCGCCGAACAGGCGCCGTGAACCATGAGCTTTTTCGAGTCCAGAGATGGTGAGCACCCGTCAAGGATACGACCACAAGACGTCGCCTTGACTCGCAGCCTCTACGCTCGATCTCGTGGTATCACGAACAACCCAGCGCGTCTCCGAGGGCGACCCCGAGCAACGCCGCCAGCTTCGGCGAATGAAGCTTGTCGCCACCGCAATGCTCGTGGTGGCTGCGATCATATTCGTCGTCGCCCGTGGCTTTGAAGCCGACCACGGCTGGGTCGGTTACGTTCGAGCCACGGCCGAGGCAGCGATGGTCGGAGCGTTCGCTGACTGGTTCGCCGTCACTGCGCTCTTTCGTCACCCGCTCGGAATTCCGATTCCGCACACGGCGATCATCCCAAACCGAAAGGACGAGATCGGCGAAGGCCTAGGTCATTTCGTTCAGAGCAACTTTCTCACGGGCGAGGTGGTTGCGGAGAAGCTGTCGAGTGTGCACATGTCCCGTCGTCTTGGGGAATGGATGCGCGACCCGGGCAATGCGCGATCGATGGTGTCAGAAGTAGCTGTCATCGTGAGTGCGGTGTCCGAGGTTTTGAGCGAGGACGAAGACATCCGACTGATGGTGGATTCGTTAGTACGAGACCGACTCGGTCGCGTTCCCGTTGCTCCCGTCATGGGTCGGGTCATCGACGCAGGCATGGACGGTGGGCATCACCGCGAGATCTACAACGCAGTCCTCGCCGGTGCGGCAAGCTTCCTCGACGACAACCGCGAGACCTTCCGCCGTCGCATGACCAAGGAATCTCCGTGGTGGGTTCCCGAGCCAATCGATGACCACATCTTCGACAAGATCTATACGGCGATCATGGGCTTCCTGCGAGAAGTCGATCAGGACCCCGAGCACCACATCCGCCTCGACATCGACGACCGCGCTCGGGAGCTCGCGAATCGGCTGCGTTCCGATGAGCGGTTGATCGAACAGGGTGAGCATCTCAAACAAGAACTTCTCGACCACGAAGAGTTCCAGGAATGGACCAAGGACCTGTGGTCCTCATTGCAGCGCGGCTTTGGCGACGCGACTCGCCATGCGGACTCTGATGTTCGTCATCGCATCGAAGACGCAATCGTGTCTCTTGCCAATCGTCTCGTGGACGACGCGGAGCTACAACACAAGGTCGACACGTGGATCGAGTCGATTGTGGTCTATCTCGCTGAACAAGGCAGGACAGAGATAGGCGGCTTGATCGCGAACACGGTGGAGGGGTGGGACCCGTATGACACGTCCGACCTCATCGAGCTTCAGGTCGGTCGTGACCTGCAGTTCATTCGCATCAACGGGACGCTTGTCGGCGGACTTGTTGGGCTACTGATCCACACCTTCTCGGAGCTCGTGTTCTGACGACGCTTCACTAGCGAAGCTCTTCTGCGGAGTCCCACATGGTGTCACTAGTCGGCACGTCTTCGTGTCGGTATCGGTCGAGGAGTTCGCTCATCGAGGGGTTCTCGCCAGGCGCCGCCAACCCAATGGATTCTGCCATCGACGCCCGAACTCTGGTGGGTGAGATGTTGAGGTCGGACAGGTCCGTGAGGGTGACTGCGCCGTCGCGTTTGGCCAAGCGGTCGCCCTCTCTGTTGCGTACGAGCGGAACATGTGCGTGCGTGACGTCGCTCAAACGAAGCGCTCTGCGAAGCCAGGTGTGGCGTGCAGTTCCCGCCAATAAATCCGCTCCCCGGACGACCTCCGTCACCCCCTGGTCGTCGTCATCGAGCACCGTCGCCAGGTTGTAGGCCGGCACGCCGTCGTTGCGTTGGACAACAAAGTCATCAACGACAAACCGTTGCGCCCCGAAATTTCGGTCGCTGAACGAAATGGTTGCTCCTTCCGCCCGCACACGAAGAGCCGCCGGACGGCCCTCCGCTCGTTGCTGCGCCTCGAGTGTGCTTAGGTCCCGGCACGTACCGGGATAGGCGCCATCGGGGAGGTGCGCGTGCGGCGCCGAAGCAGCCTCGCGGATCTCTCGGCGTGAGCAGAAACATGGATATACGAGGTCGGCGGCAGCTAGCTCGCCAATGGCAACCCGGTAGCGCTCGAGACGTTCGGACTGTCGAATCTCCAGGCCATCGAATGTGAGTCCAATCCGTGCGAGGTCGGCGCGCTGCCTCTCCTCGCTCCCGCGCGTGGCCGCTATGGGATCTAGGTCGTCGATCCGCAGGCGCAACTCGCCATCAGTCGAATGCGCAGAAAGCCACGCGAGGAGCGCCGTGCGAAGATTACCTACGTGAAGGTCGCCTGTGGGCGAGGGTGCGTAGCGCCCAATGACCTGGGGGAGGGCAGGTGTCACTCGGACATCCTCTCAGATGACGAGCTGCGCGAGACGCCCGCTGCTCACCGGCGCGAGATGAACGGAACCAGGCCAGCTGCGAAGCCGAAGACCCCAAGGATCATGAAACCCCACTCACCCGTGAGAAGCGACGCGATCAGCAGGATGAAGATCAGCGAACCCATCACTGCGAGCAGCGGTCCGGGCGCTTGTCTCTGGGGTGGTCGGGGAGCCATGTGCCAACCCTATTGGGCGAGCCGATCGATTCGAACTCGATAGATCGTGGGCCACCGTTTGCCCGTCAGAAGGAACGTGCCATCGGCTGGGTCGTACGCGATACCGTTCAGCACATCGGACGAACTGCCCTCGACCGATGGTGGTGTGAGTGAACGTGCATTGAGGACGGTCACGACGTTGCCGGTCTCGGGGTCGATCTCGATGATGAGTGAGGATTTCCAGATGTTGGCCCAGACGTTGCCACCCACACACTCGAGCTCGTTCAGCTCGTCGACAGGGGTGTTGCCGAATCGCACGTCGATCGTGCTCAGCAGCTCGAAGTCGATTGGGTCTCGGAACTGCAGCGTCGGACTTCCGTTCGACATGATCAGTTGGTCACCGTGGTCGCAGACACCCCATCCCTCGCCGTCATAGGTGTAGGTGTCTGTGCGGGTAAAGGTGTCGGTGTCGTACCGATACGCCTCCCCGTTCTTCCAGGTGATCTGAATCGTCGTGTCGCCGAGCACGGTAAGGCCCTCGGCGAACACGTCAGCGACTGCCACGTTGCGAATGATGCTCCCGGTCGACAGGTCGAGCTCTCGGATCGACGAATCGCCAGTGAGCCCTGTGCTCTCGAAGAGTCGACCGTCATGAATCTCGAGCCCTTGGGTGAACGCATTCGTGTCGTGAGGGATCGTCTCGATGATTTCAAATGTCGCGCCAGCAGGCGTGAGCCGCGTCGATGGGTCGCGGACGGCGGAATCGACGATCGCAGGGAAGTCGTCGGGAGCGTCCGGTGATGGAGGGGCGATCGCCGCCAGGTCGGCTAGGACTACCGCCTGGTCGATGTTGGATGAGCCGCCCAGCGTCGTCCAAGCCACGAGCGCTGCTCCGGTGATCACTGCGGCGATCCCGAGGATCAGGGTGGTTCTACGTCTCGTCAACGTCGTCGTCAGCGTCGTCGGACGGAGGAGGTGGGTTGGGAGGAGGTGGGTTGGGAGAAGGTCGGTTGGGATCCACAAGGGGGTCGATTGGCACCAGAATCGGGTCGAGAATCGGTAGCTCAGGCGGCTCTTCGCGGTACACGAACCCCCGCCCTATACGAGTTCCACACTCCTCTTCGATGTAAAGGAGGGTCGCGTTGACCCCCACGAGAGGCTGGGTGGTCAGAGCAACCCAGCGATCGTTGAGGTCGGATTCTTCAAGGGCTGCGAGGTCCCACATCGCTGGTTCTCCGATCTGCACAAAATCGGAGAAGTAGTCGGCGGTTGCGTCTAAGTCTGCGCTGATCGGGCCGAGTCGAAGGGTGGAAGCAGCCGTATAGAAGTTGAATGCGAGCACCTGCGGCTCGCCAAGCAGGCCAGAGGCGAAGGGGTTGATTCGGTCCGGATCAACAACAGCGGGGGGTGGCACCGCCACAAGGTCTTCTGAAACGTCGTCCTCGTCCCGTTTCGATGGCATCCCGATATCGATGGGTGCGCCATTCGCAAAGGAAACAGAACTCCCGCTTGGGCTGACTAGTTGGACTTCAAGTGAAGACAGGTCGTTTCGGAATGCCGATGCAAGCGAGCAGAGCCGTTGGTTGTCATCGACGTCGATTGTGGTTGTGGTGGTGGTGGTCTCGGGAGCCGAGGTCGTCGTCCTCGCGAGGCTGATTCGGTCTTGCGCTTCGGCGCGGTCATCGCTGAGCTTGGTGAAGAGCCACACGATGAGAAGCGCGACGAAGAGCACCAAGAGTGTCCCGCGGAGTTCGCGGGCAAGAATGTGAGTCCGGGGCACGACTCAATCCTACGGTTTGTGTTCGCCACGCTGGCGTCACTCGTGTTTGAAGATGTGCGGACGAATTGCGCAGAATTGCTTGTCGCGCCTACGTTCGCGTCTCATGCGTCGAGGGTGGAGACATTTCGGGCTGTTCGTCGCAGCCGTCGCGATGGTTGTGCTCATCGTCCTGTTTGCGACCGAGGGCGAAGAACCCACCACCGGGCTGGTAGTAGCGCAGGTCGTCTTCATCGCAGGTCTGTCGTATTTGATCACCTTCGTGGTGTGGCCTCGAAAGAGTCCGATTTCGAGTGCTCATCCGAGTGTGCGAACCGCTCGTACGGCCGTTCCAAATGAGCCGAGTCCGCAGACCGACAAACGACCAGTGCTCGTTATCGGGAATCGACCCGCGGGCTCAGCCCCCGGCTCCAGGGTGCACATTCGCGACGCACCTACTAGCCGAAGTACCCGCGGCAGACGACCTGGCGAACGCCAGCCGACGGGAGATCTCCGCTGGCCCGTCCAGCATTGAGCAACGCTGCTGGCTGACCTTCGAAACGCATTACTCGTCGAGATAAGCTCTGGGCGGTCTCAGGAGAGTTCCGTGCGGTCTGTGGGCCGAGGAGAGCGTGAAGATGGTCA
>CAXMRH010000127.1:0-9955 GCA_964196045.1 uncultured Chthoniobacterales bacterium | reverse complement strand
GCGGCCTCGCACGCCTCAGCCAGGTCGGGGCTCTCTGACAGGAAGCCATAGCCTGGGTAGATCGCGTCAGCGCCCGCATTGAGCGCCGTCTGGACGATGAGATCGGGATCGAGGTAGGCGCGAACCGGGTGACCACGTTCGCCGATCTCATAGGCCTCATCCGCCTTGATCCGGTGCAGAGCCTTTCTGTCCTCCCATGGATGAACGGCCACCGTTGCAATACCGAGTTGAGTGGCGGCTCGAAACGCTCGAATGGCGATTTCGCCGCGGTTTGCTACTAATACCTTCTGAATCACGCCCGCATAGTAGTGCGCCGTCCCACATCGATCTGCCCAAATTCGACCTGCGGTCGTCGAATGTCGGATAGAAACGTTGTATGCGCGCAGTACAGATTTTTGAACCAGGTGGTCCAGACGTACTCAAGGTCGGCGAGGTCGATCGACCCGACCCAGAATCCGGCGAGATTCTCATCGAGGTGAGAGCTGCCGGTGTGAACTTCATCGACACCTACCAACGTAGTGGCCTCTACCCAATGGAGTTCCCCTTCGTGCCTGGCCTCGAGTGTGCCGGGACCGTCGCTGCGGTCGGCGAAGGCGTCACGCTCCACGCGGTGGGCGACCGTGTCGCTGTCGGTCAAGGCGGGGGCAGCTATGCGGAGTACCGAGTTGCTCCGGCCGAGCGGACCGTCGCCATTCCCGATGGGGTGAGTTTCGAACAGGCTGCTGCATCGATGGTGCAGGCCATGACCGCCCACTACCTCGCAACAGACACCTATGCACTACGTGCCGGTGATCGGTGCCTCATTCACGCTGGCGCAGGTGGCACAGGACGTCTGCTCATCCAGATTGCAAAGCAGGTCGGCGCGGAGGTCTTCACCACTGTTGGGACCGATGAGAAGGGCGCTCTTGCAGCTGAAGCTGGCGCCGACCACGTCATCAATTACGCGACGGATGATTTCGCATCCAAGATCCGATCGATCGCCGGCAGTGAGCGCCCGCTCGACGTCGTGTATGACGGCGTCGGTGCGTCGGTCTTCGATGACAGCCTCGGGCTGCTCCGTCCCCGTGGCCTCATGGCGACCTTCGGGAATGCCTCCGGCCCAGTTCCGCCAGTCCCACCTCTCACACTGATGAGCGGCGGATCGCTCTTTCTCACGCGACCAACACTCTTCGATTACATCGCCACCCGGGAGGACCTGGTGGCTCGTTCTTCGGATGTCTTCGCTCGAATCGCGGGCGGCGCACTCGAGATCAGAATCGCCGCCACCTATCCCCTCGAAGACGCGACACAGAGCCATCTCGACCTCGAAGGACGCAAGACTACGGGCAAGCTTCTGCTCATTCCCTAAGGTCGAGGCCGTCGTGTCTGATCATCGGCCACCCCCAATATCCACGAGTGCACCATTCACGTAGCTGGCCTCATCGCTTGCGAGCCAAAGAATAAGATTCGCGACTTCCTCGGGTTCGCCACCGCGCTTCTGCGGGATGTTCGGAGCAACACGTGCGATGCGATTCGGCTCACCTCCAGACGCGTGAATATCTGTATGGATGACTCCCGGACGAACCGCATTCACCCGGACACCGACATGGCCAAGCTCCTTCGAGAGGCCGATCGTCGCGGCATCAACAGCACCCTTCGTAGCTCCATAGTCGACGTATTCGAACGGCGATCCAAGGGTCGCCGCTCGTGAAGACACGTTTACGATCGACCCGCCGACTCCCCCGCGTTCGGTGCTCATCCGCCTCGCAGCCTCTCGCATACAAAACAACGCACCGGTGACGTTTACGTCGACCGTCCGCCGAATTCGGTCAGGCGTGAGGTCGGCCAACTCGCCTTGGACGCCGAGAACGCCAACGTTGTTGACCAGCACAGAAGCAACCCCGAGTTCGCTCTCGCACGTGTCGAAGAGGCGTTCTACGTCCTCGGCGTTCGACACGTCAGCCTTCACCACCGAGACCGTGGCTCCATGTGCTTCGCAAACCACCTTCACTCGACCGGCTGCCGCTTCGTTCGCGACGTAGGACAGGCATACGTCATAGCCGGCCTCGGCCGCCTGCTCGGCACAGGCAGCACCGATGCCACGGGAGCCGCCGGTGATCAAGATGACTGGTCGCATCTGACTCACCGTAGCTCTAGAGGATTCGGACGAGCAGCGAAACCGCTGATCCAGCCAATAAGAACAGAACCAATCGTTTGAACGCCACAAGCGAGATCCGCTTCCTGATCTGGACCCCGAGCGGAAACATCAAGAACGCGACCGGTATCAACGCAATGCCCAATCCGACCAGTCGAACCGTGAGCACTCCTCGGATCGCAAAAATGACAAATTGGATGATCCCCGTCAAGGCAAAGAAGGATGCGAGTGCGTGAACGAGCGTGTCCCGCGTGAGGCCCAGGGTGAGGAACCACGGCGTGACGATCGGGCCAGCCACACTTGCTGCTCCCTGAAAGACACCCGCAACACCGCCCACCACGGGAGACAGTTGTGCTGCTCGAGCTTCGGAAACCTCGAGCGATCGCCCACTGAGCTGGTTCGCGAGAAACATCACGATGATACCAACGAGCAAGAGTCGCATCAGCGTGCCAGGAAGGATCGGCAGGAGCACTGCGCCGAGCACGGTAGTCATGGCACCCGGGACGGTGAAGCGAGCGAGCTTCGGCAGGTTGTGCCGCTCGTGGCGTGTGCTCATGCCGAGCCAGAAGTTGAGAAAGAGATTTGCCGGCGCAAGGATCACGACAGCCTCCGCAACGTCATTGAACAACGCAAGAATGGGGAGCAGGACCAGCGGGAATCCCATCCCCGTAGTCGACTTCACGAGCGCGGCGACCGCTGCCATGATCACGACTATGACGATCTCGGTCGTTGTCATGCCTGCTCTGGTCCGATCGTTGCCTCGCCCACGAGCATGGCGATGAAGCGCTCAAGTGTAGGAGATGGAGTTCGATCCACACGATGCACCAGCGCGAGTATTCGCTCCGCCACGGGATCTGCAACCGCTCGACGTAACGCATGTGGTTCGCCTTCTGCATCGACCGTAGCGAGCACGGCCCAACCCATACCTAGGCGCACCATTTCGCGAAGCACAGCGGGCTGGGAGCTCTCCGCGACTACCTCAAACTCCGCGCCAAGCGATCGCAACGCCTTGGCTACGAGCGCCCGAGTCCGAGAGTCGGACGGAAAGCTGACCCAGGGGCCCCAACTCGACGGGGGTCCAGCAACCGTCGTCCTTGGAGCGTAGACGTAGAGGGGCTCCACGACGAGCGGCCGAACCAAGAGTCCGCCGTCGTCATGTGGTGTGACAGCAATAACGACATCGAGCTCGCCAGAGCGGAGCAACTCGAGCAACTGGCCCGAAGGGCGAACGGTGAGACGAACGGAAACGTCGGGATGCAGCGTGCGAAACCGAACCAGTGCATCGCCGAAGTGGTGCACCGCAGCCGTGTCGATCATTCCGGCACGGACCACGCCTGTCTCTCCCCCTCGGGACTGTTCTGCCCATCGAGAAAGAGCACCTAGTTCACCGAGGATTCTGTTCGCATGGGCTACCGCAGCTCCTGCCTCGGCGGTTGGCACGCGCCGACGTCCCTCCTTGTCGAACAACGTGACCCCGAGTCGTTTCTCGAGCGCTGCCATTCCTTGCGCGAATGCGGACTGACTGACTCCGAGTTCTGACGCCGCATCCGTCCAACTGCCCGTGCTGTACGCCGTGACCAGATACTCCAGTTGTGTCGCAGTCGGATGGATCACTTTCACAGACCTAAGTGTAACTGAAGACCTGCTTCACCATCCTTTGGAATATTTCGATCTCCCCATAGTTTCTGCACCATGAACGCACCTCGAACCATCGCCCCCGCAACCGGCAAGCTCGGATTGCTCATGCCCGGCCTCGGCGCCGTTGCGTCGACAGTCATCGCCGGCGTCCTTCACTATCGTCAGACAGGAACAGAGCCTCTAGGGTCTGTCTCACAAATGGCGCACATCCGCCTCGGACGGCGGGATGAGGACCGAAACCCGCTGATCCGCGAGTTCGTCCCCCTCGCCGACATGGGCGACCTGGTCTTTGGGGGCTGGGATCCCCTGTCACCAAATGCTCTGGAAGCAGCTCGAACCGCGGGTGTCATGAAGGACACCGATCTGGCGGCGATCTCTGGTGAGCTCGAAGGTGTCGTAGCGATGGACGCCGTGTTCGACCAGAAGTGGGTCTCACGCATCGAAGGTGTCCGGGTGAAGTCCGAGACCAACATGTGGGATCAGGCCGAGGCACTCATGGCCGACATCGAGCGCTTTCGAAGCGAGAACGAATGTGACCGCCTCGTCATGGTCTGGTGCGCCTCCACTGAGGCGTTCCAAGAAGCATCCGATGTACATCGTTCGATCGACGCCTTCGAAGCAGGAATGAAGGAGAACGACGCGAACATCTCCCCGTCACAGCTCTACGCCTATGCAGCCATCATGAGCGGTGTTCCCTTCGCGAACGGAGCCCCGAACTTGACCACCGATCTTCCATGCATCGTCGAACTCGCCGAGCGAGAGGGCGTTCCGATTGTAGGAAAGGACTTCAAGACCGGTCAGACCCTCATCAAGACGTTGATCGCTCCAGGTCTCAAGAGCCGCATGCTCGGTATTCGTGGCTGGTACTCGACGAACATCCTGGGCAACCGCGACGGCGAGGTCCTCGACGCACCAGAGAATTTCCAGACCAAGGAGAACTCGAAGCTCGGCGTTCTCGACAAGATCTTGCAGCCCGAGGTCTACCCGTCGCTCTACGGAGACATCGTTCATAAGGTGCGGATCGACTACTACCCGCCTCGTGGTGACGAGAAGGAGGGGTGGGACAACATCGACATTTTCGGATGGCTCGGATACCCGATGCAGATCAAGATCAACCTCCTCGCGCGCGATTCGATCCTTGCTGCACCAATCGTGCTCGACCTCGCCCTCTTCATGGATCTCGCGTCTCGTGCCGGCGAGTCTGGCGTACAGGAGTGGCTCAGTTTCTACTTCAAAGCGCCACAGGCAGCGGGGGCCGCGAGCCCTGAACACGACATCTTCATTCAGCAGACCAAGATGAAGAATACACTGCGCGAGTGGATGGGCGAAGTTCCTGTCACACACTCTGAAGCAGGCTGATTCCTGCGTAGTCTCACTGCATGAACGAGTCGATCGGCGCACTCGATGTGATCGCATCGTTCGCGCTGATCGCACTTGTCGTCGGGCTTTCATTTTGGCGAAAGCTCGGCCTTGAGCGTTCCATTCTGTGGGCATCGGCGCGTGCCACCGTTCAGCTACTCGCCGTCGGGTTTCTATTCACAGTCATCTTCGAGTCAGGCCAGCGAGATCTTTGGGCATGGCTGTGGGTCGTGATGATGGTCCTTGTGTCGGCGGTCGTGGTGACGCGACGAGCAGCGGGCGTCCCAAGGCTGTTTGCAACCGCCGTGGTTGCCCTCGTGGCGACGACGGCCATCGTGCTCGGGGTCATCTTCGGCCTACAGATCCTGGAGCCCGACGCCATCAGTATTGTCGTGATGGCTGGGATCACGATTGGCAACACGATGCCATCGGTGGTGCTTGGCGCAAATCGAATGCTCGAAACCTTGTCTTCCCAACGGGGGCAACTCGAGGCGTACCTGTCCCTTGGGTTCCGCGCCGATCGTGCGCTGCTGCCGTTCGAACAAGAGGTGATTCGCTCAGCACTCACCACCCAGATCGAGCGAACGAGGGTCGTCGGGATCATCGCGCTACCGGGGGCCATGACGGGACTATTGCTCGCTGGGACAGATCCACTTGATGCGGTGATTCTGCAGCTAGCGGTGATGTTCCTTGTGCTCGGCTCAGTGGCGACCTCGGTCGTGATCGTCACTCGAACCATTGCACGACGGGCGTTGACCAAGGATCTCCGGATCGACGAATGGGTCAGAGCCAGCTGAGCGTCCCCGGTTCCAGGAGTTCTCGGAGACGCGCATTCGAAACCTCGAACATCGGGCCGTATCGAGCTCGTATCTCCGGGTCGATTGGGTCGTAAGCACGCTGGTTGTACAACGGGTACTCGCCATTCGCGATCGGCGGCAGCCCAAGGAAGTCCGTAGCGTTTCGCACGATGGCTTGCGGATCAGACCTCAGAGCCGCCGAATCGAGCACGAGAACGTTCTCTCGTCCGAAGAGATCGAAGTACCGCTCGAGTTGCTCCGCGTACTGACCCCGCCCGATGTAACCAAAATGAATATGCGGTTTCGACACGTACGTGGCGTCACTCAAGATTCTTTCGGCTTCCCCAGCGAGTCGGTCCCGCTCCGCATCAAAGGCTTCGGTGAGCGACAACGTCTCGAATCCCCGCTTCACTTCGTGGTTGTGGTGTGAAATCGCGCGATCCAGCGGCTCGCGAAGCACCATGATGATGCGGGCTTCAGGCACGGCCTGATAAATCCGGGCTGGGATCACGGGGCTGTACAGGTAGTACGGTGCTCCCTCCCCTACAGCGGAGACGACGCCTTGATCCTGCTGTTGCACATCGAGCACCGACCGTCTCGGAAAGTTCGCTCGGTACCACGACAGGGGTTGGTGGTAGTTCGTATCGAAATAGTGGACACCTTTCGCGCGTCTCGGGCCATGCACGAGAGGGTGTGCGAGTAGGTAGACGAAGAGCGATGTCGTACCGCCGCGCTGTGTCCCGACGATGAAGAAGTTCGGAAGCGAGCGCGGTCTCGGATCGAGCCGGCCGACGTTCCGGTTGAGCCACACGTAGACCTCACGAAGCGGTTGCGGGAGTGCGGTCGCCTTTCCCAGCGCCTTTCGTCCGATCATGCGCCGAGGTGGGTAGGCGCCAAGCAGTCAAGCGCTGCGATCACCCGACGGTGTCGGTCCGTGTCGAGCACATCCGCTTCGGCGTGTCGAGCGCAGAGCTCAAAGAGATAGAGACGTTTGACGAGAACGTGTTGAGATGTGGGGACGCCCATCTTCTCCAGGTCTTGATCGGCTCGGTGTAAACCTTCACCGTATTGGTAATGCAGGTGAGCAATGTCGAAACCGGCGGGCACACCGATGGTTGCTCGCTCCCAATCCCAGATGCAAAGCTTGCCGTCTCGGCTTCGTCCCATGTTCCAGGGTGACCAGTCTCCGTGCCATGCCGACATTCGGATCGATCTGAGCTCGGGATCGTCCTGGGCTTGAAACATCTGAACTGCGACGGACGCTAGTTCGGGGCGGTCGACCCGGCGCCGAAGGTTATGCCACCACTCGGTATCGAGCAGCTGCTGACCACTCCTGTATCGGTCAGAGAACTCGCGTACCAGCTCAAAGGGAACGTCCGCGAACTCGAGACCCAGATCGGAGTCGAGATCGAGCGCTCCCATGATCAATAGCGCAATATCGGCGTACATGCCGGAGTGCAGCAGCTGTGGGGTAGATACCCCGGTAAGCGGACGCGCCGCCATTGCGTCCAGCCACCGACGTTCGTTCTCGACCAGGAGCGCAGTGTGGGGATCTGGGCCAAGCTTCGCAACCGCAAGAAGGCCGTCATCGCCGTAACAACGAACCACAGGCTTTCGATTCGGCCGCGGAGGGCCAACCGCAATGGACAGACGAACGTCGGCGTCGAGCACATCGCACAGGTGCTCCCGGAGTGTTTCACCCGATTCGCCAGCGTCGATACTCCAGGACCCCTTTGTCTTCGAGAGCAGTGCGGAACCCCCAGCTGCGAGCGAACGAACCGCTGCGGATTTGGTGCGCGACGCGGCGAAACGTTCGACCGCTTCCCGTATCGCCTGCGGGTGGTCTCGATCGACCACGACGCGGGGGTCGCTCACGCGCGGCAAAACCACATAACGTTCGCTTGAGTCTCGGGAGCGAAGATCACCGTGGGGCCCGGCCAGGACACGCGTCCACCACGACTCGTCGAGTGTGCTCATGTGAGACCCAACGGCTGGTCCGCCACCGCCGCAGTACGACGGGCATCGCTCAACCGTCGATCCCGGAGGATCACGGCCGCGCAAATCATCATGATGGGAAGCGCGGCGGGGATGTGGTCGTAGAACAGAAGCGTCGGCAACGATGTCGCTACCGCTAGATGTAATAGCAAGTGCTCCTGATTTCGCACTTTGCGACCCGTACGGATCGTCATGCCCAACCAGAACCCGACGTAAAAGATGGCTCCGGGGATTCCTTGGCTGAACAGGGATGTCCAAAGCATGCCGTGTGTGCCGATTGCTGGTCGGTTCGGATCGGGGTTCGCGAGTGGAGCTCCGAACCCCAGAATCGGCGACTCCGGTACTCTCTCGACGACATCTGAATAGATGTCGCCACGAGCGTCGATCGAGTGGGTGCTAGTCGCCCGTCCGCCCACGATGCCTCCGAGTGGCGAGACGAGGATCAACGCGCCGGCGAAGACCAACACGATCACGAGTCGAATTGCGAGGACGAGTTGGCCTGCCGTGGCCTGTCGGGCGGCGATGTAGATCACGCCGAGCACGAGTGTTATCCACAATCCGCGATTGGCCGAGACCGCCATCGGAACAACTGCGAGGACGGCAATCGCTGGCAAAACACGTCGAAAACGGCGCACCCGCCCCGCTGCAGCGATGGAAGCGAAGGTGCCTGGCGCCAATGTTGCCCCCCAGTCATTCGTGAACGAGAACGGCATCGCCGGACGGTTGATCGGGAAACCGAGGAAATCTTGGCGTTGCGCGAACGGTGGCCGAACGACGTTATTTACGAACGAATTCTCCAACATCGACCGTGGCAGAATTTGCGACACGGGAGTGTTGAACCGCACCTCGCCCATGATCAGGCCGAGATACCCGCCGATGACGGCAGTGAACACGAACACACCCGCGAGGACACCAAGGATCCTCCCGGTCGGAAGGTACTTCTGCGGGATGTTGTAGATGTAGAGGAAGATGATCGAAGCCGCGATGTAGATCGAGGCTCGGACGAGGAACGACAGATAACGATTGACCGTCGGCTCGAGCATCACCGCGGAGATCAACATCCATCCGACGAACAAGAACCACAGGCCTGCGCCACGCGGCACTCGAATCGGCTTCATCAACAACAGCCCGAGGCCCATCGGGATCGCCGCGATAACAAAGCTGAAATACGCGAGGCCCAGTCCCCAGAAGACTGGCAAGAGGGCAATTACGTAGAAGGGCAAACCAGGGTGAAAGACCCCGGTCAGGGTCGACGGCCGGCGCACCACAGGTGCGCTCACCACCAGTGACGGCGCTGTGACAGTCATCAGATTGAGTTGCCCCTCTTCTGCAACTGCGACACCACCGTCGACGACGGCACACCTGCCGCAACGGCCAACGCAAGGGCGGCTCGCCCTTCTTTCGGGTTGAGCCTCAGCGTCTTCTTCACAAGGTCAGCGGCGGCTCGACGGTCGCCGAGCGATGCCTTTGCAAACGCCATCTGACCGTATATCCGTGCAAGGCCCGATGGTTCGGTCTCGAACTCCGGGTATCGATCGAGGATGTATTGCAGTCCATCGATCCTCATTTGCCAGCGTTCAGCGTAAAACGACGCCGAGTGCCAGCGAACGGTTACCAGCGGCGCGGGCACCATCAAGATGTCTGTTCGACGGGTGGCGCGGAGCAACCATTCGTAGTCTTCGCCATATCCGCCCGGCACGTCTTCATCGATAAGCCCCATGGGCTCGACGAGCTCGGCTCTGCGCATCAGAAACGTCGATGGGTGGGCTTCAAAGACGCGGCTGCGCAGCAGGTCACGGAACGTCACGCGAGACTCGTCGCGAACCCGTTCCACGGACTCCCCGTCGTACTCGACCACGACACCGCAACCGACGAAGTGCACATCAGGATTCGCCTGCAGCACGTCGACTTGGCGACGGATCTTGCTGGTGGCCCAGACGTCGTCGTCGTCACAGAACGCCACGAGCTCGCCATGTGTCGCCAGGATTCCTGTGTTCCGAGCCCCCTGCAACCCTGGCACGCGACTGTTGGG
>CAXMRH010000126.1:0-8044 GCA_964196045.1 uncultured Chthoniobacterales bacterium | reverse complement strand
CGGTATCGCCCGAGTCCTTCGATCGATCGTGACCGATGGACGAGACGGGTTCTACGGCGGTGAGTTCGGCGACGGACTGCAAGAAGTGGGAAACGGCGAGTACGACGAGCATGACCTCGACCAGCTTCAGGCTGGGTGGGTTACGCCGCTCGTTCGTGAAGTCTTCGGGCACGACGTGTGGACAACGCCTCCGAACAGCCAGGGATATCTCACCCTCGCTGGGCTCGACATCGTGCAAGGCCTCGATCTCCCTATGGATACTCGGGACCCGCTCTGGGCACATCTGATGATCGAAGCGGCGCGCGCCGCTGCATTCGACCGCGGCACCGTCCTGCACGAGAAGGCGAATGGTGATGAGTTACTCAGCACCGATCGAATTTCTTCGCGCAGAGATCGGATCAACCCAGACACCGCCGTCGAGTGGGGCGACAGCTACGGAGATGGCGGAACGATCTACCTGAACGCAGTCGACGCAAACGGCATGGGGGTGTCTCTCATCCAATCCAACGCGCGAGCGTTCGGCAGTTATCTGACCGCAGGTGACACGGGGATCTTCTTGCACAATCGAGGCATCGGGTTCTCACTCGTTCCCGACCACCCGGCAGAGTACGGCCCCGATCGCCAGCCACCTCACACCCTCTCGCCAGCTCTGATCACAAACCCTGACGGGTCACTACGAGCGGTTCTCGGCACGATGGGAGGCGACGCACAGCCTCACGTCGTGCAGCAACTCGCGACCCGTCTCCTGCGCCATGGTCAGACCCCAGGGGAGGTCATCACCGCGGGGCGTTTCGTACTCGGCTCGAGCGACCCGACCACGATGTTCTCGGTCTGGGAGCGTCAGGGACGAGTTCGCGTTCTCATCGAGCCATGGCTCGAGTCTGCATGGCGGGCGGGCCTCGAGGCCCGCGGTCACGAGGTCGTGGTCGGTTCCGAGAGCGACACGTTCGGTCACGCCCACTGCATCGACGTCAGTCCCGATGGGATTCTTCTCGGCCGCAGCGATCCCCGGGCGCCTGGAGGCGCCGCAATCGGCTACTGACACTGGGAACCGCCGTCAGAGTGCCCGCATGGCCGCTCGGATTCTTTTCTCGCTCACCTTGCCCACCGCGCCTACCTGTTGTGCGAACGTCGCAACCCGGAACTCCTCGAGCGCCCAGTTCAGATCTGCGATGGCCTCAGATGGCGGGAGACGTTCGGCGTAGTGATCGACGTCAGCTTCGAGCGTCCGGCACTTCGTCATGAGCTGGGCATCCTGGGTGACGCGTTCGGGGAGTTTGGCCAAACGAACCTCGATGCCGCGGAGATATCGGGATATATCAGGGAGGCGCGCTGGCCCTACCCCAGAGAGGTGATCCGGGTAGACGAGTCGGTTGAGTTGCTCGAGCATGTCCCGGCGCGCGGGCGCAAGTGCGGCGGTCGCTTGACCATCGAGTTCGGCACGTAAACGGGCGCCCAATACGAGAATCTCGACCGCGGCTGGGGCGAGCACGTCGACGGCTTCGGGCAGACCGTCACGGGCGTCCGTGACGAGCTGGGCCCATTCCTTCTCGTTCCATGCAGCACCGCCGGCATCGGCCAGCAGATGCGAAAAGATGCAGTCCGCGGCGTCGTTCACCCATGCGGTCTTCGTGCCATGTGGACTCGATGCAATCGCAAGATTCGCCACGTGATCGAGTCGGTCATTGAGCATGCGCGCGATACCACCGACGTTGAGCCGCAGAAGTCGACGGGTTCCCAGCCACATCGATTCGTACTGAGACGCCTCGTCGGCGAGGAGCCGCAGTGCCACCGTGGTGCCCTCGTCGACGAGCGCAGGGTACGCCTGGACGAGTTGGCCGGCCGCAGACGTGCTGAACGAAGTAGGTATCTCACCGAACGTCCACGTGGTGTTTCCTTCGCTGACGATCGAGTGATCACCGTCGGCGAGCCCATCGCGAACTGCTTCAGCAAGTTGTTCTCGGAGAAGATCGAGATCGCGACCCTGCGCCAGGAGGTCCCCATCGTCGTTGACCACTCGAAAGACTGGGCGCAGATGATCCGGGAGACGCTCGATCGACAGCGCGTCGGCCGGGAGGGCTTCGCCACGGAGGTTTCGTAAGGCCAGCCGTACGGATTCGATGAGATTTCCCTCAGATGTGATGAGTTCAGGCATGATCGCCGACACGGTGTCCGGAATCGGCACGAAGGGCTTTCGGACCGGCTTCGGCATGGTCCGCAACAACGCAGTTACGAGCTCCTCGCGGAGTCCCGGGACGTTCCATGCAAAGGCCGCTGAGTCGAGGTGGCCGAGCAACGAAACAGGCACCAGAACCGTCACGCCATCGTTTGCCGAATTCGAATCGAATTCGTACTCGACCGGGAGTTCGACGTCACCCGCTCGCCAGACGTCGGGAAACGAGTGATCGTCGACGACGTCCTCGGCCTCGAAGATGTCATCGAGCCGTAGATCGAGGAGACGTGGGTTCTTCTTTCGCTTGCGGTTCCACCAGCGGTCGAAATCCGCAGCGGAGGTGACGTCCTTGCCAAGGCGCTCGTCATAGAAGTCGAACAACACCTCGTACTCGACGAAGAGGTCTCTTCGTTGACGAGCACCGAGCCGTCGAACCTCGTCGAGCACAGACTCGTTCTGCGCGAAGAACGCGTGATGGGTTTCCCAGTCCCCTTCGATCAGCGCGTGGTGGATGAACAACTCTCGGGCGACGTCTGCGTCGACCTGTCGATAGTGCACTCGACGCCCGCCAACGAGCGGAACGCCATAGAGCGTCACTCGCTCGACCGTCATGGCGGAGCCGCGCTCGCGATCCCATTCGGCCTCCTCGTAACTGCGCTTCACCAGGTGCTCCCCGGCGCGCTCGGCCCATTCAGGTTGGATACGGGCAGCACTGTGCGCCCAGAGCCTGTTCGTTTCGACGAGCTCTCCCGCCATGACCCAGTTCGGTGGTTTCTTGCCGACGACCGAACTTCGGCTGATCAGGAAACGGGCATTTCGACCACCGGTGAACTCGTTGGTCGCAGAATCTTTCAAGCCGATGTGCGACAACAGACCCGTGAGTAGGGCCTGGTGAACAACGTCTGCGCTTGCGGGCTGCTGGTTCAATGACCACCGCGACGACTTGGCGGTCCGCTCGAGCTGACGAACGATGTCTTGCCACTCGCGAATTCTGTTCACATTGAGGAACTCGCGTTTACACATCTTGCGAAACTGACCATTCGAACGAGCGCGTCGCTCGGTCTCGAGGTACTCCCACAGGTTCAGCCAGGTGAGAAAGTCCGAGCCTGCTTCGGTGAAGCGAGAGTGGAATTCCGCAGCCGCCTCACGCTTTTCCGACGGACGCTCCCTCGGGTCCTGGACGGACAATGCCGCGGTGATGATCATCACCTCACGAAGGCAGCCGGTCTCGGCACCCTCGATGACCATGCGCCCGAACCGAGGATCGATCGGAAGACGGGCGAGGTCCTTGCCGATCGACGTAAGCCACTTCTTCGAGCCAGCATGGTCGGGGTCGACCGCATCGAGCTCCTCGAGGAGCGCGACACCGTCGCGGATATTGCGTAGCTCCGGCGGCTCGACGAAGGGAAATCGCTCCATCTCGCCAAGACCCAGAGACGCCATTTGCAGGATGACCGACGCGAGGTTGGTCCGCGTGATCTCTGGTTCGGTGAACTCGGGTCGATCGACAAAATTCTCCTCGGAGAAGAGTCGAATACAGATACCAGGCCCGAGTCGCCCACAACGTCCTGCGCGCTGGTTGGCCGATGCTTGTGAGACGTCTTCGATCGGCAGTCGTTGGACCTTTGTGCGGTTGCTGTAGCGGCTGATACGCGCCGTTCCAGGATCGACCACATAACGAATCCCTGGAACCGTGAGCGAGGTCTCGGCCACGTTCGTGGCGATCACGATGCGCCGTCGGACACGACCGCGATCCGGGCGTTGGAACACCCGATGCTGTTCTGCGGCCGATAACCGGCCGAACAGCGGAACGACCTCGGTGTCCCGAAGTTTCGCGTCGGCCAATGCGGCCGTCGCATCGCGAATTTCCCGTTCGCCGCTGCAGAAGACAAGAACATCACCCTCGGCCTCGTTCTCGAGTTCGAAGATGGCCTCGATAATTCCCTCAGCCTGCGACAGGGAAACACCGGACTCTGGATCCTCGAGAGGTCGGTAGCGGACGTCGACGGGGTAGGTCCGACCCGACACCTCGATCACGGGTGCGTTGTCGAAATGCTCCGAGAATCGTTGCGTGTCGATCGTCGCGGACGTCACGATCACCTTGAGGTCGGGGCGTTTCGGGAGAAGTTGTTTCAGATAGCCCAGCAAGAAATCGATGTTGAGACTTCGCTCGTGGGCCTCATCGATGATCAGAACTGAGTACTTCGACAGACGCCGGTCGTGCTGCATCTCCGCGAGGAGAATTCCGTCGGTCATGATCTTCACCGCGGTCTTGTCTGACACCCGGTCGGTGAAACGGACCTTGTATCCAACGAGGCCTCCCAGCTCGTCTCCCAGCTCTTCGGAGATCCGTTCTGCGATAGATCGAGCGGCGATGCGGCGTGGCTGGGTATGTCCGATCCAGCCAGTCTTGGCCAGGCCGAGCTCGATGCACATCTTGGGAAGCTGCGTGCTCTTTCCGGACCCGGTCTCACCCGCGACGACGATGACCTGGTGATCGCGAATCGCCTGCAAGAGCTCTTCACGTCGTTCCGCTATCGGAAGGTCAGGAGGATACGAAACGTTGACCTCCGCTGGCGATGTTCCCGAGCTCACGCCGAAAACCGTACCGACTCGACGGAGGCCTGAGCCGAACTACCCATTCGCGAGTGTCCCCAGACCACCGAAACCTTGTAGATGGCAGTGGCCACCCAAGCACAACCCAACACCGAGCGCACCACAGCAGCTCCCGTCATTGGCCGCTTGTACGAGCTCGATCTTGCGCGGTTCATCGCAGCAGCAGGGGTTGTCGCATTCCACTATTTGTTCCTCGGACCCGCCGTTGGCGTCACCGACGATCCGCTCACTCCATTCGCCGCTGTCGCGCAATACGGGTTCCTCGGTGTCGACTTCTTCTTCATTCTCAGTGGTTTCGTGATCATGATGAGCGCCTCAAACCGCAGCGCCTCGAGCTTCACCCGGGCCCGCATCGTTCGGATCTATCCGATTTTTTGGGTGTGCGTGCCGCTCACCGCTGCCGTCGGCCTACTCAACACAGACGTCTCGTTGGCGCGCGTGTTTGCGAACATGACGATGGTTCCGAACGTATTCGGGGAGAGCGCACTCGATGGCTCGTATTGGTCGCTGGCCGTGGAGCTGCAGTTCTATGTACTGGTCGCGGTAGCGCTTCGCCTCGGCGCCTTATCTCAGATCGATCGGGTTCTGCTCGGCTGGATCTCGTACAGCGCCCTACGCGCCGTGATCGAAACCCCCGACGTGGTCGACCGCGTGCTCCTCACCGCGTATGCACACTATTTCGTTGCGGGCGCTGTCCTCTACCAGGTGCATCGGGATCGACGCATCGATGCCATCAGGGTCGTGACGTTGGCGGCAGCAGTGACGTTGGCGCTCTCGTGGGTCGGACCAAGGGTCCAAGATCTAGAGGACCAGACTGGGCATCTCGTGTCGGCCGGAGTCAGCCGCGCACTCGTCCTGCTCTTCTTCGCGATCATGGCCACCATTGCCTGGCGTGGCCTGCCACGCCTACGCCTGCCTCGATTCGCCGCGCTCGGCGCGGCGTCATATCCGCTGTATCTGCTCCATCAAGAGATCGGATTCGCCGTTTTCCGCGCATGGGGATGGTCGGCGGTAGGTATGGCCGTTCTCACGGGACTCGGTATGGCCTTGGCCGCACTTCTGCTCGCTCGCTACGTCGAGCCCCGCGTCGGGGCCGTGTTTCGACGGATGATGGTCTCAGCGTAGGTCGTATTCCTGCTTGATCGTCTGGAACTGGAACCAGCCCGCGAACGCATATCCGGACTGGTCGTAGCTGTATTGGGCGTATTCGTCGGGAATGATCTGCAGCTCTCCCGCTGCCTGTGCAACGAGTTGGCTCTGGCAGGCACGCTCGAGCGCAATAAACCACCAGGCGGCTTCATCCACCGACTCGCCGGTGGTGACAATCCCATGATTCTGATGGATCAGCGCCTTCTTGTCCGCGAGGGAAGCGGCAAGCTTCTCGCCTGACGCGAGGTCGGTCACGATTGCGCCGCCGTCGTCGGAGTGCATGGCAACGTCGTTGTAGAACATGCAGTGGTCCTGTGTGATCATGGCCAAGGGCTGCCCGAGGGCGGAGAAAGTCTTGGAGTACATGGCGTGGGTATGGCACGCGGCCACGATGTCCGGGCGGGCGGCATGAATGGCACCGTGAATCGCGAACGCGGCGTTGTTCAGCGGGCGATTGCCGTGAACGATTTCCCCAGAATGGTCCACGCAAATCAAGTGCTCAACTTCGACAACCTTGAAGGACATCCCGAACGGATTGACCCAGAATCGGTCGGTGTGTTCTGGATCGCGCACGGTGATGTGGCCTGCTGCGCCCTCGGCCAACCGCAGTGCACCGATGATGTGCAGCGCGTCCACCAACGACTTCTTGCGGTGCTCGCGTTCCTCTTCGACGGTGTCGAATGTGGGCGGCAACGGGAAGATCATCTCCTCCGTGACCGTTGCGGTGTCGGTTGAGGCCAAATCCAAGTCGTCGACGGAGCTCATGTACTTAGTCTCGCCGAGAACCGATGCGGTCCTCAAGTGTTTCTATTGCACGCTCTGCGCCATCGAGATCGCCCGTTTGGAGTTGGTCCATCGCAGTCTGGAGATCCCTGAGCCGATCCTCGAGCTCATCCACGTTCGTTGCAGAGGGCGTATCTACAGCAGCGGGCTCCTCGACGTCATCGGGGACGGTCGTGGGGTCGTTCTCATACATCACCCGATCATACCGACGACGGCGTCCGCTTGAGATCTCAGAGAGCGACAGCGATCGCTTGAGCAAACGACTCCGTGTGCGTCAGCGTGAGCTTCCATTCCGTGATGCCGAGCGATTCGGCCATCGATGCCGCCGTGTCGTGCAGAAGCACTGACGGCGCTCCCGATTCCGCGCGAACGATCTCGATGTCGTACATGGATACTTCGCCCAGACCGACACCCATCGCTTTCATCACGGCCTCCTTGGCGGCCCATCGAACGGCGTATCGCTCAGTCGGATCGTTCTTCGAATCCGCATACGCGCGTTCACCTTCGGTGAACGTCCTGGTTCGGATTCCCGGTGTGCGCTCAAGCGTGATCCGGAATCGATCGAGCTCCACAAGGTCCGTTCCGATTCCGATCACAATTGGATCGTAGAGGAATACCCACCCCCCACCAGGTAGTTTTCGAATCATGTCCGATCATCAATGGGGTTTCCGAACCCGAGCGTTGCACGCTGGCTCTCGACCAGATCCGCACACTGGTGCGAGAGCCGTCCCGATCTATCAAACGACGAGCTTCGTCTTCGAAGACACCCAAGATGCTGCCGATCTGTTCGCGCTTCAGAAGTTCGGCACGATCTACACGCGGATCTCCAACCCGACGATCGCCGCATTCGAGGAGCGGATCGCAAGCCTCGAGGGAGGCATCGGCGGTGTGGCGTGTGCAAGCGGACAAGCCGCCGAGTATCTAGTGATGACAGCACTCGCGGGAGCTGGCGACAACATCGTGGCGAACGCGTCTCTCTACGGCGGCACGGTCACCCAATTCGATGTGACGCTGCGACGCCTCGGCATCGACACCCGCTTCGTGAACACAAACGACCCGGCGGCGGTTCGCGCCGCGATCGACGATGACACAAAGGCCGTCTTTACGGAGATCATCGCCAACCCGTCAGGCGAGGTCGCTGATCTCGAACCCCTCGCGGCGGTCGCACACGAGTTCGGAGTCCCTCTCGTGGTCGACAACACGTTCGCCACCGCGTACCTGTGCCGACCGATCGAATGGGGTGCCGACATCGTCGTGCAGTCCGCGACGAAGTTCTTGGGAGGGCACGGAACATCGATCGGTGGAATCATCGTCGACTCCGGC
>CAXMRH010000125.1:0-13457 GCA_964196045.1 uncultured Chthoniobacterales bacterium | reverse complement strand
GCGTGAGCGAGCAGGCTTCGAGGTTCGAGACGTTCACTTCTCGCACTACGGACGTATGTGCCCGATCGAGACACCTGAGGGCCCGAACATCGGTCTGATCGGTGCGCTCGCAACGTACGGTCGAGTCAATCCATTCGGATTTATCGAGTCGCCATACCGCAAGGTCATCGACGGTCGGGTGACCGACGAGATCGTGTATCTCGCAGCAGATGAGGAAGAGGAGTACGTCGTTGCTCAGGCGAACGCAAAGGTCGACGAGACCGGACGCTTCCTGAACGACCGAATCCTCGTACGTCGCTCGCCGCAGGCGGCTTCGCTTCAGGATCTTCGTCTGCAGCTCGAACAGGACGTCTTCTTCGGTGCGACGACCGAGATCTCGTCGGTGGCGCCCGAAGAGGTCCAGATGATGGACGTCTCGCCAAAGCAGATCATCTCGATCGCAACTGCGTTGATTCCCTTCGTCGAACACGACGATGCAAACCGCGCGCTCATGGGCGCAAACATGCAGCGTCAGGCTGTGCCGCTCATCTCTGCTGAGGCTCCGTACATCGGAACCGGTGTCGAAGCTCGCGCTGCTCGCGACGCCGCCAACATGGTCATTGCCGAAGACGATGGCGTGGCCACCGAACTCGACGGTCGTTCGATGACTGTTGAGTACAAGAAGCTTGGCAAGAAGGTCTACCGCTTGCTCAAGTTCGAACGGTCCAACCAGGACACGTCGATCAACCAGAAGCCTCGTGTTTCTGAAGGCGAAGCTGTCAAGAACGGTCAGATCCTGGCCGACGGCCCCTCGACCGATCATGGTGAGCTCGCCCTCGGAAAGAACCTCCTCGTCGCCTTCATGACGTGGGAGGGTTACAACTTCGAGGATGCGATCATCCTGTCCGAGCGTTTGGTGCGAGACGACGTGCTCACGTCGATTCACATCAAGGAGCACGAAATCGATGCTCGAGATACCAAGCTTGGCCCAGAAGAGATCACTCGGGACATCCCAAACCTCTCTGATGACATCCTCGCCGACCTCGACGAACGAGGAATCATTCGTGTCGGCGCCGATGTCAACCCCGGCGACGTGTTGGTTGGCAAGGTCACGCCCAAGGGCGAAACTGAGCTCACGCCAGAAGAGCGGCTCCTTCGAGCGATCTTCGGCGAGAAGGCCCGCGAGGTTCGCGACACATCGCTGAAGGTGCCACACGGCGAGACCGGCAAGGTCATCGACGTCAAGGTGTTCAGCCGCGACGATAACCACGAGCTTCCTCCGGGAGTCAACCAGCTCGTCCGTGTCTACGTCGGCCAAAAGCGCAAGATCAGCGTGGGCGACAAGCTCGCTGGTCGTCACGGCAACAAGGGCGTCATCAGCCGGATTCTTCCGGTCGAGGACATGCCACACCTTGCTGACGGCACGCCCGTCGACATCATCTTGAATCCACTCGGCGTTCCTTCTCGGATGAACGTGGGTCAGGTGCTCGAAACGCACCTCGGCTACGCCGCTCGGTGGGGTTGGGAGATCGACGGCAAGAAGGTCGGACTCGATCCAATCATGGGGACCGAATACAAGACTCGCCCAACCACACGACCATCAACTCTCGTCGCCACGCCGTCGTTTGATGGTGCGAAGTGGGATGAGGTCGAGTTGGCCGGCAAGCACCCAACGATCCAAGAGATTCTCCGCAATCTGAACCCGGAGACCACCGAGGGCAAACGCCTCATCCAAGAAGACGGCAAGCAGACTATCTACAACGGTCGGACTGGTGAGATATACGACAACCCAATCACTGTTGGGTTCATGTACATCCTGAAGCTGGCTCACCTCGTCGATGACAAGATCCACGCTCGTTCGACTGGTCCGTACTCGATGATCACGCAGCAACCATTGGGCGGTAAGGCCCAGTTTGGTGGTCAGCGTTTCGGAGAGATGGAAGTGTGGGCCCTCGAGGCCTACGGCGCTGCGTATTGCTTGCAGGAGCTGCTCACGATCAAGTCCGACGATGTCCTCGGCCGAGTCAAGGTCTATGAGGCGATCGTCAAGGGCGAAAACATTCCGGAGCCTGGAATTCCCGAGAGCTTCAAGGTGCTGATCAAGGAGATGCAGGCCCTCTGCCTGAACGTCGAGGTTCTCGACAAGCAGGGCGCAGACGTCGAACTCCGAGAGATCGACGACGAGATCTACCGCACAGCAGAACAGCTTGGCATCGACCTCAGCCGTCCCGAACGTGGGTCGGACGAAGAAGATGCTCGCCGCGAGGCCGAGCGCGCTGCACGATTCGCCGGAAACTGAGAAAAGGACAAAACATGCTTGATGTAAACGACTTTGATCAGATCCGCATTGGCCTCGCCACCGCCGACTCGATCCGTATGTGGTCGAACGGCGAGGTGAAGAAGCCTGAGACAATCAACTACCGCACACTGAAGCCAGAGAAGGACGGCCTCTTCTGCGAGAAGATCTTTGGCCCGACGAAGGATTGGGAGTGCTACTGCGGCAAGTACAAGCGCGTGCGCTTCAAGGGCATCATCTGCGAGCGCTGCGGCGTCGAGGTGACCCGCTCGAAGGTGCGTCGTGAACGTATGGCCCACATCGAGCTCGCTGCTCCCGTGGTCCACATTTGGTACCTCCGTGGTACCCGTTCGTGGCTCGCGTACCTCCTCATGGGGACCGAAGCTCGTGAAGAGCTGAAGGCAAAGCAGCTAGAGAAGGTCATCTACTTCGCGGCAAACCTCGTGACCTGGGTCGACGAAGAGCGTCGCGACGAGGATCTTCCGAACCTCGAGGCCGAGATGCTCGCCGAGAAGGACGAGCTCGAGAAGGAGATGGAAGTCGAGCTTGCTCGCGTTCACGAAGACCTCGAAGCCGAGGTCGCGAAGATGGAGAAGGCCAAGGCCAAGGACACCGAGATCAAGGCTCGCCAGCGCGCTGTTGACAAGGACCTCGCGTCGGTTCGCGAGCGCTACGAGATGGAGATCGACGTCCTCACTCGCAGCTTCGACGAGTTCAAGAGCCTCTTCTCACGACAGATCATCGAAGACGAGATGTTGTGGCGCGAGATGCACATCCGTTACGCCGACTACTTCGAGGGTGGCATGGGTGCGGGTTCGCTCGCAGCGCTCATTGCACGCATCGACTTCGACGACGAAGAGATCAAGCTTCGTGCGCAGATCGATCCTGACGAGGGTGTGAAGCCACTTTCCGCCCAGCGTAAGCAGAAGGCGATCAAGCGGCTGAAGATCGTTGCGGCGTTCAACCGTCGTGACGAGCGTGGCAACCGGGTCAACGATCCCCGCGCCATGATCCTCGACGTCGTTCCCGTGATCCCACCGGAGCTCCGCCCGATGGTGCAGCTCGACGGTGGCCGTTTCGCCACGTCGGACCTCAACGACCTCTACCGTCGCGTGATCAACCGCAACAACCGTCTCAAGCGTCTCTTGGATCTCGGTGCTCCCGAGATCATCGTGAACAACGAGAAGCGGATGCTCCAGGAGGCCGTCGACGCATTGTTCGACAACGGCCGACGTGGTCGTCCGGTCACCGGACCCGGTAATCGTCCCCTCAAGTCACTGAGCGACATGCTCAAGGGCAAGCAGGGTCGATTCCGCCAGAACCTGCTCGGCAAGCGCGTCGACTACTCGGGCCGTTCGGTCATCGTGGTCGGTCCGACGCTGCATCTGCACCAGTGCGGTCTGCCGAAGCTCATGGCACTCGAACTGTTCAAGCCGTTCGTCATGAAGAAGCTGGTCGACACCGACGTTGCGCAGAACATCAAGTCTGCCAAGCGCATGGTGGAGCGTCGCAAGCCACAGGTTTGGGACGTCCTCGACGATGTCATCAAAGAGCACCCCGTGCTCCTCAACCGTGCACCAACGCTGCACCGTCTCGGCATCCAGGCGTTCGAGCCCGTCCTTGTCGAAGGCAAGGCAATCCAGCTTCATCCGCTGGTCTGCACCGCCTTCAACGCTGACTTCGATGGCGACCAGATGGCAGTTCACCTGCCGCTGTCCGCCGAGGCGCAGGCCGAGGCTCGCGTGCTCATGCTCTCCGCTAACAACGTGCTCAGCCCGGCTAACGGCCGACCGCTCGTCACGCCGACCCAGGACATGATTATCGGTGCTTTCTACCTCAGCCGCATTGTTGAGGGAGCCAAGGGCGAGGGCCGGACGTTCCGAAACCTCGATGAGGTCGAGATGGCCTACGAGATCGGCGACGTCAATCTGCATGCGCCGGTGATCTTCCGTCATCCTGCCTTGCTCGAGACGCCAGCCAATGGTGTCGCCGCTGTCTACACACCGACGACCAGCGGTCGAATTCTGTTCAACGCAGTCCTTCCGGACGACTTCCGGTACATCAACGAGCCAATTGCGAAGGGCACGATGGGCGACATCGTCGACACGCTGGCTCGGGAGTATCCAAAGGCAGTTGTCTCGACCACGCTCGATGGCATCAAGAACCTCTGCTATCGCTTTGCGACGCAGTCTGGCTTGACGGTGTCCATCGACGACGTGAAGACGCCGGACAGCAAGGCCGGAATCCTCGAGTCACACGAGAAGGACGCAGAGAAGGTCGAGACTCAGTTCCGTCGCGGCATCATCACCGATGGTGAACGTCGACAGAAAGAGGTCGAGATCTGGTCCGAGGCCACCGAACAGGTGAAGAACGAGATGGAGGCTGGCCTGAAGGCTGAGCTCTTCAACCCGATCGACATGATGGTGACCTCTGGTGCTCGAGGAAACATGATGCAGGTCCGCCAGATTGCTGGGATGCGTGGCCTCGTTGCGAACCCTCGTGGCGACATGATTCCCCGTCCAATCAAGAGCAACTTCCGTGAAGGCCTCGCCATGCTCGAGTACTTTATTGCAACGCCGGGTGCTCGTAAGGGCCTCGTCGACACTGCTCTTCGTACCGCTGACTCTGGTTACCTGACCCGTCGACTCGTCGACGTGGCGCAGGAGCTGATCATCAATCTCGAGGATCCATTCGCAGCCGGTGGCACCGTTCGTGGCATCTGGCTCGAAGATGTGAACCCCGAAACTGCTGGTCATCGCACCTACCTCGAGACCCGTCTCCTGAGCCGCTCGCTTGCGGACGACATCAAGCTCAGCGACGGTACGAAGTACGCAGCTGGCACTGAAGTGTCGGAGCCAATGATGATCGCCATGCGTGACGACACCACGATCGATCGTGTTCGTGTCCTGTCGCCACTCACCGACGAGTCCGAGCGTGGTGTGTCTGCACACTGCTACGGCACGTCGCTCGCGACGGGCATAACCATCGAGGCGGGAGAAGCTGTGGGCGTCATCGCTGCACAGTCGATCGGCGAGCCTGGAACTCAGCTCACGATGCGTACGTTCCACACCGGTGGTGTTGCGGGCGGTGGCGATATCGCTGGTGGTCTCCCACGAGTGGTCGAGCTCTTCGAAGCTCGTTCACCAAAGGGCAAGGCAACTCTGGCAGCGACCAGTGGTGTCGTGCGAGTGGGCGAAGACGACGGTAAGGGCCGGACGATCCTCATCATCGGTGACGATGGTGTTGAAGACGTTTACACCGTTCCGACGTTGGCTCGTCTCGAGGTGAACGACGGCGATGAGATCACCGCTGGTGATGCAATCGTCGAAGGTCCCCGTGACCCCAAGGAACTCATGGACATCAAGGGTGTCCGCGAGACGCAGCGTTATTTGGTCGAGGAAGTCCAAAAGGTCTACCGAGATCAGGGCGTGTCGATTCACGACAAGCACATCGAGTTGATCGTTCGTCAGATGACTCGCCGCATTGCGGTACAGGAACCTGGTGACTCGGACTTCTTGCCCGGCGAGCGCGTCGACACCAAGGTGTACGCCGATACCAACCGTCAGCTTGTGCAAGAAGGCAAGCGTCCCGCAGAAGGTCGCCCAGAACTTATGGGTATCACCAAGGCATCGCTCGCCACCGACTCGTGGTTGTCTGCAGCATCGTTCCAGGAAACGACCCGTGTCCTCACCGAGGCCGCAATCGAATCCAAGAGCGACGGTCTGATCGGCCTCAAGGAGAACATCATCATCGGCAAGCTGATCCCGGCTGGTACGGGTATTGCCGAGTACCGCAAGGTCGAGCCGCATGCGCCCGACTACACGCCGATGGAGTTCTACAGCTCAGCTGACGAGGACGAAGACCTCGCAGATTGGCTGGCCAACCGCAGCGATACGGTCGGCCTAGTCGGCGAGTAAGCCGTTCGCTTCGCTCACTAACCGAGTTCACGCCCCAGGGGCATGAACATCGCGATGTAGATGTTTGACTGAAACTCCCCGGCTTCGGCTGGGGAGTTTCTCTCGTTTTCGCCGCACCACGGCCGATGGAGTGCTTGTGAGTCTTGATGCATGGATGACCGTTGCGGTTCTCCTCGTGATGGTTGGAGGGCTGATGCGCGGCCTGATCTCGCCTCCCGCGGGCATTCTCGGCGCGTCCGCGATTCTCTATGTGTTGGGTGTGACGTCGGCGGAGGAGGCGTTCTCGGGTTTCGCGAACACTGCACCGATCACCGTTGCTGGCCTCTACGTTCTTGCAGGAGCGGTGGACAAGACCGGGGCCCTCGAACCGGTCGTCTCCCGACTGTTAGCCGAACCTCGACGCATTCGGGCAGATCTTGCGCGGCTGGTCGTTCCATCGGCCGCGGGGAGCGCGTTCCTCGCCAACACGCCGATCGTGGCGATGCTGACGCCTGCGGTCACACGCTGGGCGGATGAGAAAGGCCGTTCGGCGTCGACGTTCCTCATCCCATTGTCCTACGCGACCATTCTTGGCGGAGCGGTGACGGCCATTGGAACATCGACGAACTTGGTCGCGTCCGGCCTGTTGATCGAGTCCGGGCAGGAGCCACTCGGAATGTTCGAGCTTGCTCGAATCGCGCTGCCACTTGCCGCTGTCGGCCTCATCCTGATCGTGGCACTCGCCCCCGTGGTGCTTCCTGAACGTCGGCGCCCTCGCGACGTTCAGTATGGCCGTGCATTCACCGTTGCGATGACGGTCGACCCTGGGGGAGCGGTAGAGGGATCGAGTGTGGAGGATGCAGGCCTTCGCCAACTTCAGGGTGTGTACCTTGCGGAGATTCAGCGAGCCGGAGGCACGATTGCGCCAGTTCGCCCCGCGCAGACCTTGCGTGCTGACGATCGATTGCTGTTCGCAGGCCGCGTCGACGACATCGTCGACCTACAAGGAAAGACCGGCCTCTCTCCTGCGGAGCCCGATGCGGTGGATGCGCTACGAAATCGCAAGGACGCTGGTTTCTTCGAGGTGGTGATCGGCCCTAGCTCACCGCTCGCTGGGCGAACCGCCGCAGAGATGGACTTTCGAAGCCACTATCAGGGAGCCATCCTCGCGATTCATCGCAGCGGCCAGCAGGTGAACGAGAAACTTGGTTCTGTTCGACTCAGAGCTGGTGACACGCTCCTCGTGGTCGCCGAGCGGGACTTCCGCACTCGATGGCGGGACACCGGCGACTTTCTGTTGGTTTCTCGGCTGGACGCGGACATGCCCGCGGCAACCAACCGGTCGCCATTGGCGATCGCAGCTCTGGCACTCGTGGTTGTGCTGCCCTTGTTGGACGTCATGTCCGTGACACGAGCGACGATCCTCGCCGCCATTCTCGTCGTACTCTTCGGAATCCTTCGTCCCCGAGAGGCTCGAGATGCCGTCGACGTGAATGTCGTGCTGATGATCGGAGGCGCATTCGGCCTCGGACAAGCGGTATCCGTATCCGGTCTGGGCGACCAGGTGACGGACGGTTTGTTGTCGGGATTCGGGTGGGCGGGCGCGTTCGGCGCGGTTGTTGGGGTAGTGCTCACGACGATGGTGTTGACCGAGCTGATCACAAACGCAGCGGCCGTGGCACTTGTGTTTCCTGTCGCCCTCGACGTGGCCGAGCAATCTTCGCTCGACCCGAGATTGCTGGTCATGGGTGCCGCGATTGCCGGCTCGGCTTCGTTTCTCACGCCGGTCGGCTATCAGACGAACACCATGGTGTATGGACCCGGCGGCTACCGCTTCTCCGACTATCTACGGCTCGGCGTTCCAATGTCTGTAATGACGGTGTTGATGGTCAGCGTGCTCGTTACAACGATGAGTTAGGACAGGACGTGACCGTGTTAGGACCTGCCCTCTAGTCGGGTCCGCGGGAGGTTTCGCGAGCGGGTCGACGACTCAACGATCGAACGGGTTCAGCCAGGGATCGGCGCTTACCTCGAGCCACGCTTCGTAGGTCTCGTTTGAGGTATCGACCCTCCAGTCCTGGTGGCCGGCTCCGGTGAAGTCCTTGTCGAAATATACGATCGCGTCCACGTCCAGGAGGTCGGACCGAAGTATGTCCGGGACCTCCCGCAACCACGAAGCTTTCGCCCCCGGTTCCGCCTCAGCGGCACCCGTCTCTCCAATCATGATCGGAAGGTCGTGTGGCGATGCCCATTCGATGAAGTCAGCAAAGATCGTGTCCATTCCGACCCACTCCGGCGAATCGATGGATGTGCCCCAGTTGTATCCGTCCGCGCAGAGCCAATCGACGTTCTCGTCGCCGGGGTACCAGACGTCGGGGTCACTACCTTCGGCGAAGAGAAATTCGTTCGGGCACCACACGAACTGGGCGTTGTCTGCGCCGACCTCGTCGAACAGGTTTCGCACGTGGAGCCACGCCTTCACATAATCGGGGCCGGAATGCACCCAGGCACGCCGTCGGTTGCCATCCATCTCCCAAAGCCATCGCAAGAGAAGCGGTTGCTCGAGGTCGCGAACTGCAGTCGCCTGCGATCGGATCCACTCGTCATGTACGCCAGCGGCGATCTCCCGGGTATCCGTGCCGTTCCACGAGATCATCAGGATTCGGTCCTCATCGAGGTGCATCAGGTCATCGACCGTTGGAATTGGTTTATCCCACGCATGAAACACATGCCCGATGTCGTACCGGCGTCCAGCGTCGTTTTCGATGCCGCCAAAGCGAGGTGCTCGCTCAGCCCTGCTGAGGCCTGTCGAAAGGCCGAGAAGTGCCCCTTCAAAGTCCGCATCAACAAGAAGGAGGTCGTTCTCGAAATCTTGTTCTGGAAGTTGCTCGACCTGGTCGGTGGTCGGGACCAAGGCAGATGTCGTCGTCGCTGTGCTCGAGCCCTCTGGTGGTGTGACGTTGTTCGGTGTGGCCGTCGTGCAAGCAGCAGCGCACAACCCAAGCGACACAAGAACAGCGCGAGTGCGCCCGCTGCGGCCGAAAAGGTGTCGGCGTGAAAGATATCGGTAGATCTGCATCTTCCGGTCTCATCGGCGGCCTTGAGGTCACTCCTGAGCCGACCCCCGATTTGAAAGAGCGCTCGCCGCGACGTCACATCTCAACTCACCTCTCGGCACGCCGATTGGCTAGATGATCTTTGGCCATCGCGCCTGCTGACGGGAAATCAACACTATGGACAATGACGAACTTGAGCTCGGGCACTACGGCCGGATCTTCCGGCGAAGCTGGTGGATGATCGTTCTCGCGGTCGTGGCGATGACGATCTTGGCGCTGCTCTTCCTGCCAAGTCCCCGAAATTTCTATGAATCGCACGCGACCGTTCGGCTGATTCCGAGCGAAGCCGATGTCGGACGCGTTAACGATCCGATCAGCGAAGAGACGGAAGCGATCGTCGCGGCCTCCCTCGGTGACGAGGTCGTCGCAGCGAGCCCAAGCCCGTTGATGTTGGACGACTGGCGGGAAAACATGCTCGTGAGTGCTTGTTTGAACACGGGCGCAATCGTCGTCACCAATGACTGCAACACACAGATCCTCGAATTCAAATACCGAGGGAACACTTCTGCGGAGGCCGCCACCATCGTGCAGCTCTCGGCGCAGACGTACCTCGATGCCCGTCTTGCACGAGCGGAGGTTGTCCGTTCGAACAAGATCGACCGCCTGAACGTCCAACTGGACGACCTCGATCTGCGAATTCAGACCGAGGAGATCATCCTCGGCACGTTCGATCCGGAGTCGGTCGAGTTCAAGCTGTCAGACATTCGGCTTCGACGCCTCGAACCCGAACGTCTGGAAATTCGCTCGCAGCTCAACGTTCTTGAGGGAACGCCACTCGAGGTGGGCCTCATCTTGAGCGAGGCATCCACACCCGAGTCAGACTCCTCTGGCATTCCCAGACCGTTTGCAGTGCTGGCCGGAATACTCATGGGCCTGCTGCTTGGCGGACTCGCAGCAATATTGAGTGATCGTCTCGACCGTCGGGTGTCCAGCGCAGCCGAGACTGAGATCGATCTGAGTGTTCCCGTCCTTGGAGACATTCCGCGAATAACCGAAGACAGCCCAGCGCTTGTGACCGCGGTTGGCTCCACCACGCCTGGGGCAGAGGCCTTTCGTCGGCTGGCCGCGGCAGCAGTCGCACCTCGTAACGGGTACGTCGTCGATTCGATCACAATTACCGGAGCGAACGACCACGAGGGGCGAACCACCGTCGCAATCAATCTTGCGCTCGCCATTGCTCAGACTGGGCGCAAAGTCCTGCTCGTTGGCGCGGATCGCCGAAATGGGGCCATGGATCGGCTCTTTGGTCTGGTTGGACACATCGGCCTCAACGACTTCCTGCGGACAAAGGCTGACCTCGATGCCGCCAGGACGGCCATCGATCACAGCGAAGAACGCGTCGGGTTGCACATCCTGCCCACAGGCACGGGCGCAGCCGTGCCGCTCTCGAACAATGGCCTTGCAGCCCTTCTCGCGATTGCACAGGAACGAAACATGATCGTCGTCTTCGACGGTCCACCTGCGCTCACACATGCAGATGGACTGCAGTTGGCCTCCATCGCCGACGCCGTGTACATCGTTGCTGCGGTTGGACGGACTCGCCGCAGCGAACTCGGAGAACTGCGCGTTCAGCTATTGAACGTGCAGGCAGATGTTGCCGGGGCCGTCCTCAATCGAAACAGTCGTCTGAGCTTGATACCAGCGGGGGCAGGTGACATCGGCAGTGTGCGCGTACCGAAGGGGATTCCTGGCAACGCGAAGCGATCGATGGACGACTCGGGTGACTCGTCGCCATATGAGACGATTCACCGATTCGGCGGCTCGACCTCGGGCAGACCACCACAAGCGAGCCCTGTCGAGGACGAGAACGACTCCGTCGACGGCCGGGTATGAAGATGGAGACATTTATTACCGGCTCAGAGAAAGACAAGCTAAAGATCGGCCTCGTTGGGTCGTCGGGTGGGCATCTCGCTCACCTGTTGGTTCTCGAGCCATGGTGGGCGAGCCATGACCGGTTCTGGGTCACCTTCGACATGCCAGACAGTCACGACCTGCTCGAGTCCGAGCGTTGTGAGTGGGCGTATTATCCAACCACCCGAAACCTCCGGAATCTCGTTCGAAACTTCGGTCTGGCGTGGAGAGTGCTCCGTCGTGAACGGCCAGATGTCATCGTCTCCACTGGAGCTGCGGTGGCGTTTCCATTCTTTCTCGTTGGGAGACTGATGGGAGCCAAGACGGTCTTCATCGAAGTCTACGACAGGATTGACGACGCGTCGCTTACGGCGCGACTATGTGCGCCGCTCTCCTCGAGTTTTCTCGTGCAATGGGAGGATCAGCTGGTCTTTCACCCCCGAGCCGAACTTATTGGCAGGCTGATGTGAGTCAATTCGCTGATACGCCCCTGCACGCAAGACCGGGCATTGCTCGGCTGTTTGTCACGGTCGGTACCGACTATCACCGCTTCGACCGGATGGTCAGGTGGCTGGACGAATGGTTGTCGCAAGGGCCAACCGTGGAAACCGTGGTATTGCAGCGAGGCACCTCCTGTCCGTCGGAGATGACCGAGAGCGTCGACTACCTACAACGTACGCAGCTGATCGCACAGTTTCAGCAAGCGTCCGCAGTGGTCTGTCACGGTGGGCCTGCGACGATTCTCGAGTGCCGCTCGAATGGCATCGTTCCGATCGTTGTTCCTCGTGAGGAGCGGTACGACGAGCACGTAAACGATCACCAGGTCGATTTCTGCGAACGACTTGCCGACCATGGTGACATCCAGCTGGCGCGAACCAAGGACGAATTCTTTCGGCTGCTCGACCTCGCAGTGGAACGGGGCTCCCCAATAGTTGCGGTCGACGATGGTCACGCCGGTCAGTCACTGGAGAAATTCGAAGCCCAAATGGTCAACCTTCTGGGGACCCGGGCACAGGGGGCGACTTCGCCCCGAGCGGAGCTCGCAGTCGTTCGCAACGAGCTCGAGAAGATTCCCGTGCTCTTCATCGGCTCGGTACCCCGTTCAGGGAGCACGATCATCTCCGACCTCCTCAATGAGAATCCGCACATGGTGAACATCGGCGAGCTCGTGCATCTCTGGGAGCGCGGCGTGATCGAGAACAACCTCTGCGGATGTGGCGAGACCTTCGCGGATTGCCGCTTCTGGGGAAAGGTGGGCGATATCGCCTTTGGTGGCTGGCAGCAGGTGTCTGGAGAGCGGATGCGCACCCTGCAACAACGCGCGGACCGAACTCGTCATATCCCGGCCCTTCTTGTACCAAAGGTTTCAAGGTTGGTCTCGACGAGCACGGTTCAGTACGGGGCCGTCATCAGCCGCATTCTTCGAGCGATTCTCGAAGTGTCTGGCAAGCCCGTGGTTGTTGATACATCGAAGCACGTCTCGACAGCGTTACTCCTGCGTCAGCTACCCGATGTCGACCTGAGGGTCCTCCACCTCGTTCGAGACCCGAGGGGAGTCGCTCATTCGTGGTCGAAGGAGATCGATCGGCCCGAGGTCCAGGGCGAAGCCAAGCAGATGGACACGCTACATCCAGGCCGGCTCGGCCTTAGGTGGTTGTGGTTCAACTGGGCCTTTTCCAACATGGATCGTCTGGGTGTTCCGATTGCCACGATTCGATACGAAGATTTTGTTCGCGATCCTGCCGAGACACTGGACCAGGTTTTTGCATTCGCTAACGTCGAGCAGATGGGCCAGGAGTTGTTCGAGAACGACGGGCCTCTCGTGCTTGGTGAGGGCCACTCCGTTTCGGGAAACCCGCGGCGCCTCGACCGACGTCCCGTTGAGCTCCACGCCGACGAGAAGTGGCGAACGGAGTTTGACCCGCAGATGCGTTCGCTCGTCGGCCGCGTCGCGTGGATGATGTTGGACCGCTATCGCTACCCCAAGGATTCTTGATGTTGCCGTCCGTCAGCACCGTCGTTGCAACGCGTGATCGTCCAGAGCTCCTGCGGGAGACTCTTGCTGCGATCGCAGTGCAGGACTATGACGGCGTGATCACAACGGTCGTTGTATTCGACCAGACCGAACCAGACCTGTCGCTCGCTAGTCAGGGTACGAATCGTCCGGTGATGGTGGTCCCCAACAGTCGCGTGCCAGGGTTGCAGGGGGCTCGGAACACAGGAATCCTGGCGACACATGGCGAGCTCGTGGCGTTCTGTGACGACGACGACGTCTGGGCCACCAGCAAGATCCGTCGCCAAGTCGACGTGCTGCAGGCG
>CAXMRH010000124.1:0-22293 GCA_964196045.1 uncultured Chthoniobacterales bacterium | reverse complement strand
TGAGCATGACATGAGCTAATGCTCAGGCCAACCAGACATGCCATGTTCATTCAACTGGGTCTCCAGCAGGATGAGCTCGTGGAATCTCCAGTTGGCACGCGCAGGGGCAGGAAGGCTCGAGTGGCTGAGCGCGCCAAAGCTAAGGGCGGAAGTAGTTCACCCAACACACTGCGCCGCCGTGTTCCCACCTATGAACTGCTGGAAGCTGCCGAGCTTGATCGGCTCGAAACACACTCGGACTGGATCCTCGAGGAAATTGGTGTCGAGTTTCGTGGAGACCCCGAGGCTCTCGAACTCTTTGCTGGTGCTGGAGCGTTCATCACTGGGGAACGGGTCAGATTTCCCGCCGGGCTAGCGAAGGAGCTGTGTGCGCCAGCACCCAGCGAGTTTGACATGTGCGGGCGCGATGGGCGCAAGGTCTCCGTTGGGGGCGATCACGTCGTCTTTCTTCCAGCGTACGGTTCGCCATTCGTCTCAGACCTAGACAATGGACGCCGCTACGCGACCATTGAGGACTTCGAGAACTTCGTCAAGCTCGCCTGGAGTTCCCCATGGCTGCATCATTCTGGCGGCACTGTTTGTGAACCTGTGGACGTCCCAGTCAACAAGCGGCACCTTGACATGGTCTACGCCCATCTCCGCTACTCCGCGAAACCCTTCATGGGAGCTGTTACTGCGCCAGAACGAGCGCAAGACTCGATCGACCTGGCAAGCATCGTCTTTGGGCGCAGTTACATGGACTCGAACTGCGTAATTCAGGGAAACATAAACGCCAACTCACCACTCGTGTGGGACAACGTGATGTCCGGTGCGCTAAAGACTTACGCACGAGCAAATCAAGGCTGCGTCATCTCGCCCTTCATCATTGGTGGAGCTATGGGGCCGGTAACACAGCCCGCCTTGATCGCTCAGGCGCACGCCGAGGCCATGACCGGAATTGCGCTTTCACAACTTGTGCGTCCTGGATCGCCAGTCGTGTACGGCAACTTCTTGACCACCATGGACTTGAAGACCGGTGCGCCAACCTTCGGAACTGCGGAATCCACACTCGCCACATACGCGATCGGTCAATTGGCACGGCGGCTCGGCCTACCACTTCGCTGTGGGGCGCACTACACGGCATCAAAGTCCGCTGACGGGCAGGCGATGAAGGAATCGGCCGATGCTATGTCGGCGGGCATTCTTGCTGGCACCAACTTCGTCATCCATGCCGCAGGTTGGCTCGAGGGAGGACTCGTCATGGGATACGAGAAGTTCGTGATGGATCTCGACCGGTGCGGAATGCTTCACCGACAACTCGACGGTCTCACAATTGATGAGAACGCGCTCGCGGCGGATGCATATCGCGAGGCAGGGCCGGGTGGGTCATACCTCAGCACTGCTCACACGATGTCGAATTTCGAGCGAGCAAACTATGAGTCGCAACTGAGTGACACATCGTCGTTCGAACAGTGGATAGAGAACGGCTCACTAGACATGGAGCAGCGAGCCAATCGCCGCTGGAAGACGATGCTCGCGGATTACACGCCACCGCACTTGGACGCGTCAGTCGACCGCGAGCTCCAGGCTTTCATCACCGAGCGCAAGGAATCCATGCCTGATGCCTGGTACTGAATGCGTGTTTGATGAGCGTGTCTTTCCATACGTGATATCAAGGACCAAATAGATAAGGACTGGGTATGGCCACAATTTGGAGAACGTCGGCACTCGCGCAACGACACCTAGAGCTGGGTGCTGAACTCGAGGACTGGAATGGAATGGGAACCGCCTGGTTTTACGACCACAGTCCCGAGCGGGCACGAGCGGACTATGAGGCCATCCGGACCAAGGCGGGACTCATGGATGTGTCCGGTCTCAAGAAATGTCATGTCGTCGGTCCTCACGCGGCAGCCGTGATCGACCGGGTGACGACGCGTGACGTGGAGAAGATCGGCCCGGGCCGTTGCTCATATGCGTCGATTCTCAACGATCAAGGCAAGTTCATTGATGATTGCATCATCTACCACCTGTCGGTGAATCAGTGGATGGTGGTCCATGGGACCGGCGCTGGCATGGAGCAGCTTTCGCTTGTTGCTGCCTCCAAGAACTGTTCGGTGCTCTTCGACGATGACCTCCATGACCTCTCCCTGCAAGGACCCGTGGCGGTCGACTTTCTTGCCGATCATGTGGCAGGCATTCGCGAATTGAGGTATTTCGGAGTGCTGCAAACGAAAATCTTCGACCGACCGGTCATGATCTCGCGAACTGGCTATACAGGCGAGCGAGGTTATGAAATCTTCTGCAGATCTCGCGATGCAGTGCATATCTGGGATTACATCTTGTCTGAGGGTGCGAGTCTAGGAATTGTGCCCGTTCAGTTCAGCACGCTGGATTTGCTTCGGACCGAGAGCTACCTCTTGTTCTACCCGGGTGACAACTCTGAGACGTACCCGTTCGATGACGAACCATGCGGCGATACGTTGTGGGAACTCGGCTTGGAATTCACGGTTTCTCCAGGAAAGACGGGTTTTGCAGGCGCGGAGAATCATTACGCGTCCGAAGGCAAGGAGCGTTTCAAGATCTACGGAGTGCTGCTTGACGGACCAGTCCCCGCAGATGAAGGTGCATCACTTCTCCTCGACGGTGCCGCTGTCGGCGTCGTCACATTCGGAATGTGCTCAGCCCTCAACGGACACAATGTAGGCATCGCTCGCATGCCTGTCAGCGCAGCCGTTCCGGGGACGGCTCTCACGGTTCGAAACAACGACGGCCTCGAGATTGCGTGCACCGCGCAAGAGATGCCGTTCTATGACAGGGACAAGTCGATTCGGGCGGCAAATGGTTGATCGGGAGTACAAGTTTCCTGAGAGCATCAAGAGCCGGCCGGTGTACGGGACGCTTGAGCTGCGTCCAGGACCAGAACATCTCTTTATCGCCGATGCCCACGGAGCTCAGGCCATAATCGCCTTGGCGAACCACGACGGCGAACTGGTTGCGAGTGCTCAGATCCTCTACATCCCGAAGGACGTGGACCTTACCGACCAGCTGGACGCATTGAGTCCGACGCAGCTTCACATAGCTCCCTCGTATGGTGCGCTCCTTCCGCACATCCGAGACGCGCTCAAAGATGCCAAGATGGGCCTTCAGCTGTACTTAGCGGGTTCTGAAGGTCTCATTGGTCAGGCCGAAAGCGAAGCACTGAAAGCAGGCGTCCCGTATTCGGCGATCCAGACCGAACATCGTGGGTCGACCGCTCGCCGAATGCAGTGCGTCCACTGCAAGGGCATCACCGAAGACGTCGCGACCGACCCCTTCATCTGTTCGAATTGTGGGCTCACCCTTCTTGTGCGCGACCACTATTCGCGTCGGCTCGCAGCATTCCAAGGTGTGCGCGTAGATGCCGAGGACCCTGGCAACGTGCCAGCCATGAGAGGGCTCTACGAATGAGTGGCGACGCGAGACCATGACAGGCCCGCGAAAGATTGCTGTCGTCGTGAGCAAGATCACGACGATTAACGAATTGGTCAAGCGCTTCGAATTCCAGTCCATCGATGGCGGTCTTCTCCCGGCATTCTCGGGCGGCGCCCACACAGTGCTCGAGATGGTCGACAGCGACGTTGTTCGCATGAATCCGTATTCACTGATGTCGGATCCCACGGACCTAGCGAACTACGCGATTTCCGTTCGTCGCGACGACGAGGGTCGCGGTGGCTCGCTGTTCCTCCACGAGAAGGTGAAGGTCGGCGATCGTTTGAAGATCAGTTCTCCGACGAACCTCTTCAGCCTCAACCTTTCGGCGAAGAAGCACCTTCTCCTTGCCGGAGGGATCGGGATCACCCCATTTTTGGCTCAGATCAAACAGTTGGAACTCATCGGCGGCTGCTGGGAACTTCACTATTCTTCTCGAAGCCAACAGTTGGCCTCCTACGCACCGGAACTCACGTCGCTGTACCCAGCCAATGTGAATCTCTACTATGACGACCGTGGCCAGCGTGTCGACATTGACGCCCTGCTCGATCGACAACCCCTCGGCACAGATCTCTATATTTGTGGACCAAAGGGAATGATCGATTGGGCTCGTAAAGCGGCGCGAGTTAATGGTTGGCCCACGGATACAACACACTTCGAGGAGTTTCTCTCTCCCCGCCCGGGCAAGCCGTTCCGGGTCAAGTTGGCGGCCTCGGATACGACCATCGAAGTCGGCGAACAAGAAAGCTTGCTAGAGGCGATCGAGCGCGTCGGTGTTGATGCCCCATATCTGTGTAGGGGTGGCGCGTGCGGGCATTGCGAAACGAATGTGATCCACTCGGTTGGTGAGTTTGTGCACCGCGATCATTGGCTCGATGACGCAGAACATGCGAGCGGCGAGAAGATCATGCCGTGTGTATCCCGATTCGAGGGTGAGACCTTGATCCTCGACCGGTAGGAGACACGATGACGATTCAATTCCACGATGAGACATTCCGCGATGACTACACGTTCCACAACTCAGCGTGGGCGATCAACCGGTTTCCGTTCCCGTTTCACGATGACACGTATATGTACGCGGTCAACATGGAACAGCATCAAGTCGGGCCGCCTGGTTCGGTCTATGAAAATCGATTCGATGTCGACGAGCACTACATATCCGAGATGCGGGATCGAGCACTCGTCCTGGCCGACGAGCCGCTCCGCTGCCAATCCCTTCCGCACATGACCCTGGCAGGTTGGGATCTACTCGAGCTGATCATGGTGAGCAAGTCCGAGGACTACCCTGACCTATTCGAATTACATCGCGACGGACGCCAATGGCGCTGGGTCAACAAACCTCTCGAGATCGACGATAGCTTCACCTTCCTCGACGAGAATACGCTGCCGCATCAGCCGATGGAGTACATCACTCGTCAGACACAGGGCGATTTTTGCTTGCTGGACCAGCGCTCGGACAACCTTTGGATGGACGCAGGAACCGTCACCACTCAGGCTGACTGGTCACTCGACTTCGATCTCGGGATGAACTTCTTCGAGTGGCATGCACCGGTGCCACTGGCTCACGAGATGGACATCTTCGTGCGGGCCCTGAAATTCCTCCTGAGCATTCAGCAGGGCACACCAGCCCGACGACTCAACTGGACCATGACGGTTAACCCGTTGCTCGATACCTCGCCAGAGAACTATGACAAGTGGGGCGTTCAGAAAGGTTCGATTACGCCTGAAAATATTGGCAAGAACCAGTATCTGCGAGTGGAATTGCAAACGTTCTTTCGTCTTCCACGGTCGAATGCACTCGTATTTCCAATCCGTTGCTATCTATGTAGTTTTCAAGACCTCATGACGATCCCGAAATGGAGTCGCCGGCTACATCGAGTGATTCGCGATCTTCCTGACGAACTGGCCACGTACAAGGGCTTCATTGACAACCGGTCCCTCATGCTCGACTACCTTCGAGACTTCGATGACGGACTGCCCACATCCGCTGGAGTGTGGCCCGAGCGCGAGACAGATCCTCCGCGTTCGTCGTCGCGCTGACGATCTGCCTAGAGACGCAAGACGGACGAAAGCTAGGCACCCGGTTCGGCACCACGCGTGAACGACAAAGGCCGCTAACCCAATGGATCAGCGGCCTTTCGTGGTACGCCCACCGGACTTGAATCTGGTACCTGCGGATTAAGAGTGGCTGATGGTCCGTATGGGTGAGTTCGGCCTCGTCCGGGCTGATCCGGGTTCTGCGAGGGTTCGAGGAACTGCTAAGTGCCGAAGGGGTGTTCTCAAGTCAGAAGCCAGCGGAAGTGCGATGCGCAGGAGCGTGGTCGACGTCGGTGTGACGGGCCGTCAGGCTGCGTCTGACTTGAGGCTGGCGAGCACGCCCTCGATGTCGCACCGGTCGGTGCGGTTGTATGGGAGCATCGCGACCATCGGCGTTATGGGGCAGTGGTCGGTCACCGACATGTAGGTCAGCCCGGTACCGATCCCGGCCGCGATCCACTTCGCCTTCGGCACGACCGTGCTCAACACCACGCTGCCGAGTGCGACGGTGCCGGCCATCAATCGGATCTGTCGGTCTATCGCCCAACGCTGGTTCTCGCCCCGCGTTACCTCGCCTCCCGATTCGATCCAGGAGTTCATCCCGCCCTCGAGGATGTGCAACGTGTCGTTGCCGGCCGCCGTGAGCGCGCCCTGCGCCTGGGTCGCGCGCCCTCCCGATTGGCAGACGAGCACTATCGGGTGCTCGAGATCGGCCAGGTCGCTCGCGTGTTCGGTGAGCGTGTCGAGCGGCACGTTGTACGAACCAGGGATGTGCGCCGTCTCGAACTCAAAACCCTCGCGGACGTCGAGGATCCGGGTCCGGGAGTCCTGACGTCGGAGCTGCTCGAGCGTCGCCGCATCGATCGTGTCGGTTGCAGGAAGGACATTGACAGTCATGACTTCTCCCAGGCAAGTCGTTGGCGTCCCCTGCCTCTCGGGAGACTCTAGCCCGGGCGGCTGCCGCCAGCTCCGCCGTGGTCGGGGTGAGTGGTGGAACGACCTTTTCTCGCAGGCTGCTTCTTGGACCTGCGTCGCACTCGCGCGACCTTGTTTGCGAGCGGGGTGGCGGATGGCCACTTCATCCCGACTCGTTCGCCAAGGCTCGGAAACGCCTGATCGTCGGTGCTGGTTTGACCCGAAGACCTGGTGTGAGGCACCGTGGATCCTGGCTGAGGACAAGAACCCGACGTGATAGGGGTGACCCCTAAAGCGCATCAGGTCGTCGATGTACTCGATGGGCGGTGGCGCTCCTGCGCTGCGATGGGTCGGCGGGACCGGGATCCAGCCGCCCTTGAGCGTGCGAATATTCATCCGCCCTGTGAATCAGCGGGTTTCGGGCCGGGGGCTGGCCAATAACGTTTCGCGCTCGTGACTCTCTTGCCAGCCCTAGTGCGCCTCATTCTCAGCCGACTCCGATGGCTCTTCGCCACAGGCGACGCCCGCGACTCAGAAATCCTGGCCCTCCGCCACCAGATCCTGGTTCTCCAGCATCAGATCGCTAGGCGACAGTTCACCGATACCGATCACACGATCCTCGCGCTACTCCACTCCTCGATGGCACGTGTCCGTCGCAATACTGCGTTCCTGATCGTCAAACCAGAAACCGTCCTGCGATAGCGCCAACGAAGAATCCGCCGTCATTGGACATAACCACCAATCGACCCAGAAGTCCTACGCCTTACCATTCGCCTCGCGAACGAGAACCCGAACTGGGGATACGGGCGAATTCACGGCGAACTGCTACGCCTCGGCCACACAATTGCCGCCTCCACGGTGTGGAATATCCTCCGCTCAGCTGGCATCAACCCCACACGTGACCGGACCGGGCCGTTGGATCCGGGCGCGCTGCATCGAAAGCACGAAACCCCAGCACCGGGAACATCGTTGCCAGCACTGGGATCTCGAGTTGTATGCCCCCCCGGGACTTGAACCCGGAACCTGCGGATTAAGAGGGCCTTGACAACAGTCCGTCAAACGCCCTTTCGTCCGAATTCCGGCGGTTCTGTCCGGCGTGATGTCCGATCAATCCGGCTCCGTCTGGTGGGGTCTGACTCAGTTCGTTGGATTTCTCGTTGGATTGCTGTGTGTGGGAGCCAGTAGAACTTGGCAAGCAGCGACTCGGCCGCATTCGTCTACCGACGAGTCGCTTGGCAGCTTCAAGGCGTCACGATCGGGAAATAGCGCTCGACTTCCTCGAGGAGCGATGCGAAAGCTCGCAGTACGTCGACATCGCCCGAGGCGGAGAGCTCGTCGCTCTCGAGCTCCTCCTCGATCGTCGTCGTGGCGGCGACAACCCGGTCGAGGGATCGTCGGCTGAGCTCCACGGTCACGTCTGGCGAGCCGCTGTGACCCTGGCGATAGTGGACGGTCCCGTGCTGCACCCAGAGGGTCCACTGTTGACCGGTCTCGGCGAAGCGCCATTGAATGCAGAGATTCAGGTCGCCTGCGGCTGGACCGTCGAGGCGCACACCGAACGAGTCGAAGATGTTCTCGACCGTCATCGCCGCCACAACGTCGAGGGGGTACGCCTCGCGGGCGCCTTCAATCCTGTGGATCCCGTCGCGAAGCTCCATAGCGCCAGTGAGGTAAATATTGCGCCAGCAGGATGATTCGGCCTGGTAGCCGAGCTGTTCGAACGCGGCTGCTTGAAGGTGGCGCGCCTGGTCGTTCCCGGGATCGGCGAAGACGAGGTGGCCGACCAACTCGGCAACCCACCGGTAGTCACCCTCGTCGTAGGCTTCGCGCGCCCGGTCGAGTACGGCGTCAGATCCTCCGATTGCCTCGACGTAACGCTGCCCGCGTTCGACCGGCGGCTGCCTATCTAGATTTGCCGGGTTGCCGTCGAACCAGCCGAGATAACGCTGATAGACAGCCTTGGCGTTGTGCCGGAGGGTGCCGTAGTAACCCCTATTCTCGAACTCGTTCTCCAAGCTGTCCGGGAGACGTAACTCCTCGGCGATTTCGTCCATGGTCAGTCCGCTGTTTGCCAGTCGGATCGTCTGATCGTGGATGTACCGATACATGTCACGCTGGTTCTCCAGGAAGCGGTGCAGGTCCGATGCTCCGAATCGGGGCCAATTGTGGGTGGAGAATACGACGTCGGATTGACCGCCGAACAGGACGATCGCGTCATCGATGTACTTGCTCCACGCGAGTCCGTCTCTGATCTCGGCACCTCGAAGGGTGTAGAGGTTGTGCATGACACTCGTGCAGTTCTCTGCCATGCAGAGGGCGCGGAAGTCTGGGAAGTGGAGATTCATTTCAGCGGGTGCTTCGGTGCCGGGCGTCATTTGGAACGAGATGGTGACCCCGTCGATCGTCCGCTGCTCACCCGTCTGCTTGATGAGATCGGTCGGAGCGATCAGCGCCACGGATCCCTCGGGGTCGGCCTTGCCGATGCCGGCATCGACCTGCCCGCTCGCTCCTCGTGGCAGTTCGTTGCCGTACATGTAGCCGGAGCGGCGGATCATGGCGTTGCCGGCGATGACGTTCTCCGAGACCGCGGCTTGCAGGAACCCGTCGGGGGCGATGACCGGGACCCGGCCGTCGAGGACATCGGAGCGCGACACCACGCCGAGGACGCCGGCGAAGTGGTCTCCGTGGCTGTGGGTGTAGATCACTGCAACGATCGGGGCTGGCCCGAAGTGATTGTCGACGAGTGCTCTTGCGGCGCGGGCGGTTTCGGTTGCGCTCAATGGATCGATGACGATCCATCCCGATTCACCACGTACGAACGTGATGTTGGAGATGTCGAAGCCGCGAACCTGGTAGATGCCGTCGGTAACGGTGAAGAGACCGTGGTTCATGTTCAGCTTCGCTTGGCGCCAGAGGCTGGGGTTGACGGTGGCGGGTGGCGCTCCAGTCAGGAAGCTGTACCTGGTAAGGTCCCAAACGGGCCTGTCCAAAGTGTCATGTCCTATCGTCGGGAGCGGATCTGCATCGAGGCGGCCGTGCGCGGCACGATCAAAATCCGCCTGGTCCTCGAGATTCAGCGCAGTGGCGACCCGTTGTTGCGCCTCGATGGTGTGTTGTGTTGGCTCGTTCAAGTCGTCCCCCTGTTTGAGCACGGACAGGACCACGTTCTGAAGGCCGCAAACTCTGCGCCTTGGCGTTGGCTCCTAAGACTCCGTGGCGGCCTGAGATCTGAGATCTCAGATGTATCCTATGCGTAAAGCCCGGTTCGAGTAAAGGACTGAGCACCACTGGCCGGTGCCCTTCTATCTGTCTACAATCTTAGATGTGAGATCTCAGATGCCATTCCGCATGGCGTAGCAAGAAAGCAGGGTCAAGTTATGGAAGTCCTCGATTCAGTGCGTGATTTCGTCGACCGTCAACATCTGAACATGATCGGGGGCGAGTGGATCGCAGGCGATACCGGTGATCGTCTCGAGGTCGAGAACCCCGCTTCAGGGGAAGTACTCACCGAGATACCCGCATCCAATGGCACCGACATCGACCGGGCCGTCGAGGCCGCACGGAATGCGCTTGGTGGATGGCGATCGCTGATGCCCACACATCGCGCCTCTCTGATGTGGCGCCTGGGTGACCTGATCCAGAAACACGCTGTCGAACTCGCGCAACTCGACGTATTGGACAATGGAAAGACGTTCGGCGACGCAATGGCCGTCGACATACCTCTCGTGGCCGAGATCTTTCGCTACTACGCGGGGTGGGTCACCAAGATCGAGGGCCGGCAATTGCCAATATCGATCCCAGAGTTTCACGCCTATACCCGTCGCGAACCGCTGGGCGTCGTCGGCGCGATCGTGCCCTGGAACTTCCCGTTGCTGATGTGTGGCTACAAGTTGGGGCCGGCGTTGGCGGCGGGCAACACGGTGGTGCTGAAGCCAGCAGAACAGACGCCACTCTCGGCTCTGCGACTGGGCGAACTCATCATTGAGGCGGGTTTCCCACCAGGGGTTGTCAATATTGTGACCGGCGACGGGCCGGGTGCGGGCGCCCCACTGTCGGCCCACCTCGGCGTCGACAAAGTTTCGTTTACCGGCGACTACGAAACGGGCCGCAAGATTCTCGACGCTTCGAAGGGAAACTTGAAGCGAGTGACCCTCGAGCTCGGAGGAAAGTCGCCCAACATCGTCTTTGCTGACGCCGATCTCGACGCGGCGGTCGAGGGGTCGTTCGCCGCCGTCTTCTTCAATCAAGGCCAATGTTGCATCGCTGGCGCCCGCTTGTTCGTACATGCCGATATCGCGAGCGAACTCACGGAGCGGCTGGTCGAGAAGGCCCGAGCGGTGCAACTCGGGAACGGTCTCGATGACACGACCGAGATGGGGCCGCTCGTATCGCAGGTTCAACTCGATCGAGTTCTGGGTCAGGTCCAGGTGGCGCGCTCACAAGGGGCGGAGATCCTCGTCGGCGGTGAGAGGGCAGACGGAGAACTCGCCGGCGGTCACTTCATGCGCCCAACAGTGATGAACAACGTCGATCCGGGCATGGGGGTGATGCAGGACGAGGTGTTTGGGCCAGTCCTCGCCATTTCCACGTTCACCGACGAGGACGAAGCGGTGTCGATCGCCAACGACGTTCGCTTCGGGCTCGCGGCCGGAGTGTGGACGACCGACGTCCGCCGTGCGCATCGCGTGGCCGCCGCCCTACAGGCTGGCACCGTGTGGTTGAATACCTACGGGATGTTCGACGTTTCGGCGCCCTACGGCGGGTTCAAGATGAGCGGCTACGGTCGCGAACTCGGTGAAGAATCGCTCGACTCGTACACACAAACCAAGACGGTCTGGGTAAACCTCGGCTGACCGTCGGGCCTCGAGATTGGCGGAAGCTGTTTGCATGGCCTTCCGTGGTATCTACGATCTAAGGTAGCGTGGGCGATGCAGTCTTCGTGTGAGACACAGGAGCCCCGACATGAGTGACAAGAAAGGCCTCGCGCCAATCAAGTCCGTGCACCTCAAGGACGTTGCCTACGAAGCGCTGCATCGTGCTATCACCGACCTCGACTTGATGCCGGGGCAGGCTATCTCCGAAAACATGTTGGTCGAACAGCTCGGCGTTTCCAAGACGCCCATCCGGGCTGCCCTGGGGCGACTCGAAGCCGAAGGCATGGTCGAAACGGTGCCGTTCAAGGGCACATTCGTTTCGTCGGTGGACGACGAGGATGCTCGCGACTTGATCGAGCTGCGCACTGCGCTCGAGGTCGCTTCGGCCACGGCTGCGTGTGAGCGGGCAACGGATGAGCAACTCGAGGAGCTCCGGCAGTTCGCCCGCACGGCATCTCGCCAAGAGGCGGCTGGAGAGCACGAATCCGCGTTGAACGACATCGGCGAGTTTCACGACCGTCTGGTTCAGCTCTCGGGAAATGCCCGGTTGGAATCGGCCTACTCGGCGCTCAAGGGTCCGCTCAAACGGATTCGGGCGTTGTCGGGAGCCGAGCCCGACAGCATTAACGCGTCGTCAGACGATCACGAGAAGATCGTCGAGGCAGTTGCCGAACGAGATGCCGAACGCTCGGCGCTGCTTGTGAAAGATCATCTGCACCGTGTCCTCGACCTCTATCTCAAATCTCGCGAAGTCGACCCTGCGTCGAGCGAGTGACATCTCGACGAATCCTCGTCCATGGAAACCCGTTGGTGGCGATGGGTCGCACTGGCGTGCTTGCCGATGGCGCGGTGATCGTCGAGGACGCGCGGGTTTCGGCCGTCGGACTCTTCGAGGAGCTCAGAAACCAAGGCCCGTTTGATGACATCGTGGGAAGTGCCGATCATTTCGTCTTGCCAGGGTTTGTCAACGCTCATTACCACACGGAGTGCTGGACGGCTCCGGGTCTCATCGACATCATCTTCGAGCTCGGCAACCTCTACATGGGTTCCGGGCTCATTGAGACGACCGAAGAACTCATTGAGCTCCTGGCCACGTTCGGACTCATCCACGCGGCGAAGGGTGGCCAGACCACCTTGCTTGACGTGTTCTACGGCCGCCCGTGGCTCCACCGCCATGGTGCCGAAGCGGTCCTGAGAGCCTACGAACGAGTCGGTCTCAGGGTGGGTCTGGCGGTGACGATGCGCGATCGGAATCGCTACACCCACGAAGACGACGAGGTTTTCCTGTCCCGCTTCCCAGAGTCACTGGCTAACGAGATACGGCAGACACCGATGGGGTATGCCTGGCCCGTCGATGGACAGTTCGAACTGTTCGACCACCTGTATGAGAAGTGGGATGACGCTCGGCGCGGTGTGCGCATCGTGCTCTCGCCAGATTGGACGCCGGTGTGTTCGGACGACCTGTATCGGCGCTGCATGGAAGTAGCGCAGCGGTACGACGCGCCTCTTACGACACATGTCCTTGAGACGCGGGCGGAGTACGCATGGAGTGTCGAGTCCGGCATCGATTCGGTGGTTGGGCGCTTGGCTGCGTTGGGCATTTCAGGCGAGCGCGTGTCGTTCTCGCACTTCGTCTGGGCGACCGACGATGACATTCGCCAGCTGGCCGACCTCGGTATGACCGCTGTCCACTGTCCCGGCTCGAACCTGCGGTCGGCGGCAGGCCTGTGCCGGGTGAAAGATGTGATGGCCGCGGGAGGTCAGGTTGCCTTTGGTACCGATGGGGTCTCCATCGGCGACAACGAGGATTTCTTTGAAGAGTTGCGCCTCGCGTCATATCTTCAACGCCAACCCGACCGGTTCAGCGATCATCGGCTCGATTCGTTGGAGATCTTGCGCGGGGCGACCGAGTTGGGAGCCAAAGCGGCAGGCTTCGGGGATGTCGTGGGCAAGCTCGAGGTCGGGGCGGAGGCGGATCTCATCTGTGTTTCGAAGAAACGAATCATGTTCCCTGCGAGTCGCTACCGCGGATACAACGAACTCGACGTTCTCTTGGATCGCGCCAACGCGAGCGACATCGACCTGGTCATGGTCGGCGGCCGCACGGTTGTCGACAGGGGAGTGGTGGTCACGGTGGACGAGGCTGCAATCGTCGACCGCATCCAAGAGTTGACGGAGACCCTCTACAAGCCCACGCCCGATGCGGTGCGCCGACGCGAGCTCGCCGGGATTATGACCCCGGAGATCGAGGCACTTTGCGAGAGGTGGTACGCGCGATCGGTCGGCACGCCGGCGTCCGTGCTGAACACTCGGGGGCCCAATTTCAGTCGGTGAAGCATGACGCAGGTGACAGATGAGATCTTAGATGCTAGACATTACGATATCGGCTCGGTACGGTCGATATCTGTTGCACCAACCTTTGGGGGGCCATCGTGCGTCGCTTTCTTGTTCTTCTCGGAATTCTCGTTCTCCTAGCCGCAGGTTGCGGCTCCGATGACGACGACACCTCGGCAACGTCAGACTCGACGGCCGTCGATGACGCCGATGATGCTGCGGCCGATGACGACGCTGACGCAATGGCGGACACGGCCGATGACGCCGATGATGCTGCAGCCGATGACGATGACGCTGAGCCCGTGGCAACGCCCGACGAGCCATCTGATGTGACGCTGACCCTCGTGACGAACGACGCCTTCTCGAGCGTTGCGTATTTGCTGGATGCCTTCACGGCCGAGACTGGCATCGGCCTCGATCTCGTCGCTGGTGGGGATGCAGGCGCGCTGGTGAACCAAGCGATTCTGACCAAGGGAAATCCGCTTGGCGACGTGCTATACGGGTTCGACAACACCTTCCTCAGCCGCGTGCTTGACGAGGGAATCACCATCCCTTATGAGTCGCCGGCCGCTGCGGTTATCCCCGACGACATGCAGTTGGACCCGACCTACAGTGTCACGGCCGTGGACTTCGGCGATGTCTGCATCAACTACGACAAGGCTTGGTTTGCCGACAACGGCGTCGCTGTTCCCGAGGAGCTGTCCGATCTGATTGCGCCCGAGTACTCCGGCCTCCTCGCTGTAGAGAACCCGGCGACTTCCTCGCCCGGACTGGCATTCATGATGGCCACCATTGCCGAGTTCGGCGAAGACGGCTGGCTCGACTTCTGGTCCGGCCTGGCAGATAACGACGTCGATGTGGTTAGTGGATGGGACGAGGCCTACTACGCGTCATTCTCCCAGTACGGCGGTCCCCGCCCACTGGTCGTGTCGTATGCCTCCAGCCCGCCGGCCGAAGTCATCTACGCCGAGACCCCGCTCGATGTAGCGCCGACCGGTGTCATGGAGTCGAGCTGCTTTCGTCAGATCGAATTCATAGGGATCCTCGCCGGCACAGAACACGAAGCTGAGGCACAGCAGCTCATCGACTGGTGGCTCTCCGACTCCATGCAGGCCGAGCTCCCCTTGAACTACTTCGTCTTTCCCGTGAACCCGGGTACACCCCTCCCGCAAGAGTTCATCGACCACACGATCATCCCCGACTCACCTCACATCCTCGATCCGGCCGATATCGCTGCGAATCGAGAAGAATGGCTAGATGAGTGGACGAGCACTGTCCTCCGATGAGAGCGCCCGGTCCGAGCTGACGGCCAAGTCGGGTCCGAGCGAGCTGGGCCGACTCAAGACCACCGCCCGCTGGCGCGGCGTCGCTGGGATTCTGGCCCTTGGCGCGATCCCGGTCCTGTTCATCTGCATCTTCTTCATCTACCCCGTGGGATCGATCCTCTGGCGAGGACTGGTACCCGATGGGAGGTTCGACGCAGAACCACTCAAACGGGTCCTTACCGATGGCGACCTTCGACAGATCGCGTGGTTCACATTTTGGCAAGCCGCGGTCTCGACCATTGCGACATTGGTGATCGCCTTGCCCGGCGCCTACATGCTCTCGCACTACACGTTCCGTGGTCGATCGCTGTTGCGTGCGGCGGTGACGATCCCGCTCATCCTGCCCACGGTCGTGGTTGCCGTCGCGTTTCTCGCTCTCGCCGGTCCCAACGGCAGCCTCGGGATCGACCTGAAGGGGTCGATCTGGATCATCCTCATTGCTCATGTCTTCTACAACTACGCGGTCGTCGTCCGCACCGTGGGTGGCCTTTGGGGTCACCTCGACCCCCGCCTCGAGGAGGCGGCGCGTATTCTTGGAGCGACAAGGATGCAAGCATTCCGCAAGGTGACCCTGCCGCTGCTGCGACCTGCGATCGGTGCCGCCGCGTCAATCGTCTTTCTGTTCTCGTTCACCTCGTTCGGTGTGATCCTGATCCTAGGTGGAGCACGTCGTGTCACTCTCGAGGTCGAGATCTTCCGTCAGACCGCTGAATTCCTGAACCTTCCGGTCGCAGCATCTCTCGCGATAGTCCAACTCGCCGGAGTGTTTGCCATCCTGACGATGTACTCGCGGTACCAGAACAATCGCCTGGTCGACCTCAACCTGAGGCCAGCCAGTGAGGTCGAACGGCGAGCTGTGACACTCGGACAAAAGACGGTGGTCGGGGCGAATATTGCTCTGATGGTCGCGCTGCTGTTCGTCCCCCTCGGGGTCCTGGTCAAGCGATCGCTCACCACCGAGAACGGTATGGGATTTGAGTATTTCAGGGTCCTGAACGACAGCGATGCGAGCTCCGTGCTGGCGGTCGCACCGACCGAAGCCTTGAAGAATTCGCTACTGTTCGCGCTCATCGCGGCCACGATCGCACTCGTCGTGGGCGGGCTGGCTGCGTCCATCGTCGGGTACAAGAAGTCGCGTGCTACCCAATGGTTCGACTCGTTGTTGATGTTGCCGCTTGGCACGTCGGCGGTCACCGTGGGTTTCGGATTCCTCATCTCTCTCGACAAGGGCATCCTCGACCTTCGATCGAAGGTGATCATTATCCCGCTCGCGCACGCGCTAGTGGCGATGCCGTTCGTGATCCGGGTGATGGTTCCGATCATCCAATCGGTAGACCCGCGCTTGCGCGAAGCCGCCTCAGTGCTCGGCGCGAGTCCGGCGAGGGTGTGGCGCGAGATCGATCTGCCGATCGTTGCGAAGGCCGGATTGGTGGGCGCCGGCTTTGCTGCCGCTGTGTCGCTGGGGGAGTTCGGAGCGACAGCGTTCATCGTTAGGCCGAATGTTCCCACGCTCCCCGTCGCAATTTTCCGTCTGATGTCACGCCCGGGGTCGATCAATTTCGGAATGGCGATGGCGATGAGTGTGGTCTTGATGCTGGTCACCGGGCTCGTGATGCTCGGAGTAGAACGTTTTAGAGCGGGCGATGTTGGGACCTTCTAAGAGCCGGAGAGGCAGGCACTGGTGCTGACGATCGAGGGTTTGAAAGTCGCGTATGGCGACGTCGAGGCGATTCGCGATCTCGACCTAACGGTCGAGACAGGCGAAATCGTATGTTTGCTGGGTCCATCTGGGTGCGGGAAGAGCACTCTGCTCAGAGTGGTAGCAGGCCTCGAGAAGCCGGTGGCCGGTTCCGTTGCATGGGACGGACAGAACTTGTCGGGGGTAGCGGTCCATCAACGCGGCTTCGGACTGATGTTCCAGGACTACGCCCTGTTTCCCCACAAGACCGTTTCGGAAAACGTGGCGTTTGGGCTGCGCATGCAACGTAAGACCAAGACCGACATCGCCGACAGGGTCGCAGCCGTGCTCGAGCTCGTCGGTCTCGAAGGATATGAGGATCGCACGATCGGACAACTCTCGGGGGGCCAACAACAGCGGGTCGCGCTTGCTCGGGCTGTTGCCCCATCGCCACGCCTATTGATGTTCGACGAGCCGCTCGGTGCTCTCGACCGCAATATGCGTGAACGTCTGGTAGTCGAGCTTCACGACATATTGACTGCGCTCGGAACGACGGCGCTGTATGTGACTCACGATCAGGAAGAAGCGTTCGCCCTGGGGGATCGAGTGCTCCTGCTGCAGAACGGCGTCATCGAACAGATCGGTACCCCTGCCGAGCTCTGGGCGAAGCCCAGAACCCGTTTCGCCGCCGAGTTCCTCGGATTCCGCAACCTCGTGAAGGTGGAGTCAGCGAAAGAACTCGGGTGGCCATTGCCTGATTCCACCGCAGACCACGTGGTATACCGGCCAGACGGATTCCGCCCTGCAGCTGACGGGCCCTTTCGTGGCACGGTCGTGAGTCGGACGTATCGTGGCGACCACTTCCTCGTACGTCTCTCGACATCGTCGCCAGAGATCGAGTTGCAGGTCGCTGCCCGATGGCAGCCTGCGCCCGAAATGGGAGATGAGGTCCGCCTCGAGATCGAACCGGCCGCCATTATCGCGATCATCGACTGAGCGGTTTGCCGGATCGATTGGAGCGACTGGGTACCCGAGTCGTGGAGCGCCGCCTACTGGAGTCGCCTCCAGCAGTCGTCGAATGCGAGAACGGTCGCCATGCGGTCGTCTCCCATGGGCAAGACGTGTACAGAGTCCACCCCAGTCGCCTCGAGAGCCACGAGTTGTGAGGTGAAGCGGTCTCGATTGCCCGCTACGGCCATCTTTTGCACGAAGTCGGCTGGGAGGAGCTGAGCAGCCTCCGATGCCTCTTGGAATTCGCCGCCCTGGTACCGCTCTCTCACCTCTCGAGCGATATCCGGATCGAGTCCGACTAGGTCACAGTAAGCGGGTGCGGTCTGCGGGAACCAGGCCGCGATTGGCCGCGCTCCGGCGATGGCTGCTTCCTCGTCTTCATCGATGACGCCGTAGACGAACAGCGCGATGTGAGGACGTGCTCGACCCGCTTTTGTCGCGCCTGCATCGACGCGCTCCAAAGCCCATTTGATCACCGCAGGGTCGAGCCCGCACAGAAGGATGACTCCGTCGGCGATGGCGCCAGCGAGCTCGAGCGTCCGAGGTCCGCTCGCGGAGACAAACACCGGGAGATCGGATTGTGCACTGAATCGCATGTGGGCCTGATCGAGGGCGAACCCGGGGCCGTCCGAAGTCACCGTCTCTCCAGCGACGAGGGCGCGGATCGCCGCGATCGATGCTTCGAGGAAGGCCAGTCGAGCGGGTTTTAAACCGAGGGCTACCAGAGGACGGTCACCAGCTCCGATCCCGAGAATGGCACGACCTTCCGCGATCTCGGCGAAGGTCGCCGCGGCGACGGCGGTTAGTGCAGGGTGGCGGGTGACGGGATTGGTGACCGCTGTTCCGAGGCGGATCTTCGTGGTCGCACGGGCTGCGAGAGAGAGCAGCTGGTACGGGTCTCGTGCATGGAGCGACGACTCGGTGAGCCAGAGATGGTCGAAGCCCATTGCCTCGACGCGTGTGGCCATGCTGAGGAACTCATCGACCGCATCGACGCCTTGCAGGACAACCCCGCGACGCATTCTGGTCATGTTGTACCCCTTGTGAAGTTGGAGATTGTGTCGGCTAGCACTTGGAGGCCGGTAGCGATCGGCGAGAGTTCTATCCACTCGCCGGGGGTGTGTTCCCCCGAGCCGATAGTGACGCCGAGGGCCAAAGCCGGCACTCCCACGGCATGTGCTGCGTTCGCGTCGGTGCTTGCGGCAGTCAGCTCTGCGGCGATGCCCGCACCGGCGAGCGCGTCGATTGCGGCCACGGCCAACTCATGGTCGGGGCTGATGCTGCCCGCTGGCCGCTGTCCGAGCGATTCCCAGTCGACCTCGAGGCTTCGGCGGTAGGTCTCGACGAGCGTGCGAAGCGCTTCTTCAAGGTCGTTCAGCGCTGCTTGGCTTGACGCCCGGAGATCGATGTCGAACGATGCCTCGGCCGCCTTCGCGTTGATCGCCGTGCCTCCTCTGATCAGGCCGACGTTGATGGCCGTCTTGGCGTCGGTAGGGCGCGGAATATCGTCGAGCGCCGCAACGATACGGGCAACCCCATGTACTGCGCTGTCGACCTCGGCTGCTTCCCAAGCGTGCCCGCCCAGTCCTCGCAATGTGATGCGATAACGAGTCGAACCGACGGCGGTGAGACAGACCCGACCGAGCCAATTGCCCTCGACGGCGATCAGTGCACCAATCGGGGTCTGGGGATTGGCGAGCGCGTGGCGTATGCCAGCCAGGTTGCCGAGGCCCTCCTCTCCAACTGTCGCAAGAATCCAGACGTTGCCACAACCGTCGGGAAGCAGCCGCGCCGCTGCGGCCAGGGCGGCGACGGCGACCGAATCGTCGCCAACCGACGGTCCATACAGCCGCCCTCCGTCTGTGCGCGTCTCGTGAGAGACGGTCCGATCGAAGACGGTGTCGAGATGGGCTGCAACGACGATGGCTGGCCCGTCGCCCTGTTGCACAGCGGCCCACACGTTGCCGACGCTGTCGATGGTGACCAAGTCGAAGTCATCGTCCCACCACTTCCGGACGATCTCGGCTCTCTCCGACTCGTCGAAAGATGGGGCGGGAACGGATGCGAGCAGTTTCGTACGCTCGATGACGAGTTCCGCCAGTGATTCGATCGAGGTCACTTCGCCACCCGCTCTATGAGCTCGCTGGGTACGTTGAATTCCTCGAGTACCTGTCGGGTGTGGGCACCGAGTCGCGGGGCGGGGTCGAGTCGCGGGCGTTTGCCGCTGATCCGGAAAGGTGGGTCGACTGCGGGAACGGACTCGATGGCTGCTCCGGGCGCGGTCCGCATGATGTCGAGCGCTTGGAGCTGCTCTGACTCGAGGACCTCGCTCAACGACCTCACACGACCTGCCGGGACGCCTGCCGCTTCGAAACGATCAAGCCAGCTGTCGACATCGTCGGTCTGCAATGCCAGTTCAATCTCGACGCTGAGCTCGTCACGGTGGGCCAATCGAGAAGTGTTGTCGCCGAAACGTCGATCGTGGCTCAGCTCCGGACGGCCGAGTGTGTCGCACAAGGTAACCCAGAGTCGCTCGTTCCCAGCTCCGGCCAGGACAAGCTCGCCATCTCGTGCTCGAAAGCCCCCGTAGGGCGCGAACGACGACGAGTGACTGCCGAGGAGCGTGGGGTTGGTGCCGGTCGATGTCACGTCGCTGGCGATCGTTGTGAATGAAGCGAGGGCGAATTCCAACAGCGAGGAGGAGACGTCACTTCCGATGCCGGTCTCGAGCCTGCTGACGTGCGCCGCAAGAAGTGCTGTGACGGTCGCAAGGCCTGCGCCGATGTCGAGCATCGGCGCGCCTACCTTGACCGGACCTGACTCCTCGGAACCTGTCATCGACATCAGGCCGCTTTCGGCCTGCACGATCAGATCGAAACCGCCGCGCCCGGCGTCGGGACCGACGTCACCGAAGGCGGAGATGGTGGCATGAATCAGCCATGGGTGGCGATCGTGCACCGAGGCGAAGTCGAGGCCGTAGCGCGCCATTGACCCGGGTCGGGCATTGTGGATCAAGAAGTCCGAGCCTGAGAGGAGGTGCTCGAGGACTTCGGCGCCGTCGGGCTCGCGGAAGTCGAGAACGACGCTCTCCTTGCCTCGGTTGACCGAGTCGAACAGGGTTGAGCGGTCACCGTCAGCGATCTGTCCTTGGCCGCGGTAGGAGTCGCCGTCAGGGGGCACTTCGATCTTGAGCACGCGAGCACCCATGCTGGCGAGAAGCATGGCGGAGAACGACCCGGAGACGAAGCGCGTGAGGTCGACCACCGTGGTCCCCGCAAGAGGAGCGCTCACCACGGCGCTGGTTCCCGGTACTGGCCATAGATGTCGCTGAAAACTCCAGAGATCTCACCGATTGTCGCGCCGAGCCGAGCGGCCTCGATGAGAGGCTCCATGACGTTCACGCCCGACACGGTGGCCTCTGTCAATGCTGCCAACGCATCGGTGGGCGGGCCTCCACGTCGGTCAAGATGCTCTCGAAGAAGACTGAGTTGGCGCTCGCGACCCAATTCATCGAGTTCGAAAAGCTTGAGGTCGGCGGGCGCGGAGTCGTCCTTGTAAGCATTCACGCCGACCTTGACGACTTTCCCATCGGCGACCGACCGCTCGATTCTGTATGCGCTCTCGGCGATCCAGCGTTGGGGAATACCCGCCTCGATGGCGGCCACGGCGCCGCCCAAGTCGTCGATCTCGGCCAGGAGCTCGGTGGCTCGCTGTTCGAGTTCGTCCGTCATAGCCTCAACGAAGTAGGAGCCAGCGAGGGGGTCGACGGTATCGGCGACGCCCGTTTCGTGCGCAATGATCTGCTGGGTTCGCAGAGCGAGCGTGACCGCTTCGTCGCTCGGGATTGCCATCGCCTCGTCGTAACCCATCACGTGTATCGACTGCGCGCCGCCGAGCACTGCACCGAGACACTGAATTGTGGATCGCACCACGTTGTTCAGGGGTTGTTGGGCTGTCAGAGTGGCGCCCGAGCATCCGGAGAAAAAGCGAAGGCGCATCGCCTCGGGGGTCGTCGCGCCGAATCGATCGCGTGCGATGGTCGCCCACATGCGGCGAGCCGCGCGAAGCTTCGCGACCTCCTCGAAGAGTTCGAGCGTCGTGGCGAAATGGAACGAGAAACGCGGGGCGAAGCTGTCGAACGCGAGTCCTCGGTCCGTGAGCAGCGTTGCGTAAGCGATCGCGTTGCTCATGGCGAGGGCGAGCTCTTGCACTGCATCGCACCCGGCTTCTCGAGCGTGGTATCCGGTAATCGAGATCGGGTTGAATCGCGGCAGTTCCGCGGTGCAGAACTCCACGACATCACCGACCAAACGCATCGATGCTGCAGGTGGATGGATGTAGGTTTTGCGAGCGGAGAATTCCTTCAGAATGTCGTTCTGGAGAGTTCCGGCGAGCTGAGAGCGGGGCACGCCCTGCCGTTCTGCAGCGACGAGATAGAAGGCCAAGATGATCGGTGCCGTCGCGTTGATTGTAAAATTGACCGACAACTCGTCGAGTGGCAGCCCATCGAAGAGTTCGACCATGTCCTCGACAGTGTCGATCGCGACTCCTACGCGTCCGACTTCTGCGCTTGCGATCGGCGCCGTCGAGTCGAGGCCAAGTTGCGTCGGGAGGTCGAAGGCCACCGATAGTGCGGTCTGACCTTGCTCGAGAAGGTACCGGAACCGCTGGT
>CAXMRH010000123.1:0-7386 GCA_964196045.1 uncultured Chthoniobacterales bacterium | reverse complement strand
CATCTGTTCGGGCGTGACCGCCTCGAAGTGACTGAAGTCGAAGCGCAGACGATCCGGGCCAACCATCGATCCTTGTTGCTGGACGTGGTCACCCAGCACGCTCCGGAGCGCGGCGTGGAGCAAGTGAGTGCCGGTGTGATTACGGCGGATTGCGTCGCGGCGAACAACATCGATTGTGGCCACGACGGCGTCACCGATGCTCAGTACCTCGGCGGCACCCGTGGCGTGATGGAGAGTAAGGCCGGCGATAGCCGACGTGGCATCCGTGATCTCCACCGACCCGCTTGGCCCGCTGATCGTGCCAATGTCGCCGATCTGTCCGCCCGACTCCGCATAGAACGGTGTCCGGTCGAGGATGACGCCATCATCACCAACCCAGAGAACCGTCGCAGCCACGTCGATCAGCTCGACTCGACCGACGAAATCCGTGCCGCCATGCTGCTCGACGAGTTCGACGAACCGGGAAACGTCGGCCGTCCCGCCTTTGGACTTCTGGTCAGCTCGTGCGCGGGCGCGTTGCTCATCCATGGCGGCCTTGAAGCCTTCGGTGTCGACCAGAGCGCCTCGTTCTTCGACGATTTCCTGTGTTAGCTCGAGTGGAAAGCCGAACGTGTCGTGGAGCTTGAAGGCCACGTCGCCCGGAAGCGGTGAACCATCTGCGACCTGGCTCATCTCGGTGTCAAGGATGTTCAGGCCAGTTTCGATCGTCTGGCGGAAACGGATCTCTTCTCGTTCGACGATTTCGCGAATCGAAGCTTCATTCGAGCGAATCTCGGGGTAGTCGTCACCCATGATCTCGACAACGGTGCCGACAAGCGATGCGAGCGCGGGTTCAGTGACGCCGAGCAGGTACGCGTGTCGAATCGCTCGGCGCATGATGCGTCGCAGCACATAGCCGCGGTCCTCGTTCGACGGAAAGACTCCGTCATTGATCATGAACGTGGTGGACCGCGCATGATCAGCCAAGATTCGCAGGGACACGTCGGATTTGGGGTCCGCTCCGTCCTCGACGCCGCTCAACGCAGTCGCAGCAGCCAACAACTTCACGAACTCGTCGGTCTCCCAGACCGAACCGACGTTCTGAAGAACCGAGAGGATTCGTTCCAGTCCCGCTCCGGTGTCAATCGAAGGTTTTGGAAGTGGGATCTGCTCGCCGTCGGCTTGCTGATCGAACTGCATGAAGACGAGGTTCCAGATTTCGACGAATCGTGCGTCAGCTTCAAGATTCTCGGGGCCTCCATCGGGGCCATACTCGGGGCCGAGGTCGTAGAAGATTTCTGAGCACGGGCCGTTGGGTCGGGTGTCGGCCATGCGCCACCAGTTGTCTTCGTCGAGGCGCTGAATCCGGTCCCGAGAAACCCCGACCTTTGTGGCCCAGATCTCTTCTGCTTCGTCATCGGTCAGATGCACGGTGATCCACAGCCTGTCCGGGTCGAGTCCGAGCTTCTCGGTTAGGAGCTCCCAGGCGAATGGAATGGCATCTTCCTTGAAATAGTCCCCGAAGCTGAAGTTGCCCATCATCTCGAAGAAGGTCAGGTGCCGAGCAGTGCGGCCCACTTCGTCGAGATCGTTATGCTTCCCGCCGGCCCGAACACACTTCTGAACGGTCGTGGCTCGACTGTACGGGGGCTTCTCGGTGCCCTGGAAGAAGGGCTTGAACGGGACCATGCCCGAGTTGGTGAACAACAGGGTGTCGTCGTGCGGAATGATGCTCGCCGAGGGGACCGCCTCGTGACCGCGTTCGGTGAAGAATTCAGTGAAAGTGCGGCGTACGTCCTTGGCATCCATAACCGTGAAAGCCTACGTTGTCGCCACCACTTCCGGTGGACATCCGACCAGTGCGAACACTCCCCGAAGGGCCGATCTGTGCTTAACGACGGCTGCGGCGGGCGCGGTTTCGGAGGCGTGCCAGGCCGGGTTCGCTGCTGAGTCCGCCGTTGACGATCGAGAGTGTCGGCGCTTCCTGGTTATGGGTGAGATCGATGTCCACGGGACGGACGCGTTGCCACGCCTTCGATGCTTGCTGGCCCACCGGAGATGCCGTCGTACGCTCGACCACGCGACCACCAGCCGCACTGACTCGACCGACGACTTCCATACGAATCGCTTGCGGAAGAAGCTTCTCCGCTTGGCGCTTCACCTTTCGCTGGACCCACCAGCTGGACGTGGCCCCGGCGACGTATCCAGTGCTCATCCAGAAGAGTCGTTTAGGCATCTTTGCTGCGCTCCTTCTTCCAACGTTCCCACCGGGCGGGTTCTGCCCCGTGGTCCGATGGCGAGTAGTACACCTGATCCGACACCTCGGCGGGCCGGTATTCCTGGTCGACCCATCCAGTCGAGTCGCTGTGAGGGTAACGATAGCCGTCTCCGTGCCCCAGACTCGCGGCACCTTTGTAGTGAGCGTCGCGGAGGTGTGGAGGCACCTCACCGGTTCCTCCACCTTGTGCGGCCTCCTTAGCGGCGAAAATTGCCGTGGTCACGGAGTTTGATTTCGGCGCAGTTGCGAGGTGAATGACCGCCTGGGCCAGGTTGAGCTGTGCTTCCGGCAGCCCGACGAACTCCACGGCTCGCGCAGTCGCGTCGGCGATCATCAGGGACATCGGGTCGGCCATCCCTATGTCCTCGGAGGCAAGAATCACCAATCGGCGCGAAATGAAACGAGCCGACTCCCCCGCGTCGAGCATCCGCGCGAGCCAATACAGCCCGGCGTCCACATCGCTGCCGCGGATGCTCTTGATGAACGCGCTGATGACGTCGTAGTGATCGTCGCGCCCGTAGCGAATCGCCTTGGTGCCGAGGGCGGCCTCGATGTGCTCCTCTTCAACCACGTCGCTGTTTGTGTTCTTGGCGAGCGCAGCGGCAACGCCGAGCGCCGTGAGCACCTGGCGCCCATCGCCTCCTCCCCTATCGACCAGCAACTGGGTCGCATCGTCACTGATCGTGGTCCCCTCGACTTCGAGGCCCCGCGCGATCAGCTGGCGAAGGGCTGTCTCGTCCAGCGGTTCGAGACGAAAGAGTGTCGAGCGGCTCCGTAGTGCTGCATTCACTTCGAAGTTCGGATTCTCCGTCGTAGCACCGATGAGTGTGATCAGCCCCGTTTCGACGCCCGGCAGGAGAGCATCTTGTTGCGACTTGTTGAACCGATGCACCTCGTCGAGGAAGAGAATCGTTCCCTGACCGTGTTGCCCGAGCCGGTCGGACGCCTTCGTTAGGACCTCTCGAACGTCCTTCACGCTGGCGTTTACCGCCGACAACGCTTCGAAGGCGCGTTGGGTGGTCCTGGCGATGACACGGGCGAGCGTGGTCTTGCCCGTGCCTGGTGGCCCCCAGAAGATGACCGAGCCGAGGGTGTCGGTTTCGATCAAGGCACGAAGCGGGCGGCCGAACCCCAACAATTCGTCTTGGCCGACGATGTCGTCCAAACGGACCGGACGAAGACGATCGGCCAGAGGTGCTCGCTTCGACTGACGCTCTTCAGCAGCGGCGGCGAACAGATCGGTCATCAGCCGACCCTATCGAACGAAGGCGCGAGCCGGTTCTACGTACGTGACCCGTACTCGTCGAGGTAGTCGCGCATTCGCTTGACCAGTTCCGCCGAAAGGTCAGCGTGTTCGATGATCTCTTCGACAGTGACAATCGCCACGGTCGACATATCGAACTCCTCTCCGACCTGAGCCAGCGCTGCCTTGTCTCCGGTGCCCCGTTCCATGCGATCGACGCTCACGATGAGTCCCACAAGTTCCACGTCAGCTGCTGACTGGAGCAGGGGCACGGTCTCTCGAATGGAGGTGCCTGCCGTCGTCACGTCTTCGATGATGAGAACCCGATCCCCGGCGACTGGCACGTGCCCAACGAGAACGCCGCCCTCTCCGTGATCCTTGACTTCTTTGCGATTGAACATGAAGCCGACGTCGTGGCCGCGAGCCGACAACGCGCCTGCCGTCTCCACGCACAGGGGGATCCCTTTGTACGCCGGACCGAACAACACTTCGAAGTCGTCGCCGAAACTGTCCTCGATCGCGTCCGCGTAGAACTCGCCGAGTCGCCTGATCTGTCCACCCGTGCGGTACTTGCCCGTCTGCACGAAATACGGGGTCGGCCGCCCACTCTTCGTGATGAAGTCGCCAAACGTCAGCACCTCGGCCTCGAGCATGAAGTCAATAAAGTCACGCTTGTACTGCTCCATAAGTCGATCCTTCCTGTTCGTACGACGAAAATTTGTATGTCCGGCCACGCCCTGCGCGCTCAAACCTACGAATTTTCGAGAGTGCAGCTAGTCGGAGCGGGGGACGACGCGGAGGCCGAGCTCGTCGAGTTGAGCTGGGTCGATCGGGTTCGGAGCGTTCGTCAACGGATCGGACCCGGACTGCGTCTTCGGGAATGCGATGACCTCCCGGATGTTTTCCTCGCCCACGAGCAGCGCCGTCAATCGATCGATGCCGAAGGCGAAGCCGCCATGTGGCGGAGCCCCGTACTTGAATGCGTCAAGCAAGAAGCCAAATTTTGTTTGCTGTTCCTCTGGTCCGATTCCGAGGAGACTGAAGATCTGTTCTTGCACGTCGCTCTGGAAGATTCGAATGCTCCCCGACCCGAGCTCCCAGCCGTTCAGCGTGAGGTCGTATGCCTGGGAGCGGATGTCGAGCCACTCGTCGCCGCTGGCGGTCTTCAGCATCTCGATGTCGTCGACATGCGGCATCGTGAACGGATGATGCGCAGGAATCGGGTTCCCGTCGACCACGGCTTCAAACAAGGGGAAGTCGGTGATCCAGAGGAAGTGGAAGCCACCCTCGTTAACGGGAGGCTTGCCGAGCTCGAGCCGGAGAAGACCGAGCACCTTATTTGCCACCCGACGCTCGTCAGCGATCAGGAACACCATGTCCCCTGACTCGGCTTCGAGCTCCGACTGCACCCCAGCGATCTCCGCTTCGCTCATGAACTTCGTGAGGGCTCCCTCGAGCCCCTCATCACGAACGCGAAACCAGGCAAGGCCCTTCGCTCCCCAACGTTTCGCCTTGTCGGTCAGGTCGTCAATAGCGTTGCGGCCGAGCGTGTCGGCTCCGCCGGGCATCCGGATCCCCTTGACCACAGCGGTCTTGAAGACGTTCGACTCGGTCTGCGCGAACAGCCCGGTGAGGTCGTTCAGTTCCATCCCGAACCGGGTATCGGGCTTGTCGGAGCCGAATCGCTCCTGAGCTTCCTGCCAACTCATCCGAGGAATATCAGTCGGACGTTCGCCGGTGACAGCTTCAGTAGCATCGGCCACTGCCTCGCTGATGAACTCGAACACGTCCTCTTGGTCGACGAAGCTGGCTTCTGCGTCGAGCTGCATGAACTCGAATTGGCGGTCGGCTCGGAGATCCTCGTCACGCAGGCATCGAGCGATCTGGTAATACCGATCCATGCCTCCGACCATCGTCAACTGCTTGAACAGCTGCGGGCTCTGCGGGAGTGCGTAGAAGTCCCCGGGGTTCAACCGAGACGGAACAACGAAGTCGCGGGCACCTTCTGGAGTTGACGCGATGAGCATTGGAGTCTCGATTTCGCAGAAACCTTGCCGCTCCATGGCTCCGCGAATTGCACTATTGATCTTTGCCCGAGCGCGAAGGTTGCGCTGCATCTTTGCCCGCCGGAGATCGACATATCGGTGACGAAGGCGAATGTTCTCGTCGACGTCGGTGCGATCGTGCATCGGAAACGGCGGTGGCTCGGCTTCGTTGAGGACCGTGACCGTGGTATCCGCGATCTCAATCTCGCCGGTAGCGAGGCCAGCGTTCACCATGCCCTCGGGGCGGGCACGAACGGTCCCCGTGACAGCAACGACATACTCGCTTCGCACCTCAAGCTTCTCGTCGACGACGACTTGCACTACCCCGGTGTGGTCACGAACGTCCACGAAGGCAAGGTGTTCTGAGTGGACGCGGCGTGTGTCCACCCAGCCGGCAACCGTGATGGTCTGCCCGACGTGTTCGGCGGTCACTTCACCGCAGTAGTTAGTACGAATCGACATGGAATTTCCTTTGTCAGCGGCCGAGCCGCGTGGAGAGATCGTGAACTAGATCGTTGCGAGGGACTTGAGTCTGGCCGGAATCGCCGTGCATATCGCGCACGGTCACCGTGCTGCTCGCCTCTTCGTCCTCGCCGATAATCAGAGCAAAGGGAGCGTTGGAACGGTCAGCAACTTTCATCTGTGCCTTCATGGACCGGCCGTCGAATCCACGGTCGGCCGCGATGCCGGCGGAGCGAAGCTCGTCCGCCAAGCTGGTGGCGTTCGACCCCCCGGTGAGATCGACGATGAACACGTCGGGTGCAACGTTCGGCTCGGGGAATACTGCTTCTGCATCGGCTGCTAGCAGGATGCGATCTACTCCGAGAGCAAACCCGATGCCAGGTGTCGCCTTCCCGCCGAGGCTCTCGGCAAGCCCGTCGTAGCGACCACCACCACCCACCGCGTTCTGCGCATTGTCGAGCGCGGTCGACGCGTATTCGAAGGTCGTCCGTGTGTAGTAATCGAGCCCGCGCACGAGACGTGGCGAGAGTTCATAGCTGATGCCGAGCGAATCGAGGCCCTCGCGGACGCCAACGAAGTGCTCTGCGGTGTCTTCAGTCAAGTGATCGACCATGAGCGGAGCGCCGGCCACGATCGCCTGGTCTTCTCGACGCTTCGAGTCGAGGACCCGGAGCGGGTTCTTCTCGAGTGTCTCTCGAGATGTTTCGCTCAGCTCCGCGTGATGATCGCGGAGGTATTCCTCGAGTGCAGCGAAGTACGCCGGTCGGCAAGTTTCGTCGCCGAGCGAGTTCAGCAGTAGCGATACGTGTCGAAGACCGAGCTTCTCGTAGAAGCGCCATCCCAGTGCTATGACCTCGACGTCGACCGCTGGGTCATCCGAACCCAGCACCTCGACCCCGACCTGGCTGAACTGCCGGTAGCGGCCCGCCTGTGGTTTCTCATGGCGGAACTGCGGACCCTCGTACCAGGCCTTCCACGGAAGATTCGTCGGGTTGTGCTGGACGAACGCTCGTACAACCGAGGCGGTGAGTTCGGGACGCAGCGCAATCCGGCGGCCGTCCTTGTCTTCGAAGTCGTACATCTCCTTGGTGACGACGTCGGTCGATTCCCCGACGCGCAGGAAGACGCCGAGATCCTCGAAGATCGGCGACATGATGTGGCCATAGCCCGCCAGGCGACACTGCTCGGCGAACACTTCGACCAACGCTCGGTGCCGCTCCGAATCGGGGGTCAGAATATCGCGAGTACCCCGGAGGGCCTGAAATTTCGGCGAAGCCACGGCGGACAGGCTATCTGGGCGCAGCTAGATGGCGCTGTGGCGTATTTCCCGGGCTTCGCCCTCCAGGGCGAAGATCCGTCCGCAAGTACTCGCTTCGCTC
>CAXMRH010000122.1:0-4623 GCA_964196045.1 uncultured Chthoniobacterales bacterium | reverse complement strand
GCGGGGTCGGCTGCGGCGATGGACCGGAGCCGCTCCATGAACACACCCTCTTCGTCGGAGGCATCTTCGGAGGTCTCGGGAATAGCGCCGGCATTTTCAAACTCGAGGCCCTTGTGCACGAGCATCGTGGCGTCGCCGCCGTCGTCGAGGATCAGGTTCGGGCCGCCACCATCGGGCCAGTGGAACAGTTGCTCGGTAGCCCACCAGTACTCCTCGAGGCTCTCGTTCTTCCATGCGAAGACGGGAATGCCCGCTGGAGCGTCTGCTGTGCCCATTGGGCCGCAGGCGATCGCAGCCGCAGCGTGGTCCTGCGTGGAGAAGATGTTGCAGCTCACCCAGCGAACGTCGGCACCAAGGGCCGTGAGCGTCTCGATGAGCACAGCGGTCTGAATGGTCATGTGCAGCGATCCGGCGATGCGGGCACCAGCAAGGGGCTGGCTGTCGCCGAATTCGGCTCGAAGGGCCATGAGACCCGGCATCTCGTGCTCGGCGAGGCGAATTTCCTTGCGACCGAAGTCCGCAAGCGAGAGGTCCGCGACTTTGAAGTCGGTAGTGGTCATGTTGGCTCCTGGAAGATCATGGCTGGGACCAACTGGCCTCGTGAAACGTCTGTTCAGCCTTCGTCAGTGTAGGGGTCAGCGCACGCCGACCACAGCTTCAGGATTCGAAGGTTGGTGAGATGTTGAGTTCGTCGGCTAGAGCAACCAGGCGCCCATGTTCGGTGTCGTCGAGCGTCTCTGCCTTGTCGATCAACATGATCGGGATGTCATCCACGATCGAGTACCGGAGACGCAGCCGTGGGTTATAGAGGCCCTGTTCGGTCTCGAAGTAGAGAAGCGGGCCCTTGTCACTCGGGCAAGCCAAGATCTCGAGCAGTTGTGGTGCGAGTGCCATCCGTTGAATCTACCCGACCATGTGGCTTCGAACCTCGGCCACGCGGCAATCGACTTCGGCATCGTCGGCGGCTTCGAGATTTAGTCGAAGCAGCGGTTCGGTGTTCGACGCACGGAGGTTGAACCACCAGTCGCCCAGGTCGACGGTGAGGCCGTCGAAGCTGTCCTGGCTCGCGCCGGCATAGACGCTCGAAACGTGTTCGATCACGGCATCGGTGTTATCGACACGCGTGTTCAGCTCACCCGACGCCGAGTATCGACGCAATGGAGCCACGAGGTCGGCGAGCGACTCGTTCGCCGTGCACATTCCGGCCAGCACCATGACAGCGGCAATGAGACCGGAGTCAGCCCGGTAGTTGTCACGGAAGTAGTAATGCCCGGAGTGCTCCCCACCAAATGCTGCGCCGGTCTCTTTCATGACGGCCTTGATGAAGGTGTGGCCAACCCTCGTCCGCACCGGAGTGCCCCCGAGTTCGGTGATCAGTTCGGGGACGACCTTCGAACAGATCAGGTTGTGGAGCACGGTTGCCCCCGGTTCCCGTTCGAGCACTTGTTGCGCGACGAGCGCTGTGGTCAACGAACCAGACACACCTTCGGCCGAAGCATCGACCAGAAATACCCGGTCGGCATCACCATCGAACGCGAGACCGATATCCGCGCCCACCTCCATAACCCGCTTCTTGAGGTCGGCCAGGTTCTCCTCTTGCAACGGGTCCGCTGGATGATTCGGAAACGTGCCATCGAGCTCCTCGTACAGGATCTCAAGATCAAATGGCAGGTGCCGGAACACCGCAGGCACGACGAGGCCGCCCATCCCATTTGCCGTGTCCGCTACCACTTTCAAGGGACGCAGTGCGGAGACGTCGATGAACGACAGCACGTGCTGTACGAAGTCCTCGAGCACGTTCGTGGTCGACAGAGAGCCGCGACTCGCAGTCGGGGCCAAGCGAGCGCGTGCCATCTCCTTAACCACAGTGAGCCCACTGTCCGCGCCGAGCGGAGCAGCACCGGGTCGACACATCTTGATTCCGTTGTACTCGGCTGGGTTGTGTGAGGCCGTGAACACGGCGCCGGGCACGTTCATCGAACCAGACGCGAAATACAACATGTCGGTCGATACGAGACCCACGTCGACAACGTTCACACCCTGAGCCATCGCTCCGCGCGCAAACGCCGCAGCGAAGTCGGGCCCGGTCGGGCGCATGTCATAGCCGACCACGATCGTGTCGGCATCGTCCTCGTCGGCAACAAAGCGACCGAACGCAGCACCGATGTCGTGACTCAGCTCCGCGTCGATCTCCTCAGGCGCGAGCCCACGCACGTCATAGGCCTTGAAGATTGCATCGATGTCGCCCATGGTCTCAGTGTGGCAAAGCGGCCGCGGGGAGCGACGCCAATGCCTCAAGATCTGTATAAACCCCACGCGCAGACCATCGGCGAATTCGCCCGAGGTCGGCAAGTAACTGCAGGGTGTCACCGAGGAGGTTCACCGTCGACGCATCGGTCTCGGCGACCGACATCGGGATCTCCTTCAGGCTCAGTCGCCAGCGCTCGACCAGGTGGAAGATCTCGATATCGAACGAGAACCCGTTGAGCTGGGTCTTCGAGAAGATCAGTTCGGCGACGTCGCTGCGAAACCCCTTGCAACCGGCTTGGGTGTCTCGGTACTGACCGAGCAGCAGCACATTCGTCGCGATGTTCACGAGTCGACCACCCACATCTCGCAACAGTCCGGCACTCGTGTGTGTCACTAGACGAGAATCGCGGCGAGAACCCACGACCACGTCCCAGCCGTTTTCGAGCTCGGCCATGATGCGAATCACTTCGTCGGGCCCATACGCCAGGTCGGCATCCAGGAAGACTCGACTGCGCCCATGCGCCGCTCGCATCCCTTCGCGCACCGCTCCCCCCTTGCCGAGGTTCTGCGGCAGCAGGAGGCCTTTCGCGAGCCCTGTCGCCGTTGCTGCATCCGCCGTGCCGTCACCAGAGCCGTCATCGACCACGAGGATCTCGAAATCGGACGGTTCGACAAGGTTGGCAATGTGGGCATGCAGCCGCTGTACGGTCTCGGCGATACGTTCGGATTCCTTGTATGCCGGCACGACCACGGACAACCGCAAGGCATCCAACGGCTTCGGTCGCCCAGCTGGAGCACCCTGCTCGGTTCGAACGACCTGAAACAAAAACCAACGGTTCGACACTGCCCGCACCGTCGCCGCAGCAGCGATCGCGACCAACTTGGCGACCCATCCACGATCCCCCGAGTTGAACAACACGATGAGGTCGACGAAACCGGCGATCGTGATCGAGGCCGTGAAGGCGACCGGTCGATGGATCCATCGCAGGTTGGGATCATTTCTGAGCGTAAATCGGCGATGAGCTGAGACACCGAAGATCGCCGCGGCCACGAGTGCGGCGATGTCTGCCGCCCACCACCTGAACCCCGCTTCACGGAGCCCGAGGTACACGAACAGGTCCACCGCTGTTGCCGCGACCGCAACCGCTACGAAGAGACGGAGTCTGCGTTTCATGCCCGCTCACGCCGACGGCAAATGGCGATCAGGCCAACGATGCCCGCGATTGTCAACGCGATCGATACCCAGTCGACGGTGCTGCGAGAGAAAACCAGTTCCACATCGGTTTCTGTCGGCACGACGACCATGAAGTTGGGGGCTACGCGATACGGGCCCTCGGCACCTTTTGCCTTCCAGTTCGGAAAGTACGAGGCCCGCACCAGAACGGGAGTGCCGATCTGGTCGACAGAAAACGAGATCGTGTCGGTCTCCGCTCGCGTATTTGTGACCGTCGTGGTCATAAGCACCGCACTGACTGGAAGCAACGTCTCCATCGACGGCGCCTCGGGATCGATCGAACCCGCCAGTCGGGTTCCCTCCGCTTCGTAGCGCTCCACGACTTCAGAAGCAGAGATCCGGGCCCAGGACTCGGGACCAGATGAGGCAGGACGAACCTCATCGAGACCTTCGAACCACTCCACCCCTACGTCGAGCCATTCGTCCTGATGATCTCGCACGCCGTCGAGCACGACAGGCGCCGCTGCAAGCGGTTCCACCAGGCTCGCCTGTGTCTCGAAGATCACCCATGGAGGCGCTGTGGTCACCTCGTCCAGCTCGGGGTGCATGCGGGCGGCCTCGATCGTCTGGGGCGAGAACGCAAGGTAGTAACGCACGCCCAATTCATGGAGCCGTTCGACGCCCTGATCGATGTCGAAGTCGTCATAGGGCAGATCACGCATGGCACGAGATGGCCCACCAACAGATTCGGATACGCCGACCTTCCGGCTTGGGGCAGACAGATCGCTCTGCAACAAGAAGTGATAGGGAACCGTGGGTGTCGCCTCGAAGTAAAGACCCTCCATCGAGCCGATGCAGCCGTCGGTCCACATGGGGAGCAACATCATCGCCATCGTCGTTCCGTACCGATTGAGCTCCGGCGCGAACTCCCACATGGCGCGGCCACATCCGACTTCTTCACCCACGCCGAGCATCGTCCGCTGCACGTATTGATATTCGTCCCAGCCGCCCTGGCCAACATCACCAACAGCACCTTCGACACGCTGCTTTTCCTCTAATCCGGAAAAGTTCCACCTCGACCAGCCCGTCACGAAGCTGTTGTCGTTCGAGGTCACATCGAGACCGGCGAAGGTCCATGACCTGCCCTCGTCGGTGTCGGTCGTGCCTCCGACCACGCCGAGGGCGAGGCCGAGCAACAC
>CAXMRH010000121.1:0-9254 GCA_964196045.1 uncultured Chthoniobacterales bacterium | reverse complement strand
GTACATGTCAAACCTAGGTAAGGTTCTTCGCGTTGCCTCGAATTAAGCAACATGCTCCGCTGCTTGTGCGGGCCCCCGTCAATTCCTTTGAGTTTTAGTCTTGCGACCGTACTCCCCAGGCGGGGCACTTAATGCGTTAGCTGCGGCACGGAATCCGTTGAATAGACCCCACACCTAGTGCCCAACGTTTACGGCATGGACTACCAGGGTATCTAATCCTGTTTGCTGCCCATGCTTTCGCTCCTCAGCGTCAGTACCGGCCCAGAGATCTGCCTTCGCCGTTGGTGTTCCTCCTGATATCTGCGCATTTCACCGCTACACCAGGAATTCCAATCTCCTCTACCGGACTCTAGTCACAGCAGTATCAAGTGGCGTCCCAAGGTTGAGCCTTGGGTTTTCACACCTGACTTACTGAACAGCCTACGAGCCCTTTACGCCCAATAAATCCGGACAACGCTTGCCCCCTACGTGTTACCGCGGCTGCTGGCACGTAGTTGGCCGGGGCTTCTTCTGCAGGTACCGTCATTTTCGTCCCTGCTGAAAGGGGTTTACGACCCGAGAGCCTTCATCCCCCACGCGGCATCGCTGCGTCAGGCTTTCGCCCATTGCGCAAGATTCCCCACTGCTGCCTCCCGTAGGAGTCTGGGCCGTGTCTCAGTCCCAGTGTGGCTGATCGTCCTCTCAGACCAGCTACCCGTCGATGCCTTGGTGAGCCATTACCTCACCAACTAGCTGATAGGCCGCGAGACCCTCCTAAAGCGCCGGAGCATTTCTTCAACTGGCCATGCGGCCAAGGGAAGATATTCGGTATTAGCCATCGTTTCCAATGGTTGTCCCGATCTTTAGGGCAGGTTTCTCACGTGTTACTCACCCGTTCGCCACTCTCCCATATGACCCGAAGGTCGAGAGCGTTCGACTTGCATGTGTTAAGCGTGCCGCCAGCGTTCGTCCTGAGCCAGGATCAAACTCTCCGTCAAAATCACGAGCTGCCACCACCCCAGCCGGGGTATTGGTGGCAGAACTGAAATCATGGGTCTGACCAGAGCAAGCTCTGATCAGTCGAGTGTTGTCCCTAGCCGAGACCGGTGTTTAGCCGGCCTCTAGTTAGGTTGTCCCTACTCCCTCGCAACGTTAGCAACGAGTTTGCAGGAACGGAATTGTTGCTCCTACCCGCGCCACTCAAGAGTGTCGTGTGTAGGAACGGTTGCTTCGTATGAATTACGTACCGTTTGACTCGAATCAAACATTGGTACGAATCCGCACTGGCTTTTTCGTCCTCTTCTCCGTTTTCAAAAAGCGCATGACACTCAGGAAGAGAAATTTCCAACCCGGTGGTGCCCTTCGCCCCAACTCCTCGGAGTGGGGGCGACTCACTAAGCTACAGGTGCCTCTCATAAGCAACAACCGGGAATGTGAGAAATATGTGAATTTCTCGCCCGATCTCACGGTGCGAGGGCACACATCGGCAGATGCTCACCTCAAGATGATGAGATGACGGTTCCGTTTGCCGCGTTGAAGTAACCCGAGCGAAGCCGGAGCGAGCAACGACGGGTCGGCTCCATCGATCTTCTCGCCGTTCCAGCGGACCGCGCCGTCCGCCAATGACTGGCGAGCCTCACGTCGCGACGACACCAGGCCTGACTCGACCAGGAGGTCCACAAACGGTTCCGACTCATGCAAGCCCGTTCTGTCGACGCTGGTCTCTGGCACCACTCCTTGCAGCGACTCGAGGTCCTCCGCTGTGGGAACCACTCTCCCGAACAAGACCTCCGAGGCCCGCCTGGCGCGGACAACAGCCTCGGACCCATGGATCAAGGCCGTGATCTCGTCCGCCAGTCGGTGCTGACCGATTCGTTCCTCTGGCGCGGCAGCGTGCTCTGCGACGATGACGCCGACCTCCTCGACCGTCATCAACGTCAACTGCAGAAGAAAGCGTTCGACGTCTCGATCATCGACGTTCAGCCAGTACTGATGAAACTCATATGGGCTTGTGCGCTCTGGGTCGAGCCACACCGCTCCAGAGACGCTCTTACCGAATTTCTGACCGTCAGCTCGTGTGATCAGCGGCCAGGTAAGCGCGTGCACATGTGCACCGTCGCGCCGGCGGATCAGATCTACGCCCTGGGCGATGTTGCCCCATTGGTCGCTACCACCAATCTGCAACTCGCAGCCCATGTTGTCATGTAGCCACCAGTAATCGAACGCCTGGAGCAACATGTAGGAGAACTCCGTGTACGAAATTCCGTGCTCGCTCTCCATGCGGCTCTTGACCGAGTCCTTGGCGACCATTTGGTTGATGGTTGCGTGCTTGCCAACATCTCGCAAGAAGTCCAGGACACCGACCGTTTTCGTCCAGTCGTAGTTGCTGACCATCTCGGCGCCTATTCCGGAGGAAGGAGCGAAATCGACCAACTGACCCAACTGAGCACGAATGCCGACGATGTTCGACTCCAACGTGGCTTCATCCAAGAGGTTCCGCTCTTCGGATCGACCGCCTGGGTCACCAACCATGCCCGTCGCTCCACCGACGAGGACGATCACCTTGTGGCCGGCATCCTGGAATCTGCGCAACGCAAGCACCCCGACGTAGTTGCCGATGTGCAAGCTCGACGCACTCGGGTCGATGCCGTGATAGAGCGTGATGGGGCCAGCATCGAGTCGGTCGCGCAGAGCAGCAAGATCGGTCGTGTCTTGGAGGAGACCTCGCGCGATCAGATCGTCGATTACAGAAGAGCCAGACATGGGCACCGAATCTAGCGGTTGATTCTCCAGGACCATGACCACATTTTTGCGCTCAACTGGTCCAAAATGGTGGGATGCTTGCTGTCGGTCGTTCTGTTCGCGCGCTCGCGACCGCTGTATCTCTGCTCTTGGTTGCGACCTCGTGCTCGTATGAGACAGAAGATCTTGTTCCACCAGTCCCTGACGTCGCCCAGACATCCGCCATCCTGGCCCGTGATGGACGCCTCATCGTCGAGCCACCGTCGGATGAAAACCGCACGATCGTAACGATTGACGAGATTCCCGATGTCATGCAAAACGCCGTCGTGGCGATTGAAGACGAACGGTTCTACCTCCACGATGGAGTCGATCTGAAATCTCTCTTCCGGTCGGCCTCGCGAGGCGTCACCGCCGGCGGCATTTCTGGTGGCGGTTCCACAATCACGATGCAATATGTCGGCAACGTATTTCTAGATCGTTCTCAACAGACGGCCGATCGCAAGCTTCGCGAAATGGTTCTCGCTCGCCAGTTCGAACAGCAATATTCGAAAGACTTCATCCTGGCCGAGTACCTCAACTGGATTTACTTTGGTGCTCGCTCGTACGGCGTGGAATCGGCGGCCAAGCAGTACTTCGACACATCCGTCAGCAGCCTGACGCTTGCGCAATCGGCTTTGCTTGCTGGACTGATCCAGGCTCCGAGCAGGCTGAACCCCTACGACAATCGCAGCGGTGCGATGGCCCGCCGCGAAGACGTCCTCAATGCGATGCTCCGCAATGACTTCATCACCCAGGACGAATATCTCGAGGCGATCGATGATCCGATGGATCTTGCGCCCGAGTTCGACGAGGTCGAGGACCAATACCCCGCCGGCCACTTCGTTGAAGAGGTAAAGGCGTGGATCCTCAACGGTGAGTTCATGAACGAAACATGGGTTCGGGAGAACCCGTTTCGGGCGGCTGAACTCTCCACCTACCAAGCACGTGAAGACTTGCTGTTCCGCGGGGGCATTCGTATTCGGACGACCATCGACCTCGACATGCAGGCGCGCTCGGAGGCTGCCATCGAAGCAATACTCCCTGAAGGCGCCTCGGTACCCGATGCCGCCGCCGTGATCATCGATCCTCCAACCGGCGAAGTACTCACGATGGTGGGAGGTCGCGACTTCTTTGGTGAGAGCACCTTTGCGAACGTCAACCTAGCCATGGGACTGGGACGCCAGGCAGGCTCATCCATGAAACCGATCGCGTTGGCTGCAGCGATCGAGGGCGGTATGTCGGTAACTCAGCCCTTTGATGCCCCGAGGGTGATCGAGCTCGATCTTCCTGATTCGAACACTCCTTGGAAGGTCAGGGGTGGTTCTCGGACAGGCAAGTCCGATCTCGTCGACGGCACCATCTGGTCACGGAACACCGTGTATGCCCAGCTCGCAGTACAGCTGGGCCCAAGCGCCGTCGGTGACATGGCCGCAAAGCTCGGCATGGCTTCGGAGATTGCTCCTGTCTACGCCAGCGTCCTCGGCACCGAAAACGTCACGACACTTGACCTCGCCACCGCGTATGCCACCTTCGCCAACCGCGGCGTGCAGCACGATCCTGTCTTTGTGACGGAGATCGTCAACCCTGACGGCACCACACTCTGGGAAAATCAGCCCGACGGCACTCGAGTCCTTGAGACAACGACGGCCGACCAGCTCTCTTGGGTGTTGTCACAGGTGATCGCTCGAGGCACAGGACGCGATGCCGACTTCGGCCGCCCAGCTGCCGGTAAGACCGGCACCGCACAGAACTATGCGGATGCCACGTTCGCTGGATACACCCCGGCCCTCGCTGCAGCGGTTTGGGTTGGATTTCCGCAAGGTCAGATCTCGATGGTTCCGTGCAACAGAAAGACCTGCACGGAGGACGACCCTGGGACTGAGATCCAAGTCGCTGGAGGCACGTTCCCAGCTCGAATTTGGCGGGAGATCATGGCGTCCGCTCATACCGGCATTCCGCCGACTGAGTTCCCCACTCCCCCAGCTAGTGCGCCACCAACCACGGTTCTGGATGTGCCCGATTCCGTCGACGTTCCCGATCTCTTCGGTAAAACCGTCGGCGAGGCGACGACGCAGCTCGACGGAACGTCGCTCGTCCTCAGTCCTGTCGAGATCGAAGACGAAACATTCACTCCAGGCACGGTCATCAACCAGTCGCCACCACCACTGACCGCAGTACCTGGTGGAACTGTCGTCATCGTCGAGGTGGCGATTACTCCGATTGCGCCTACCGTGCCGAATGTGATCGGCGATGACCTCAGCACGGCCCGACTGAAGATCCGACGCGAAGGTTTCACGAGTACACGGGTGTTTGTTGATGAAAACGAGAACTTCGCTCGCGCCACCGACAGCGCCGATGCAGTCGTCGTTCGACAGGATCCCGCGTCCGGCACCGTGGCCGAAGCCGGAACGAAGGTCAACGTTGTGCTCAGGCTCCTGCAGTGACCGCTACACCCGACCCGGGTCGACTCGAAGAAATCCCCACTGGCATGGGCAAACGCACACGTGTCCTCGCCGTCCTCTTTGTCTGCGTGTCCGCGGCGTTCTGGGTCTTTGCCTTCAGCCCGTGGGCACGTGACATCTTTCAGGCGCCAGATCAGATCGAAGACGAGGATTACGTAGCCGCGATTGAGTTCACTTGTGCTCGAGCGCTCGACGAAATCGATACGTTTCCGACACCTCGATCGGCCACCGGGCCTGCAGATCGGTCGAATTTGGTCGAAAACACAAACCGTGTTCTGTACCAAATGCAGGCTGACCTGGCAGCTCTCGATGGCGGCACGGATGCCGACCGCGAGCTGATAATCCGCTGGCTTGATGACTGGGAGTTCTACATTGAGGATCGCGTCGACCATGTCGACAGGCTGCGAACCGAGGGCGACGTCAGGTTCTTGAACACAGAACGTGATGGGATCTTCATCGCCGAACGCATGGGTGGCTTCGCCCGCGTAAACGAAATCCGCAGCTGTCTACCGCTCGGGGACCTGTAACCGGTATTTCCCGCTCGTTCCTAACTCCCGGCAATCGCGTCGTCGCTTCGCTTTGGATGCTATGCGGCCGCGCCTGAGGCGAAGACCGGTCCCTCGTCCCTCGCTCCCTTGTGAGCTGGCGTCTCTCGGTGCGTATACAGACACACGCGTATCTGTATACAACGCTAGGGGCCTGACCCCTTTCGGCAATTAGGGGTCAGGCCCCTTTGCCAATAGGTGCGATGTTTCAGCCCGTCAGGGATGAAACTCGGTTAGTGAGCGCAGCGAACGGCGGGGAGCTCGCGGAGCGAACACGAGGGTTTCCGCGGATGTCGGGCGGAAGTCCCGACGTGTAACCGCGAAGCCCGGGAAGAACTAGCCCTCGCGTACCAGGCAGAACGGGTGGCCGTCAGGGTCGAGATACACGCGCCAGGAATCGTTGCTGTCCAACCCCGGTTGTGTCTCCGTCTTGATCGCCCCGAGTTCGAGAATCTGTGGCTCGGCAGCATCGAGATCGGGAACATTGAAGTCGATGTGCAGTTGGACTGAACCGCCATCCGGCCATGGCGGAGCGACGTGGTCGGGAGCGAGTTGAAACGCCAACGTGGCCCCAGCTGGACTCCTCAACTGAACCCAGTCACCGTTCTCGTTCTCCGGGGCGAGCGGCCACCCCAACAGAGCTGAATAAAACCCTGCGAGTCCTACAGGATCTCGAGAGTCGAGAGCAACGAGAGAGAAAGAAGCGATCGCCATTACCAGAATCTAGTGCGCCGACCCGAGCAATTCGTTCGCCACCACCCGGCCGGCGGTGATCATGCGGTGATGACCCGGGTCGAGGTCGTAGCCGTCAAGATCCGAGAGCCCAACCCAGCGGATGTCTTGGCTCTCGTGATTGCCGGTCGGTTCAGCTCCTTCGGGAGCGAACACGAGGAATCGCACGTCGTAGTGAAGAACCTCGGGAGCACCGGGCTTGGCCACGTTGTGGATGTCGAGGTCGATGGCAGGATCCACGATCTCGAGTCCTTCGATGCCGGTCTCTTCGGTGGCTTCCTTTAGTGCGACGCGGGCAAGGTTTGCCTCACCGTCGGCGTGGCCGCCAGGCTGAAGCCACCGCTGGAGCTTGGTATGGAACAGGAGAAGCGTCTCTGTCGCGTTGTGGTTCAACACCAACGCAGAGCCGGTCAAGTGGCCCGGCGTAGCCGACCGGTCAAGCGCGTCGGGCTCGAGCGCAGTGAGCTCAAAAAATTTACGCTTCACGTCAGCGAACTCTTCCACGTGGATCGGCGCCACATGGTGCCACGCCGCGCGTGGTTCGGAGCTGCCGACAAGGGCCGGGTCATCCACGCCGAATCGTTTGTACTCTCGCATTGCGGTGCCAAATCTGTTCCGTCAACTGGGGTTCGACACCCAGGGGTTATCTCGAAGGTACCAGCGCCAGGGCTTGTCCTGCGCCACCGAGATGCCAATCCGCGTCGAGCTGACGACTCGAAGGGGGTTGACGGGAGGAGTCAGGTCGAGCCGTACAGCGGATGACGGCTCGAGCAGATCTATCGAGTCGTGGCCAATGGCGATTCCGAGCGCAGCGCACAGCTTTCCGGGACCGTTCGTCAGATCAACTGAGCGACGCGCCGTGAGTCGGGCAGCCTTCATCGCGTCGGTTTCCTCAAGCGGCTCCACCGCCCGAACAAGGACTGCTTGGCCGTCTCCATCCGCCCCGGTCACGACATTCGCGCAATGATGCATGCCATAGATCAAATAGACGTACAACACTCCGGCTCGCCCGAACATTGAACGGGTGCGTTTCGTCAGCCCCTTCGCTGCATGACTCGCTGGATCATCCTGGCCGCCATACGCCTCGACCTCGACGATCGTCCCCGACCCGTTGGGGCCATGGAGGATGGAACCGAGAAGCGCAGGAGCAACACTCGTGGCGTGATTCGAGAGATCGATGATCACGCTCGAGCCGCTGCGGCTCGCTCCAGGTCCTTCAGTCGTCGGTCGGTGAACCGCTGGAGCTGGGCTGCCACGGCCTCGGGGCCACCGGCGCCGTGCGTGCTCCGTCGAGCGAATGACACGCCCGGAGTTAGAAGCTGAGCGGCATCGCTACCAAGACGTTCGTCGGCCTCAACAAGCTCCGACAGCGATCCCTCGCCAGCGAGTGCTCGCCGAACAAGTTCGCCAACGATCGCATGGGCGTCCCGGAAGGCGGTGCCTTGTGCAACCAGCCATTCGGCCAAATCTGTTGCCGCCGCATACGGAGAAGATGCAGCGTCGGCCATCCGGTCGATCCGAAAGTGGAGGGTTGATACCATTCCGTCGAGCGCGAGAAGCGTCAGCCGCACGGTGTCCACTGCGTCGAAGAGCGGCTCCTTGTCCTCTTGCATGTCCTTGTTGTAGGTCAGGGGCAACCCCTTCACACTTGCCAGGAAACCCGTGAGGTTGCCGATGAGACGTCCACCTTTGCCGCGGGCTAATTCGGCAATGTCGGGGTTCTTCTTCTGGGGCATCATCGATGACCCGGTCGAAAATGCGTCGTCGAGCTCGACGAACCCGAACTCGGTCGAGGACCACAGGATCAGTTCTTCGCCCATGCGGCTCAGGTGCACGCCGACCATTGCCAACGAGTACAAGGCGTCCGCGACAAAGTCGCGATCTGCCACAGCATCGAGACTGTTGTCGAAGACGAGCGGCATGTTGAGCTCATTCGCGGTGAAGAACGGGTCGAGCGGAAGTGATGACCCAGCGAGCGCTCCGGCGCCGAGCACAGACACATTCGTTCGACGGCGGGCATCGAGCAGACGGTCGACGTCCCGTGCAAGCATCCAGCCGTGCGCGAGAAGATGGTGCGCTAGTGACACCGGCTGGGCCTGTTGCAGGTGTGTGTACCCGGGCAGATGGGCGTCGCCCGCCGCTCGTGCCTTATCGAGCAAGGTCCCTTGAAACCGCAGTACAAGGTCGATGACTTCGTCGATCGCCGATCGAGTCCACAGTCGAACATCGGTGGCGACTTGGTCGTTGCGACTCCGACCAGTGTGCATCTTGGCGCCCGCCTCAGTGAGCTCTGTCACGCGGCGTTCGACAACTGTATGAATGTCCTCGTCGCTGGTCTCGAACGTGATAGTCCCATCCGCAAACTCGCTCTCCACTTGATCGAGTGCAACGAGAATCGCGTCACGCTCGTCAGTGGTCAGCAGTTCAACGTGAGCGAGCATTGTGACGTGGGCGCGAGAGCCAGCGATGTCCTCGCGGAACATTCGTTGGTCGAACGGCAGGCTGTCATTCAGTCGCTGGAGCGCCTCAGCGGGACCGCCCTCGAACCGACCATGCCAGAGCTGACCTCTGTTCTTGTCGGAACTGCCGTCCGACATGCCCTTTGAGCCGTCATGGTCACTCCGCTTCGCTTCGCTCCCCTCGAGATTTCCGGTCGACATGCCCTCTGAGCCGTCATGGTCACTCCGCTTCGCTTCGCTCCCCTCAGCCACTAGGCATGACCTCGCTTGCTTGCGAGGGTGCGAAGCCGGAGTGC
>CAXMRH010000120.1:0-3753 GCA_964196045.1 uncultured Chthoniobacterales bacterium | reverse complement strand
TCGTCGTCCGCCCGGACGCCGGAGTGGAAACTCTCAGGCAACCGGATCTTGACAGTGGGGCACTCTCTGGAGAGCTGGTAGTGCGGCAACGCACCACCCACCGATGGGGCTAAATCTCTCAGGTTCACAGACAGGGAACATCCGGGCATTGTTCACCTACCTGTTCTCAGGAGTCCCTATGTCCGATTCAGCGCCCCTCACCACACCACTCCACACGTGGCACGTCTCCAACGGTGGCCGGATGGTCGACTTTGCAGGATGGGAGCTGCCGGTCTTCTACGAGACGGGTGCGCTCGCCGAACACCACGCGACCCGCGCGTCGGTTGGCTTGTTCGACATCGACCACATGGGTCAGGTGACGATCGCGGGACCTGCGGCCATCCAGGTTGTCGACCGTTTGGTTTCCTCCGACATGACCAACCTCGCCGTCGGCGCTGCCAAGTACGGACTGCTCTGCACGCCAGAGGGAGGCGTGATCGACGATGTCATCGTCTATCGGACTGGTCCGGAGGAGGTCATGGTCGTCGTGAACGCGGCCAATCGCGCAACGGACTTCGCGTGGATTTCGGAACACGCTGACGGTGCGGGGGTTGCCGTCGAAGATCGCTCCGAGGCACTCGAAATGATCGCCGTGCAGGGTCCGAACGCTGTGGCGCTGGTCGACGCCGCAGCCGATACGGAGCCGGGAACCTTGCTGTCGCTGGAGCGATTTACGTCGACCCGGATCGATCTATTCGGGACAAGCGCAACCGTGGGACGAACCGGCTACACCGGCGAGGATGGGGTTGAGCTCTACATCGAAGGTGGCGTGGAAGCAGTTTGGACCGGGCTTCTCGACGAGGCTGAAGAGCGAGGGGTCGACGCGATGGCGATCGGGTTGTCTGCACGCGACAGCCTTCGATTCGAACCGGGCTACCCGCTCTACGGCCACGAGCTGAGCCGAGACATTTCTCCACTTGAAGCACGGCTGGGGTGGGCGGTTGATCTCGACGGGGATTTCATCGGCCGCGACGCAATCGCTCAGGTAGCCGAAGCTGGAATAACAAAACGCCTCGAGACTCTCGTTCTCGACGACAAAGGTGTTCCGCGAGAAGGCTGCGCCGTGCTCGACGCAGACGGGAATGAGATCGCCACCGTCGTGTCCGGCACGTTCGCTCCAACCGCTGACGTGTTCGCCGCGAACGCCTTTTTGCCCCGTGAGCATGGCACTACTGGCACGGCACTCACACTCGACATTCGCGGCAAGGCCAAGAATTGCCACGTGGCCAAGCGGCCTCTGTACCGACTTGCATCAAACTGAACCCGTACGCCAGGACCCCGCTCGCAAGTATCCCCGTCTTCCAGTATCAAGGACACCTTCATGGAGTTTCAACATCGCCACATCGGACCCGACGAGGTCGAGCTCGACAAGATGCTCACCACGATCGGGGTGGACTCGCTCGACGCGCTGATCGATTCCACCGTCCCCGATTCCATCAGATTCGAGGGAACCCTCGACCTGCAAACGGCCATGTCCGAGGTCGAGGTTCTCCACGATCTTCGCCAGATGGCAGGTTCGAACACGGTCGTTCGATCGCTGATCGGTCAGGGCTATTTCGACACGGTCACGCCGTCGGTCATCCTCCGGAACGTCATGGAGGATCCGGGTTGGTACACGGCCTACACGCCCTACCAGGCAGAGATCGCACAAGGTCGACTCGAAGCGATTCTCAATTATCAGACGATGGTCGCGGACCTGACCGGTCTCGAGATCGCGAATGCGTCGCTTCTCGACGAGGCAACTGCCGCGGCAGAGGCGATGACGATGGCGCGTCGGCTCAAGGGCCGCAAGACCACGGCGAATCGTTTTGTTGTCGCCGAGTCGTGTCATCCACAGACATTGGCCGTCTTGGCGACGCGCGCAGAGCCGCTCGGGATCGAGCTCGACATCACCGATGTTCACGGAGCCACCTTCGACGAGAACACGTTTGGCGTATTGGTGCAGTATCCCGATACTCGTGGACAGGTCGAGGACTGGTCGGAGTTGGCCGCTCGCGCCCACGGGGCCGGAGCGCTCGTCGTCGCGGCCACAGACCTGCTGGCATGTGCGTTGCTTGTACCTCCCGGTGAATGGGGAGCAGACATCGCTGTTGGTTCATCCCAGCGTTTCGGTGTGCCCTTGGGTGGTGGCGGACCGCACGCGGCCTTCCTTGCGACGGCCGAGAAGAACGCTCGAAGCCTCCCCGGTCGCCTCATCTCGATGTCGATCGACTCGAGCGGAAATCCCGCACTACGAATGGCCCTCCAAACGCGGGAACAACACATCCGGCGCGACTCCGCGACTTCGAACATCTGCACCGCCCAGGTTCTGCTCGCCGTGATCGCCTCGATGTATGCCGTGTATCACGGCCCCTCAGGCATTACCGCGATCGCTGAGCACGTCCACGACCTCGCCGACCGATTCGCGCGTGCGGCGAGCGATGCGGGATTCACGCTGCACGGCGAGAGCTTCTTCGACACGGTGGTGCTTACGGACGGACCACAGTTGGCCTCACTCGTGGAGACCGCTCGGACCGCGGGATTCAACCTCCGGGCGTTCGAGGATGGTTCCGTCGGCGTGACCTTCGACGAGACGGTCACTGCTGGCGAACTCGGACAGCTCTGTGCCCTTCTGGGCGAGACCGATCTCGCCTTGGGATCGGGTGCACGAATACCAGAATCTCTTCAGCGGACATCCACTTTCATGACCCACCTGGTCTTCAACACCCACCGGTCCGAGACCGAGATACTGCGTTACATCACGTCGCTGCGGAACAAGGATCTGTCACTCGTGCATTCAATGATTCCGCTGGGCAGCTGCACCATGAAACTCAACGCCACCACGGAGATGGTGCCGGTTACCTGGGAAGAGTTCGGCCGCATCCATCCCTATGCGCCAGCGGAACAGACCACTGGCTACGCCGAGCTCGTGGACCGCCTCGAGCGTCAGCTCGCGGAGATCACCGGATTTGCGGCGACGTCACTTCAGCCAAACGCGGGATCGCAGGGCGAGTACGCAGGACTTCTGTCGATACGAGCGTGGCATCGTGCCAATGGCGACGACCATCGCACCGTGTGCCTCATTCCCGAATCAGCGCATGGAACGAACCCTGCGTCCGCGGTCATGGCTGGTATGAGGGTGGTACCGGTCGGAACCGACGACGATGGCAATATCGACGTGGCCGATCTTGAAGCCAAGGCTGTCGAGCATGCGGCAGATCTCGGGGCGCTGATGGTCACCTACCCATCGACACGAGGGGTATTCGAATCCTCGATCGAGCGGGTCTGCCAGATCATTCACGAACATGGCGGCCAGGTGTATCTGGATGGCGCAAACATGAATGCGCAGGTCGGATTGTCTCGACCCGGCGACTTCGGCGCTGATGTGTGCCACCTGAATCTGCACAAGACGTTCTGCATCCCACACGGCGGCGGGGGTCCGGGTGTTGGGCCGATCTGCGTGGCAGCGCACCTTGCTCCACACCTTCCCGATCTCGTCCCGAGCGTGGAGGCCGACTCTGGCATGGTCAGCGCTGCTCCATGGGGAAGCGCCTCGATCCTTCCGATCAGTTACGCGTACATCGCGATGATGGGGTCCGAGGGCCTTGCCGATGCGAGTCGGTACGCGATTCTCAACGCGAACTACGTGGCCGCTCGTCTCGATCCGCACTTCCCGGTCCTGTACCGGGGTGAGGGTGGACGCGTTGCACATGAGTGCATCATCGATATTCGCGA
>CAXMRH010000119.1:0-11632 GCA_964196045.1 uncultured Chthoniobacterales bacterium | reverse complement strand
GCTGGCGATTCAAGGCATGGCTAACGACTTCAGTTTCTTCGTCTGGGTGTTTGGGCCACTCCTTGTCCTGGCCCTCCTGGCCCTCTGGTTCGGGGTCGTCAGCCGCGGCCTCCGAACCGAACTAGCCGGCTAGGCCAAACCAGCGCGATATCGGCACGTATCGATCGGGCGACGGCGGGGCCGAGGGCAAATCGAGGCACTCGATAATCACGACCTGGAGAGACGATGTTCGCGCTGCATCGCCGGCGAAGTCGAGCGGGTCGCACAGCTAGCAGCTCACTCCATATTCACGGCGCTCGTCGTGCAGCCGAGCGCACTCTTGTTTCGCTCATCTCCGTGGGCAGTCGGGGGAAGTTCACTGAAAGTGTTGTGGAAACCACAACGGGTAGTGGGCGTTGAGGGACTCGAACCCCCGACCCTCTCGGTGTAAACGAGATGCTCTAGCCAACTGAGCTAAACGCCCGGAACGGGTAACGATATCGGGCTTCTGTGGAACCGGTCAGCTTTCTTCTGCGGGAGAATCGCCCGGCATTGCGCTCGTGACGATCACCGACGGGCCGTCAGCGGTGGCGTCATGACGTAAGGCGAGCTCACCCGACATATCCGGGATCGTCTCGGGCATTTCGTCGAACGCGAACCAACCGAGCTCCAGAATCTCCGATGCCTGAGCGCTGAGCGCATCGGGGTCGGCTCCAGGTGCTGGTTCGGCGTTGAAGATGAAGTTGACGCGCTGCAGGTTCGTCTCGACCAGCACCGTTGGCTCACTCGTCAGAACGATAGCCAGGCCCGTTTCCTCGAGCGTCTCGCGAAGCACCGCCTCGGCCGGAGATTCACCGGAATCCATCAACCCGCCGGGCATGCCCCAGCGCCATCGGTACGCAGCCTTCACCAGAAGGATGCGGCCATCATCACGAATCACTCGCGCTTGAGCGCCGAGTGTGTAACTCGGGCTAGCGACACGGACTGCTCGCTGACGCACTGGCTCAGGTAGCGCGCGGAAGAGTCGCATGACCGGGCGAGGCAAGGACGTCATGGGACCACACTACGGGGGCGTCAGAGGAGCAACAGGAGAAGGATGAGCCCGGCTGCAAACATCGACGCCGTGATTGCGGCTAGGAAGGCGGCGGTCATAGCCCGCCTGCGATCTCGGTCGGGGTCGGGTTCGGGTTCGGGATCGGGTTTGTCCGCATCGGCCTTGATCTCCGAAAAACTCAGACCGACCTTGCTGGTGATGATTGGACCACCGGCAACCTGGCGATGTGGTGGGTGTTCGACGTCCAACTCAGTTCCGAACACGGCGGGAGCCGTCAGCGATTCGAGCGGGGGAACGTTTGCTGGTGCGATGTTGAGCATCGGTCGGATGGCCAACCCAGTCGGAGCTCCGTTGGTCCGCACATCACCGTTGGTTCTGATGGTGGACTTAGCATCGTCGGCCACCTCGTCAGTCTCGTCGTCATCAACCTCGGCCGGTTCCGTCCACAGGCCATCCGTACCGCGAATCCACCCGGGCAGGGGAGGGCTCGACTCTGGCCATTCCTCGGGCGGATTCCATTGACCTTCAAGGTCCATCCACCACCCGGGACCCCGGCGCAGTTCACTTGTCGACATGTGCTTTGGATTTGGCTCCTCGATGTAACGATTCGGGCGTTGTCGAAAACTAGTCAGTTCACGCGGCTACGTAAAAACGAGACTCAGCTAGCAACGACATAGCTATCGACAATCGCGCCGTTCGGGTCAAGCAGAAATGCAGTGTCACCATCGTTGTTCCAAACCGGAGGCTCGGGGTCGCACCAGAAGATCTCGATCGGGTCGGCGGTCAGCGCGTTGTCTCCACAACCAGTCCTCACGCGAACCGTGGCGCCGGCGGGAACCTGGACGTCGGGGAACTCCATGCGGTGTCGCGTCGATTCGTCCCGAAGCCTCCATCCTGCAAGCGAAACATCATCATCCCCATCGTTCTTGATCAAGACCCATTCGCCGTTCGGATTGTCACGGTCATCGCCCGGTGCATTCTCCTCGACGTCGACAATCGTGAGCGCGGCGTCGGTGGGCTGACCACAGGCATCGGGCGCCCACAAACCGAGGTTCGCACTCGAGGCCGCACGCTCAGCGGACTCGAAATCCTCCTCGAAGCCGTGCTCGCTCTGCGCCCGCGCCACCACGTGGCCGGTCTCGACGAGCGACAGATTCACGAACACTCCGTCCGAGACGATCAAGCCGAGCTGGCGTCCGAACTGGTCCGTCTCGCCAGGCCATGGATGCAGCGTGACCGTTCCGCGAAGTAGCGCATCGAGCTGTGCTGTGGACTCCTCACTGAAACACTCGTCCCGCTCCGGTGCGTTCACCCCGAGCAGTCGAATCTCGAGGTCGCCCTGACTGCTCGTTGCACGGAGGCTGTCTCCGTCGGAGACCCGCGTCACCTCGATCTCGAGGCCGTCGTCATCCGGACCAATCAGCAAGGGTTGTCTCTGTGCTACATCGTGCGAACTCGCGCATGCGACAGTCGTCACGCCGATGACCAAGAACCCAATGAAATACCGAGAAATTGTTGATATTGAACGCAATTCGGTGCCTGACGTCACAGGACCTGCACACACTCGGGAGCCGCGGTCCAAATACAATGATGCCCAAGAGCGGCGCAAAGATGTCGCTCGCTGTGACTTCTTCCCCCCAAGAATCACGGCTCTTAAGAGTCCCGTCGTGGCCCCCCTCGGCGGGACTCTTCTAGTTTTGTCGTGACACCTGTTGGTCTAACGCGGACAGTAGCGTGACGGCCGTGCGTCTTGTCCTGCGTTCCTTCTTCAGCGTCGTGCAACTCGCTGTCGCTGTGGCACTCGGCGGGGCCGCTTTGGCGGTCACACTCGCAGCGCTCGCGCCTTCGCTCGCAGATATCTGGGGAGCCAAGAGCACCGTGGCCGCTGAGATCGATTTGTCGATCCTCGAACAGACCACGGTCGTCTACGACTCGAACGGCGAACTCATAGCCGAGCTCCGCGCAGAGATCGACCGCGAATACCTCCCACTCAGCGAGATGTCCGACGAGATCATCGGAACAGTTCTCGCTGTGGAGGACGATCACTTCTACGAGCACAAAGGTGTCAACGTCGCAGCGATCACCCGCGCTGCTGTCACGAACGTGTCGGCAGGTGGGATCGAACAGGGCGGTTCGACGATCACCCAGCAGCTGGTGAAGCTCGGCGTCGTCGGTGACGAACAAGTCCTCGAGCGCAAGATCCCTGAAGCCGCGATTGCGATGCGCCTCGAAGAACAGATGACCAAGGACGAGATCCTCGAGCGTTACATGAACGCTGTCTACTTCGGAGGCGGTGCTTACGGCGTGCAGGCAGCGGCCGAGCTCTACTTCAACAAGAACGCCGACCAGCTCAACTACGGAGACTCGGCGCTCCTGGCTGGCATCATTTCCAACCCAAGCCTGTACGACCCCGTCTATCGTCCGACGAACGCGCTGAATCGTCGAAGCACCGCACTTGGCCGCCTCGAAGCCGAAGGGTTCATCGACGAGGACGAGCGAACGATCTGGGAGCGAAGTGAGCTGCCTCGTTACAGGCAGCTCGAGGGCGATGGCTTCCTCGATACGTACTTCGTCGAAGAGGTCAAACGGCAGCTCCTCGACGACCCCCGTCTTGGTGAAACACGCGCAGATCGAATCAACAGGGTGTTCCAGGGTGGGCTCAAGGTCTACACCACCTTCGACCCAGTAGCCCAGGCTCTTGCAGAGAACTCGGTTGCCGCAGAATTCCCTGGCAACAACCTCGGAATCATCACGGGCCTCGTCTCGATCGAACCGGGTACCGGCGCCATACGGGCGATGATCGGTGGTCCAGGATTCGACGAGTTCGAATTCAACGTCGTCACACAAAAGGGCCGTCCGACTGGCTCCTCGTTCAAACCATTCGTCCTGGCCGCCGCATTCGAGAGCGGAGGACTCGTTCCGTCCGACAGCATCAACGCAACGTCGCCGTGCGAATTCGCCAACGAGGGTGGCTACCCCAACCCGTACATAGCGGGCGACTACAACGGCAGCCGCCGCAGCGGCGCTCTCACGATCCAAGAAAACACGTTGCGAAGCACCAACTGCGGGTTTCTGCGGCTAAGTCAGATCGTCGGCCTCAACAACGTGGTCGACACCGCCCACGCACTCGGCGTCACGTCCGAAATCGGTGCCGTGCTTGCCCTGCCGCTCGGTGTGTACGACATAACACCACTCGATATGGCCAACTCGTATGCGACGTTCGCGAACGACGGAATCCGGGTCGAACCACACGTCATAACTCGGGTCACACAGGGCGACCTGACGGTGCTCGAGCACGACCCCAAGCCGTTCCGGGCAGTTCGACCACAGACAGCCCGGCTCGTGACCGACCTTCTCGAGAAGAACGTCAGCTGTAATGCGGGCGCGTGCACCGGTCGTCGAGCACGGCTCGCCGAACACCCAGCCGCGGGAAAGACCGGCACCGGCCAGTCGAATTACGACGCCTGGTTCGTGGGCTACACCGCCCAACTCGCTACAGCGGTGTGGATCGGCGGCCAAGAAGGTCAGATACCTATGCGCTACGACCGGCGCAACCCAGATCACATCGCTGCCGACTACGAGCGGACGTTTGGCGACTTCGCCTACTCCGGCGTCACTGGCGGGTCCATACCGGCGATGATCTGGGGTCGCTTCATGAACGACTACATGGCTGGTCTGCCGGTCATCGACTTCATTGAGCCCGAGAGCGGCCGTCGAGGTGTGCGGCTCACGGTAGTGAATGATCTTGAAGAACCAGAGATCGACCGGGTGAGTCCGTGCGGCGACGAGATCGCCGAAGTCGACCAAGATGACGATGGCGATGTGGACTGGTGTCGAAACCTGGGTGGTGTGGAATTCGATGACGAAGAAGGCTGTCCTGTCCTGCTCGTCGCAGTTGATAGAGACGACAACGGCGTCATCGATCGGTGTATTGCCAGGATCCGTCCGGAAGGCGCCATCGACCCGAACACCACAACGACTTCACCTTCCGAGACGACGACAACGATCGACGGTCAAACGACCGTTGCGCCGACAACAACAGAGACGACTGCAGTGACCACCACAACGGCCGCCCCATAGGGGGTCCGAGCCGTCCGCTGGGTAGCGTACGAACACGCTCAACCCAAGGGGACCAATGTCGGAACTTGAAGCGCTGCTCGACGTCCAACGACTCGACAACACCATCGATCAGCTCAGGTTCAAGCACGACAATCTGCCCGAACGAGCGGGCATCACCGAGACGGTGGCAACGCTCGCTGAACTGAATGAGTCGTCGGCCGAAGAAGAAGCGGCGCGAGATGTGCTTCGGCGCGAGGAGCGAGACTTGGAGGCGCAGTCGAACGACCTCTCCGAGAAAGCCGGGGTGCTCGACGGCAAACTCTACGGGGGAGCGGTCACGAGCCCCAAGGAAGCCACGGTGATGACCGAAGAGATCGCCAACCTTCGACAGAAGGTGTCTGGCCTCGAAGATCGCGCCCTCGAGTTGCTGGTCGAGATCGAACCACTAGACGAGGCACTTGTGGAGACCGAGGCAAAGCGAGGCGAGCTCGAAGCCAAGAAGACCCAGTTCGAAGCTGACCTAACGAAGAATGCTGCAGAGCTCGATGGAAAGATCGCTTCGACCGAAACTGCTCGAGCCGCAGCGGCGGAGTCGATCGACGACGATCGTCTCGAGCAATACCGCAGGCTCCGCATCACGTATGGTCCGCGAGCCGTGGTTGAGTTTGATCCAAACAAGGACGGTGGTTGCCCGGTAGCGATGTCAGCCGTTGAGCTCGACCGTTGGAAGCACCTTCCCGCCGGAACATTCGACATTTGTGTGGACTGTGGCCGGCTGGTCGCCAAGCTCGTCTGACGGGCAACGAGCAACGTGTTCTTCTGGTTCCTCGGTCTCTCATTCGTCGCTGTCTTAGTGGTGTTTTCTTCGCCGGCGATCGACTACCGCTTGGTGATGCTCGGCGGCGTTCTGCCTTCGATCGAAGGGCTGATCGGTGGTCCATGGTTCCTGCACACATTGCTGGCGCCAGTCGTTGTGATGACCGTCGTGATGTTGCTCACACAAGAGCGCCGTCTCGTTCGGCGGCAATGGCTTGGCCTGCCCATCGGGCTCTTCATGCATCTCGTGCTAGACGGGTCTTGGGCCCACGCGGAGGTCTTCTGGTGGCCATTTCTCGGCGTCTCCGACGTACTCGGCGGGTCGGAAGTCAGCGAATTCCAACGATCGCCCATCGTTCTGCTGCTCATGGAAGCAATAGGTGTGGGTGCTCTGGTGTTTTTGACGTCACGACTCGATCTTCGCGGCGAAGGACGAGGCCTGTTTCGATCGACCGGGCAGGTCTTGCGCAGCCGACTTGAAACCGACTGAGCAGCGCTCGCTCACTGACTCTTGCGATGTGAGCGTTACATCACGCCGCGGACCGTCTGGCGAACCGTGTCGAAGTAGAACGACGAGAGTTGTTCGTGAAGGTCCGCTGACAGTGGTTCGAGTGCGCTCGCTGATGCGTTCTCGGAGATCTGTCCAGGTTTGCTCACCCCCGCAATGATCGTCGTGACCGCGGGCTGATCGAGGATCCACCGGAGGGCCAACTGCACCATCGAGAGGTCGCCGCGAAGCTCGTCGAGGCTGGTCGCGAACTCCACCGCGGTCTCGAACGGAATGCCAGAAAACGTCTCACCAACGCTGAAGAACGCACCATCGGCGTTGTAGTTCCGGTGATCCTGTTCCGCGAACGTGTGGGCCTTCGACATCTTGCCCGACAGGACTCCACTAGCAAGCGGGAGGCGCACGATGATGCCAACGTCTGCTTGCAGGGCTGCGGGAAACAACTCGGTGATGTGGTCCTGTCGAAAGATGTTGAAGATCGTTTGGATCGACGTCAGCTTTGGATGGGCCAGCGCGAGATGTGCCTCTTCGATCGTCTCGACGCTTGCACCGAACTGCTTGATCAGGCCTGCGTCTTGGAACTCCTCCATCCAGGAAAAGATCTCGCCTGAACGCAAGACGGCTGTCGGAACACAGTGAAGTTGTGCGAGATCGAGGGACTCGACGCCGAGTCGTCGAGCCGAACCCTCGAGGCTCGTTCGAACGCCCTCCTTCGTATACCCGTCTGGGTAGAGGTCGGCGTTTCGTCCGACCTTGGTGGCGATCGTGCGCTCACCGGGATTGGCAGCGATGTATCGACCGATTCGTTCCTCGCTGAGACCGGCGCCATAGACATCCGCGGTGTCCCAGAAATCGATGCCCGCCTCGTCAGCCGCGGCCATGATGGCCACAGCTCGATCGTCTTCGAGGGGTCCGAAGTCGCCGCCCAGTTGCCAACAACCGAGGCCGACCTCCGATATCGAAGTGTCTGATGAGCCAAGTCGTCGATGGTGCATTCGTCGAAGCTACCCCGGCGACCGGCGCACCTGACCGTAGGCTGCGGCGATGTCGATGGCCGAGAGGCGGGGGTTGGTCACCTCCGACGGAACTAATACTGGGGCCTTCGGGCCCGCGGAGTGGGCCTTGCTCGCGACCAACTCTCTCATCTGGGGTTCGTCGTTCCTGTGGATCGCGATCGGACTCGATGTTCTGCACCCTGCAGCGATTGGCTTTCTGCGCGTGATCCTGGGTGCTGCGGCCCTCAGCCTGCTTCCATCGGCGCGCAAACCCGTCGATCGAGAAGCGCTTCCGATCATCGCGTTGATCGGCATCGTCGGCAGTGCAGGACCTGGGTTGCTCTTCGCCTTCGCTGAGCAGCGGATCGAATCGTCCGTTGCCGGGATGGTGCAGGCCGGCGCACCTCTACTCATCCTTCTTGTTGCGATCATCATGTCCCGTAAGGCTCCCGGCCGAGTGCAGGTCGGTGGGCTGATAGTTGGATTTCTCGGGGTTGTAGTGCTGTCCGTGCCCAACGTGACGGGTGCCGATGCCGAGCCACTCGGGGTGTTCCTCGTCATCTGCGCGATCTCGTGTTATGCGATCTCCAGCAACATCACGCCGCCGCTCGTTCAAGAGTTCGGAGGGCCAGCGGTCATGGCCCGCGCACTATGGATGAGCACCATCTTCCTCTTGCCATATGGCATCTACGGACTCTGGAATTCAGGCTTCTCCTGGGCCGCCGTCGTCGCGATGTTGATCCTCGGCATCTTCGGCACCGGCATGGCCCGAACCCTGTTTGCGATCCTGATCGCACGTGCTGGCGCCCCACGAGCAGCGGTCGTGAGCTACCTCGTCCCTGTCACCGCAGTCGTTCTTGGTGTGACCTTCCGTGACGAGTCGGTCGGAGGCGTCGAGCTCTTCGGCCTGGCGCTCATCATCGCCTCTGCATGGTTCATCAGCCGGGCTGAGAGACCCGGCAAGTAACGCTGAGGGAATCGCGGTCTTGTTGGGCGGGTTCACAAACCATGCTGACCCGGCCGACCCAGCTCCGAGGAGCACTCCTCACATCCACCGTCTGTCTTGTCTGGGTGGGTTTGGCCATCCGAAGTCCGTCGCTCACCTACCACTTTGCTCCGATCATCGCCGGGGTGCTCTGGCCGCTCAGCCTGAGGAGTGACGGCCGCAGAAGCCCGCGCGACTCCTGGACAGCTGGAGCTGCTGCTGCGGTGCTGGTCGCCGCAACGTCGATTGGTTTGCACATCGCCGACAGACTCGAGGGGCCAACCTTCTGGAACGAGGGACCAGCGCTGACCGAAGCCATCATCTTCGCCGTGGTCGCAGCGGGATTTGGTGCCCGATCCGCAAGCAGGAAACGCGCCGGTCTACTCGGGACCCTGATCCAACAGGGCGACTAGTGCAGTCGCTTGTCGATGTTCTGGAGCCGTTGAGCGAGCTCGCGAGCAATCGCGAAGCCCAGGCCAGGTGTGTCGGCGATGACCTGGCCGAAGCGGTCGTGAGGAATCACGAGCAGAGACATCGGCGTCTTCGCTGTCACGGTTGCGGACGCCGGGCCATGCACGAGTAGCGCTATCTCGCCGATCATTTCACCCTGGGGGATCTCGGCAACAACGTTGTCGTCGATGACGACCTCGGCCGTTCCCGACTCGACGACATAGGCGAAGTGCTCTCGCCTTCCTTGGCGGAAGAGCTCGGTGCCTTCTTTGACCTCGACGGTGTCGATGACTTCCTCAAGGTCTTTCAGCTCTTTGCGATCGCAGCCAGCAAAGAGTGGCGCGGCCTGAAGTCGTTCGAGCTTTGAATCTGACACGGGTCCCCCACGGAGTTCGAGAGCCGAAGTGTAGTTCGACGGCAGAGGTGCGCGGCTCTCTGACGACTTGGGTTGTGTCACGAGAAGATTTCTTGGCTCACGCGTTGCTATCGAAGGCCTCGAGGCACTCATCGGCTTCTGAGCAGCCCGATCACCCGATCATCGACTCCGGGGTTAGCGGTTCAGCTCGCACTCGCCACTGCGCCGTTGCCGCAACGACGATCGCAAGGACGACCACCACCGACGCCCAGCGGCGATCGCCCGTCGTCTCAGCCAGCACTCCTGCCAGGAGCGGTCCCGCCGATCCGGCGAGGAGCAACACCGATCCGTAGAAACCCATCATCGCCCCCAACCTGCTCCGATCGAAGAGCTCTTCGGACTTGATCCCTTGCAGCGGGCTGAACGCGCCGATTCCAAACCCTGCGGCGAGCGCGAAGAGGATCGCGATCGACAACGTGCCGGAGAACGCCAACAAGACACCACCGATACCCATCGACACGAACGCGAGGAGCAGAGCTCCGTCGTTCCCCAGTCGAGCCACAATTGGGGTGAGTGGAATTCTGCCGCCGAGCTGACTGAACCCTCGCAGCCCAGCAACTGCGGCAGCGGTGCCGGCGGGCAGACCAAGGGCCGTCATCGTTGGTACCTGGTAGACGAGCATCGTCGATTGAGCGACCCCTCCAAAGGCCACCGCGAGCGTGAACATCCGTGCCTGCCGGTGCCCTATCGCTGACCGGACTACCTCACGGATTGGTGGAGGATCATCCGTTACAACAGAGTCGCCTTCCGGAAGGACAGCCGCAGCCGTGGCGAAAACGATCGCAGCGATGATAGCCAGAATCCTAACCGTGGTCCGCCATTCGAACGTGTCTACCAGCCATGACGTGAGGGGTAGATAGATGGCTGATGACACAGCACCCCACACGGTCAGGATGGCAATCGCTCGCCCAGGTTGAGACGGATTCAAACGAACGGCCGCCGTCATCGTCCCGTGATAGAACGCGAGCGACCCGAGCGATCCCGAGGCGAGTGCAACAGCAGGCAGAAAGATCCAGACGTTCGATGCGAGCGATGCGACGAACAAGGAACCCGGTCCGAGACCGGCGGCCATGGCAAGGACACGCCGGTGACCGATTCGGTCGAGCAGCCGCCCGCCGGAGAGCGCCATCAATCCAATGAGCACCGTGCCCGCGGAGAACGAAGCCGCGAGCGTCGATTCACTCCAGCCCTCGTCGAGGCGGATGGGATCTAGCAGCACGCCAAAGGAGTAGTACCACGTGCCATACGAGCAGATCGTGACGATGCCGAGAATCCCGATTGATCGATGGTCGATGGACTGTGCCACGACAACGCAGCCTACGAGCGGAGCTACCGATGGGGAGCCGCATCGGCGAAGCCGCCTAGCGGCACTCCCGGTGTGCGGTTCGATCGGTCCGGGAGACCCGCACGTCCTATCGGGCTCGCCGCAGCTTCCTGAATGGGCTCGTCACCTGATGGATGGCCGAGCGAACGCCAGCGTTGTGCCACAGGTTCGTTGCCTGGCTCCACTGTCGTTTGTCATCGATGCATGTCGACGACTGTTGCACGATGCCGTTCACGCCGAATTCTGATGCCAGGCTTCGAAGTGTGTGGTGCCAGATCTGGTCCTCTTTCTTGTCGAACCACAGCAGGAACATGAGGTCGTACAGGGGATCGCTTGCCCGGAAGAACGGCTGTACCTGGGCCACGGTGGTGTCGCCGTCGGTGTGCGCGCTGAACGTGATCCATCCGGCGAACATGTGACCCTCGGGAAGAGCGAATGCGAATGACTCGTCGTCGACGTACATGACCATGACGCCAGTCGACAATCGCAGCCCGCTCTGATTCGCGTTGATGACGGCGACGTCGCCGGGCTCGAGGCGGGCGACAGCGCGATGCAGATAGGTGTTGTCAGGCCAGAACTTTGGATAGTCGCGCTTCCACACATCGATCACTTCGGAGGGAGAGGCGTTCGCTCCGCTGAACCGTGTCCAGTAGGTCTTCTGCCAGAGGGGCCCGAAACCCTGAACGGCGCCTGAGAGTCGTCGACCCTCGACGTTGAGGTTCAAGGCGTCGTCGTCGAGCTCTGACACCTCAAGCCGGCGGACCGGCGAGGCCCAGCGACCCTCTTTGGGTCTCATGACGCGGCCGCGACCGCGGAGGCTTCATCATCGTGGACAGCGATGGCCTCGTTGAGGCGAGTGAGATCAAAGATCTGGCGATAGTGATCGTCGAGGCCATAGGCGCCGAGTTGTTGTCCTCGACGCTGCGTCCTTACGAGAAGGGTGACCAACAGACCGATTCCGGAGCTGTTCATGTACTCCATGTCGGTGAAGTTGAGCAGCAGCGTTTCTGCGCCAGCCCCGGTTGCGGTCGTGTAGGCATCCATCAG
>CAXMRH010000118.1:0-20805 GCA_964196045.1 uncultured Chthoniobacterales bacterium | reverse complement strand
CCCGCCTTCAGATTGAACATGAACGAGCCGTCACGCATCGTCTTGATCTCGTATGCACCCATTGTTGTCTCCTCTGTGACCACGTCGTAGTGGAGACGCTAGTTGGCTGCACATCGACGCGCGCCAGAACTGAGCGCTCAGACTCGAATTGCGACAGCTGGAGCGAGGAACGAGCGGGAGAAGGGGTCAGGCCCCTTTACCAGTGGGTGCGATGTCTCAGCCCGCCAGGGATGAAACTCGGTCAGCGAACGAAGTGAGCAGCGGGGAGCGAAGCTCGGGTAGCGACCATGTCAGTATCCGCGGATCTCGACCGGAAGCGTCGAGCGAGACAGTTAAGTCCCGACGTGTGATGGGTGCACCGTCCGCAGGTCGGTCGAGGAGCCGCTGGGGGTTTCGAAGCTGCGAAGCCGGTTCGAACGGAAGGTCCGCCAGGCAACCGCAGCGAGAATCGAGGCCGGCCTTCGGCCGGATTTCACCTTGCGGCGAAAGTCAGCGCTCTTCGCGGAAGATGACGTGTTTGCGAACAACGGGATCGAACTTCTTCAGCTCGAGGCGCTCGCGGGTGTTCGTCTTGTTCTTTGTCGTCCAGTACTGGAATCCAGTACCGGCCGTGGAACGGAGCTTGATGATTGGTCGCTTGTCGCTTGACATCAGATCTTCTGCCCGTTCCGGCGCATCTCAGCAACGATGCTCTCGATGCCACGCTTGTCGATTGTCTTGATTCCCTTGGTCGAGACCGTGAGGGAGATCCACTTCTTCTCAGAAGGCAGGTAATACCGCTTCTTCTGAATGTTGATGTCCCAACGACGATTGGTCTTGCGATGGGAGTGAGACACGTTCTTACCGAACGATGGCTTTTTTCCAGTTACCTGACACACACGTGACATGGCGACAAACCTTTACTTCAAACGAACGAATAGGGGCCGGTGCACGAAAGTGGTGACGTGGCCGAAAGACAAGGCTAGCAGCGACCCCAGAACACCACACAGGCGCGTTTCGCGTTGATTTCGCGAGCCGTCTTCCATCCACGAAGAGCGCTGACCAGAAGGCCAGCGCTCTTTGGGGGGAGATCTCGGGGCTTGTGGGAGTGTCGTCCTAAGACGAAAGCCCAGTCTCACCAAGTACGGCAGTCAGGTCGATCTCCTGACCATTGCGAAGAACTGAGAGCCTGATCGAGGTACCTGGCGCATTGTCGATCACCTGGGCTCGCAAATCGCCGCTGCCACGGGTGGCAACACCGTTGACGCCGATGACGATGTCGCCGGCTTGTAGACCTGCGTCTTCCGCAGCCGAACCACTGACCACATCGACAACCTGGGCTCCACTGGCGCCGTCCGGTGCTGGGCCGCTGCTCACGCCAAGGAGGGCGAGCTGTGGTTCGACTCCAGCGATCAGTTGATCAGCGACGATGACCGCGAGATCGATCGAGATGGCGAAACCGACACCGGCGCTCGTTCCTGATTGCGTGAAGATGAGGTCGTTGATGCCAACGACCTCACCATCGAGGTTGATGAGCGGACCACCGGAGTTACCCGGATTGATCGGAGCATCTGTCTGGACCATCGACACACCGTTGACGATTCGATCGACCGCGCTGATGATGCCGGCCGTGACCGTCTGATCGAAGCCGAAGGGGCTGCCGACTGCCACGGCGATCTGGCCAACTTGCACGTCGGCGCCGTTCGCCAGAGGCGCCGCAACGAGGTTTCGGCCGGTTGGATCGACCTTCACCACGGCAACGTCGGTGAGCGTGTGGGTCCCGACGATTTCTCCGTCGACGCTCGAACCGTCGGAGAACGTCACACGAACTTCGGTGCTTTCCCCGATCACGTGGGCGGCGGTGAGGATCGTTCCGTCGCCGTCGATGATGACTCCGGTACCGAGGGTCCCGCCCAAGTTGAGCTGGACAACCGATGGGCGAATCGCCTGCGCGGCCAGCGCAAACGGCTCACTGGTGAGATCGAGGGCAGCGGCGGAGAAGTCCCGAACCGGCGCAGCCTCGGTTGGTGTCGTCGTATCTTCGACGGCCTGCACCGGCGATGCCGCGGATGTATTCTCTGTCGGGTTGGTTGCAACCGTCTCGGAGTCATCGACCGACGAAGCAACAGCCCAGGACACGAGTCCCGAGGCAGCGATGGTGAACAACGCCAGCAATACAAGCGGCCAGATGCGCCGCTTCTTCTCATGCGTTTCGAGGAGCGCCGCAGTTGCAGCCGACCCAGGAGCCGATGCAAGTGGCCCACCAAGCAGCGTCCTGTTCGGCATTGGTGGAGGCAACGTCTCGCCAGCCGGCCGCACGAGGGAAGGTACGGCAGGTGAAGAGGGATTTGCGCTGGGAAACGCCGTGGGGGGTGGTGTCATCGAGAAGGGACTGCGCTGGGGGGCTGGTGCGGACGGGGCGCTCACGGGTGCCTCAGGCAGCGTCGTTCGGGATGGCTCACCGGTTGTGGGTGAAACACCGCCGGACGGGGTCGGGGCAGTGGCCGTTGGCCACGGCGTGTCGTCCTCGTTCTTGGGGGGATCCCACATGGTTGGTCCTTCTTTGGATAGTCGGCCGAGCGGCCCGTTGTCTCTTACTACTCAACTTCGGAAAGGTAAGGAGCCCTCTAGAGGCTTCTGAAGTACTTACGAGAACAACGCAAGGTTTAGATGCTGTTCCCGGATACTTATGAATTCTTACGGAACGAATGCCGCGGTTGCACCTCGAGCGCCGCCGGAGACGGCTTCGTCGCGGCACGAGGGCTGCGCTGAGCGGTCACTACGCTGTCTTCGTGAAGTTCGCCGCAACGCCAGCTCGAGACCTTCTGGCCGATCAGGATGCGCCGAACAGTTGGACCGTTTCGGGCGGTCGACCCGCCTTCGAGCTGATCTCGTCGCAGCCACCGAAGGTTGGCTGGTACATCGTGACGACAGAACTGACGGAGCAACACGACGAATCGCAGGGTCTTCCCACAGAGGCCCCGATCGCACTTCGCTTTCTGCCGAATACTGGCTCGGTGCCACTGGCACGCCGCCCGATTCCGATCGTCGCGGGGCGTCGGACGCGTGTGGTCCATGTCCCACCCGGTACAGCGCGAGTGCAGCTCGAGGTGTCTCCGTGGCTTGAGTCCGTGTCCGTGCAGCACGTGCACATGCGACCGATAGCGCTAGCCGTGGCCGCATCGATGATGTCGGCAGATGTCGCCGCATCGAGTGTTCGAGGTAGCACGGACGGCAGAGCAGTGCTTTCGCGCCTTCGATCCACCCGGGCGAACAGAGGCCTACGTGGAATGCTGGTGGAGATCGCTGCCTCCTACGAGCACCTGCAACATCGGCGCGCCGGCGACGGTGTCGACTATCCGTCTTGGCGAATCCGCAACGCGACGGCCTTCGATGACGATCTGCAGCGACTCGCGGATCGTTGCGCCGAGCTTCCCGGCGGCGGACCGACGATCAGCGTCATCATGCCGATATTCAACCCGGATCCCGTGTGGCTTCGGGCAGCAGTCGAATCGGTAAAGGCTCAGGCCTACCCGAATTGGCAGCTGTGCATGATCGACGACGCGTCGACGAATCACGAGGTCGTTGACCTCATCGACGAGCTGGCCGATTCGGACTCGCGGATTCTGGTGCGACGTCGACGCGAAAACGGCCACATCGCCGCCGCAACAAACGACGGACTGGACATCGCCACCGGCGAGTTCGTTGCCTTCATGGACCACGACGATGAGCTTGCACCGTTCGCGCTGGCAGCGGTCGCACTCGAGTCATCGGGCGCGGACCTGCTCTACACCGACGAAGACAAGATCGACGCGACAGGTCGCCACTACGACCCACATTGCAAGCCGTCGTGGAACCCAGAACTCTTGCTCGGGCAGAACTACATCTCCCACCTGACCGTGATCCGGCGGTCGGTCGTCGATGCTGCAGGAGGCCTGCGTCAGGGCTTCGACGGTGCGCAGGACCACGACCTCCTTCTACGAGTGACGGCGGTGACGGCCGCAGACCGCATCCGACATGTGCCCGTGGTCGCGTACCACTGGCGAGCCATCCAAGGTTCGACAGCATTGGCGCAGGGCGAGAAGAACTACACCGAGGAGGCCTCAATGCACGCGCTCCGTGATCGTCTCGGGGACGGATGGGTGGTGCAGTCGGCTGGCCCTCCCACCGCCTACCGCTGCACGCCGCCACTTGAGGACTACCCACTCGTCTCGATCCTGATTCCGACACGAGACCGAGTGGACCTGTTGCGCCAATGTGTCGACAGCTTGCTCCGAACGACGTACCCGGCATTCGAGATCGTGATCCTGGACAACGACTCCACGGATCCTGCGACTCTTCAATGGCTCGAGGCGTTCGACAATGGGCATGACCACCGTGTCGTCCGCGCTCCGGGGCCCTTCAACTTCTCAAAGGTGAACAACATCGGCGCGGCCGCGTCGACGGGCAAACTCATCTTGCTGTTGAACAACGACACCGAAGTGATCGCGCCGAATTGGCTGGCGGAGATGGTCCGCTGGGCGCTGCGACCCAGAGTCGGAGCAGTCGGGGCAAAGCTGTTGTACCCCGATGACACCATTCAGCACGCCGGTGTCGTGCTAGGCCTCGGGGGGCTCGCCGGCCACGGCCATCTGCACCTCCCGGCCAAGGCAACCGGCTACTTCAGTCGGTTGGCCCTGACACACGAGGTGGGTGCGGTAACGGGGGCTTGCCTATTGACATGGCGTTCGACATGGAACCTGCTCGGGGGGCTCGACGAGGAGCTCGCGGTGGCGTTCAACGACATCGACTACTGCCTTCGAGTACAACATGAGGCTGGCCAACGAGTCATCTGGACACCTGAGGCGACGCTCTACCATCACGAGAGCGTCAGTCGTGGAGCCGAGGACGACCCAGTCAAGGTGGCTCGATTCAACACTGAGGTCGACCGCGCCCTCGATCGATGGGCCGGAGTTCTCGACCTCGACCCCGCATACTCGCCGAACCTCACCTTGGAAGGTGACTCGTTCACCCTCGCTCGGCAGCCTCGGTTCCAAACGCCGTGGGCGGAGAAACGCTGAGGCCATCTCGCTCGCTAGCCCAAGCTGGCTGACGCGTTTGCCGCCATCTCCCTGATGTGGTCGTAGGTCCCGAGCACGATGAGGACATCGGCAGCTTCGATGACGAGATCCGGTGACGGGCTTGTAAGAAAAGTCCCCTCGCGTCGAACAGCGATAACAGTGGTCCCGGCAAGCGACGGTGTTACGAGCTCTCGAACCGTCTTTCCGGCGAAGTTCGATCCAGGGCCCGTCTCGATCTCGGCCATACGAACCTCGAGTTCACGGTCGTGCATGACGACGTCTAGATAGTCCGTGACATCGGGTTGGAGAACCATCGCCGCCATACGGCTTCCGCCGATCTCATGAGGGTTCACCACCCGATCGACCCCAACCCGCTCGAGCTTCTCCACGACGCCAGCGCTATTCGCTCTCGAAATTATGAAGAGGTCTGGGTTTTCGGAACGAGCAGTGAGGGCGACGAACAGATTGTCCGCATCGCTGTCGAGCGCAACGACGAGCGTCTCGGCTCGAGAGAGGCCGGCACTCGCGAGAGTAGCGTCCTCCGTCGCCTCGCCGAAAACAACAGGAACACCTTCAGGGAAGTCCTCGAGGTCTAGGTCAGATCGATCGACCACGACGACATTACGCCCGGCCCGAATCATCTCGCTCACGATCGACCTTCCGACCTGGCCGTACCCGCACACGATCACGTGCCCGCTGAATTCGTCGATTTTGCGTTGCATACGTTGCCTCCGGAATTGATCATCGAGTTGGCCCTCGAACAGCGTCTCGAGCAGAACGCCGAGTGTGTAGAGAGCCGTGCCAGTGCCAAACAAAATGAGCACGATCGTGAACGCCTGGTATTGCGCATTAACGACGCCGATCTCGCGATACCCAACCGTCGAAACGGTGACGACTGTCTGATACGCCGCATCGAGCGGGTCCAGCCCGAGGGCCGTGTAACCAATCGACCCAACGATCAAGATGATCACCAAAAGCAGAACGCCCACCCGAAACCGCGCCCATGGGTCGCGGCGATTGATCCGCACGCGCTGACGCTTCCCGAACTTGGCCATTGGCGGATCTTAGGGACTTCGCACCCACCAACGCTGGTACTACGAAACCGGAGACTGGAGCCGCGGTAGTGTCGGGGCACCTTGCGGCCTCGCGCGGCGACGAATCGGAGGGATAAACCATGCATCGGAGTGCGAAATGAAGGTCGGAGCTGTCGGGGGCGGATCGTGGGGCACCACCGTTGCCCATCTCTGCGCGCACAACACCGAGACGCAGCTATATGCCCGGCGCGAGGAGGTCGTGGAGGGAATCCGGGAGCGCCATGAGAACCCCCGCTACCTTCCCGGCTTCGTTCTGCATCCGGACCTGACCGCATCGAACGATGTCGAGCGTGTCGTCGACGGAGCTGACGTCGTCATTATGGGGGTGGCGTCGGCTGGCTTTCACGACACCTTGGCCGCGATTGCACCCGTGCTGCGGCCAGGTGTGCCGATCGTGTCGCTCGCGAAGGGCCTGGACCGAAACAGCGGGCGGCGGATGACCGAACTCGTCGCCGACGCCTTTCCCGACAACCCAGTAGGCGTCCTCACCGGACCAAACCTCGCCAAGGAGGTGCTCGCCGGTCACGCAGCGGCCTCAGTCATCGCTTTCGAGGATCCGGAGGTCGCACAAACCCTGCAACCGCTGTTCGCGACCGAGATGTTTCGCGTCTACACGAACCCGGATCTCGTCGGGTGCGAACTCGGTGGCGCATTGAAGAACGTGATTGCCGTGGCAGTCGGCATGGCCGATGGGCTCGGCACCGGTGACAACACTCGGGCGGCGGTGATCACACGGGGACTGGCAGAGCTCACCCGCCTCGGAGTGGCCATGGGAGGTCGATTCGAGACCTTCGGTGGACTGGCAGGTATGGGCGATCTCATCGCGACATGCATCAGCCCCCAGAGTCGCAACCGGACGGTCGGCTACGAACTCGGCAAGGGTCGGACGATCGAGGCCATTATCGACGAGATGCAGCAGGTCGCAGAAGGGGTCAAGAGCGCTCCCGTGGTGGCCCGTCTCGGCCGCGAGTACGGAGTGGACCTACCCATCTGCGAGGAAGTGCGGGCCGTCGTCGAAGACGGCCGAACTGCCAAAGAGGTGTACCAAGGGCTTTTGCATCGACCCCAGCAAGGGGAAGTAGTTCGGCGCTAGGCCTTCAACTCGTCAATCGCAGCAACAAGGCCAGCGGCGGCGTGGCGCAGACCCTTCGTGGAATCGAAATCGCTGGTGATCCCGAAGTAGACGACATCGCGAAGCGACATGGCGGCCATCGCTATACGAACACCGCCGGGCAATGGGATCACGGGATACGCCTCGACCATTGGATAGCCGAGAACCTTCACAGTCTCGGTTGGCCCTGGGACGTTGATCGCAACCGTGTCGATCGAACGGCGATCTCGGGTCTCGAGCATCGTCGAACGTACACCCTGCGCAAGAATGCTCGGCGCGACGAAATTCTCTTGTCGCCGCAGTACTCGCCCGGCGATGGCGCCGCTTTGCACCGCTCCTGAACTTGTCTGTTCGTGAATGAACGCGAGCCGCGCAACCGGGTCTCGTTCGGCGATCGGGAGCTGCGCCGTCAGCGTGGTCACCTGACCAGACATGCCACCGGTGGCAGCGCCAACGGCCAGAGGCACCAAAACATCAATCGTGTTTGGCAGTGGCTTGCCGTTCTCCAGCAGATAGGTGCGAATCCCGCCAGTCACCGCAGCCAAGATGACATCGGTCGTCGAGCAATTGTGCTCATTACGAATCGCTCGTAGATCATCGAGCGGGACCTTGGCTGACTGCCACTTGCGGTGTGGCCCAACGGCCCGACCCAATCCATTGGGATCCCGAGATTCGAGGAGACTGCCAGAGATCTTCCGAGCAAGCCGAACCGGCTTGCTCATCGCTTCTTTGGCCACCGCAATCGTTTCGAACGGGTCGAACGCCAAATCGGTGAGCGCGTCGAGGACCAGCTTGCGCTTCCCAGGCAGGGGCGCTGGCATCTTCAGTCCAACGGTCGCGTGAGCTTCGACATCATCGGAGAGAAGGCCGAGAACATCCGTGCCAGACACGCCATCGATGATCGCGTAGTGGACCTTCGAAACGATCGCCCACTGTTTTTTCGGAAGGCCCGAAACGATCCAGAGTTCCCACAATGGCTTGCCTCGATCGAGACGCTGGGACAAACACCGACTCACGAACGCATAAAACGGATCCCTACTTTTTCGATTGGGAAGCGCAGTGTGCCGTACGTGAAATTCGATGCTGAAGTTTGGGTCATCCACCCAAACCGGACGTTCCAAATCGAAGGGGACCGTGAGAAGTCGTTGCCGATATCGCGGAACCAAGCGCACACGATCCTCGACACGGTCCAAAAGGCCATCGAAGTCGGGTTCTGGTCCATCGAAAATGCCGATGGTCAACCCATGGGCGGCACTGATGTCGTCCTCGAGTCCCAAGATCGCTGCGTCGTTGGGCGTCATACGCTCCATGTCAGGTTTCAGCCTTCGATGCCGCACGCAAGATGTCGAGCTCGGTACCGAGTTTGTCCTCCGTCATGGCGGAGCGAGCCGCAGATGAGGTTTGGAGCACGACATTCACGATCCGGGTCGGGTCCATCATCGTGGGGCCCATCGAGCGAGCTTCGTCGATCGATGGTTCGAGAAGGAGAACCTCGTGACCGCGTTCGCGAAGGTCGAGCACCTCACGTTGCACTTGGGAACGCCAAAACATGCGCAGAGCGCCGTTCGTCGTCATCCAGCCATTGGAATACGAGTCCACAGACATCGGGGCGACTACCACGATCAGGTCAAGATCCCGATCCGCCAGGAGGTCTGCATTTGTGGGCGAGTGGGTTCCACCATCTATGTAGCGGAAGTTGTCGATCACGACGGGCCGAAAGTAGCCGGGGATAGCCGAACTCGCCTCGACAGCACTTCCCACGGGGATGTCGGTTCGATCACGGCCGAACACGACTCGTTCACTGTCGTGCAGGCGTACGGTCGTGATGAACAGGTCGTCTTCGGGCCATTCGCTGCCGTGCAGCTCGAACATCCGATCGCCGATCGTATCGGTCCGGATGTTGCCGTTGGGGAGCAGCCCGGAGATTATGCGGGACGGCCGCATGAACGGACCACGGGCAGCCTCTCGGCCCACCATTTTCAACGACGTGGGAAAAAGACGAGTTGTTCGATCGGCCTCGCGGCCACTGAGTTCGCGAAGGCGTTCCATCGACCGAGGGTTCGTGGGAAGGGTCATGATGTCGTCGAGGGACTCCCCGATCGGAGTCCCGCCACGCAAAGAACCGCCCATGTTGGCGCCAGCCGAGGTGCCCACGATGACGTCCGCGGACCGAGGGTCCCAGCCGGTGATCTGCTGCAGAATCGACAGCGTGGTCGTCAGGTACGCAATACCGGCGATACCTCCGCCTCCGAGTACCAGCCCGATCTTCTTCACGTGGCCGCACCGGCGTCGTAAGTAAATCCCTTGTAGATCTCGAGCATGGCCGCCTTTTGTGCGTCGCTGAGCTTCGGATCTTGCTTGATCGCGGCGGCCGTGTCGACTTCAGCTAAATCCGAGTCATCTCGAAGCCCGAGATGCGACATCAGAGTTTGTGGCGGAAGGTTCAGGGCTTTGCCAAGAGAACGCAGAACCCGTACAGAGGGCTCGTGCAATCCACGCTCGAGCTGACTCACGTACGGGTCTGAGAGTTTTGTGAGCTTGGCAAGCTCTCGTTGCGAGAGCTGTGCCAAGCGACGTTGGGAGCGAATGAAGGCGCCGAGACCCACGAGGTGACTGCGTGAATCGTCAGACATCATGCTCCTTACATGGGCTGAAACTTCAGTAGGAGTTTCAGGCCTTCTTGGCAGCGGTCTTCTTGGCTGCAGGAGCCTTCTTCGCTGTCGTCTTCTTTGCGGTGGTCTTCTTCGCTGTCGTCTTCTTTGCGGTGGTCTTCGGGGCGGCCTTCGTGACTGGCGCTACGACTGCCTCTGGGGTCTCAACGAAACGGCTCCAGACCTTCTCAGCGAAGGCACGGTTTGTTTCGATGCCGTTCGACACGAAGCCGAAGTAGGCGTCGACTGCTTCAATCGGCTCAGGGAGCTTGTCGATGAAGGGAACGTTGACCTTGGAGAGGCGATCTGCAAAGGGAACCTCAACCGAGCTGAAGCGCTCGGCGAATGGAAGCTCGGTGTCTTGAATGCGAGTGACGAGGGTCTTCGTTGCCTCGTGAGCACGTTCGTTGGTGCTCTCGGCGACGTCGAAGAACTTGTCAGAAGCTTCGGAGATTTGTTCGAGGACTGGCATGGTGTGCTCCTAAGGGGGAATCCTCCGGGTTGCGAAGGAGAAACTTTGTATATGCGTACTTTACTACGCATAGCAAGGTATGCAATAGGACTTGCGTAGTTTACTATGCAATATCCGTCACACTGGCCGAAAGGCCCGCCGCATTCGTTTCCCGATGATGTTGGCCGGAAGATCCTCGACCATGTACACGTCCTTGGGCACCTTGTACCTCGCAAGCGCATCCCGAACGTGACTCTGCAGCACTGCGGGTTCCACAGACGCTCCTTCTTCAGGAATCACGTAGGCAACGACGCGCTCCCCTGTCCTGTCGTCAGGCTCACCGATGACCAAGGACCCCGAGACTGCGGGATGGGCCTCGAGGGTGAGCTCCACCTCGAGGGGACTGATCTTGAACCCAGACACCGAGATCATGTCCTTTTGACGACCAACCAGATAGAGCCGATCGTCGAACACGCCAATGTCACCAGTTCGATAGAAGCCGTCCTCGGAGAAGAGATCAGAATTCAGCTCCGGCGCGCCGAAATACCCTCCGAACACACAATCGCCCTTGATCCAGATCTCGCCCGGATCGCCCGGCTCCGCATCTGAGCCATCATCGATGATCCGAATCTGCACATGGTTGAGGGGTGTACCGACAGATCCAGGCCGTGTCCGCGCATGCGGCTCGAAGGTAACCGTGCCGGCAGTCTCGGTCAGCCCGTAGCCCTGCGCGAGTTCCAAACCGAGGTTGTTGTACACCCTGTTCGCGACTTCCGGCGTGAGCGTTGCTGCCCCACAGCGAGCGAGTCGAAGGCTCGAAAAGGCACTGGAATCCCCGCTGGCCACATTGGCGAGATCGCTCCACATCGTGGGGACGAGCACGAGCGTGTCGATGTTGTGTTCCTCGATCAGGGCCAGCGCTTGTTCGGCGTTCCAATGGCTCTGCAGCACCGTCGTCCCACCGCAGCGCAATGTGGAGAGCACTGCGACGTTGAGGCCGAGAATGTGCACCATGGGCAGTGCGCCGAGACTCACCGATGCCGCGCTCAGCGCCGTCTCCGAGCGAGCCGCCAGTGCTGCGTGGGTGGCACTGAGGTTGCCGTGGGTGAGAATCGCAGGCCGCGGCAAGCCCGAAACTCCGCTGGTGAAGATGTGCAGAGCGGGATCGCTGGCGTCGCGGGCGACCACGGGCAGAGGATCTCCGGTTGCGCGGGCGATATCGGGCGACTCCACGCCGTGGGGCGAGGCGAGAATTCGGTCGGCGAACCCCTCACCCGCCAGCGTGATGCCAGCTTCGATCGCTTGGCTGGTGCAGCCGACGAGAATCCCGACTGGATCGATCCCAGACAAGTACTGGAGGAGTTGCGGAACGGGCTCGAGATGATTGACCAGAACCGCGGCAGCACCGGCATGCCAGATTCCGAGCAGAGCCTCGACGAAGGCCGGTTCGTTTCCGGCAAGAACCACGATCCGGTCACCGGGTTCGACGCCTGCGGCCACCAGCCCACCGGCGGTGCGGGCCACTCGCCCACGCAGCTCACCGTAGGTGATGTGGGTCGAACCGTCGATCAGCGCGATGGAGGACTCAGGAGTATCAGAGAGGAGGTTCGCAAGGTTCATGTTGAGAGCTCGGCTTCAGTTCTTCTTGGCTTCGGGAATCTCGTCCCCGTACGTATCGGAGTACACCTGCTCTGAAAGTTCAGAGATCTCGTACATCAACTCGTCGGTAATGCTCCGAAGAACGCGACGATTGTTCTGTCCACCAGATCGCGCTACCACATCGATCGGTTCGCCGAAACGAATCGTGCACTGGAGTCCGAACTTCGGGATGACCGTGTCAATCGGCTGGATGACGTCCGTGCCCATGAGACCGACAGGAATGATCTTCGCGTTTGTTCGCAAAGCGAGCCGCACCGCGCCCGTACGGCCTCGGTGGAGGCTGCCGTCCCGCGAGCGGGTTCCCTCGGGGTAGATCAAAAAGGCATTACCTGCTCGCAGGAAACCAGCAACACGGTTGAGTGTCATAGCCGCGGCCTCACCGCCGCCCCTGTCAATCGGAACCATGCCCATCGCTGGCAGCGTGAACTTCGTCTTCCAACTGTCCATGTAGTCACCTTTGCCAACTGCAAGGGTGCGACGGCCATTCAGCGCCATCACGAAGGGCGAATCGATGAACGCAAGATGATTCGGCGTAATCAGAACTGGACCCTCAGCCGGGACGTTCTCGAGACCTTCGATCGTGAAATCCCAAAATCGTCGAATCATCGCCGAGACGGGCGACTGCAGATGTTCCTGGAGCCAGCCTGGCGGGCGTCCGTCGTGAATGACGATCTCGTCGACCCCATCGACGGTCAGAGCCTCGACTGGATCGACATGGGCAATGGCCATCAGTTGGTTTTCCCCCCGGGGTTAGCGGACAACAACTCGTGGTAGGCCGCAATGAGATGATCGCGCAACGAGGCGGGGTCGTCGACCGCGCGCGGATCGATGAAGGCGCCGAAATGTAACGTGCCCGAATACGACATGGCAGTCAGATTCATCGCCGTCCCCGCCAACGGGCCAACCGGATACATGTGCGTGATGTGTGCGCCGGCTGCGAAGATCGGGATCGGTGCACCTCGCAGATTCGAGGTGGCCCAATCAATCTTGGCCGCTCGGGCTCGTCCCGCCTTAGTGAGCATGGAGTTAGGGAGCATGGTCGCCATTCCGGCGACCAGATTCATCATGTCCCCAGATGCACCCATCGCGGCATCTCTCTTGTTCGCCATTTCTGCCTGGACCACGTCGAACATCTCCAACGCCGATCTCGGCTCGCCGGGCACAGAGAAAGGAATCGGAGCGAACGAGTTTCCAGCGGCCGAATCATCGGAGCGTGTGCTGATGATGAAGCTCAGGTTGTAGCTCTCGGCGACTGCGTCCCGCTCCTCGTGGTATCTCGAGACGCCGACCGCCGAACCGGTAACGAACACGTCGTTCACCGACCCTCCCAGACGTTTACCCGCGGCGCGAAGGTCATCGAGAGGCACATCGAACACTTCGAGATGTCGATGACGCGATCGGGTTCGAAAAAGCGGCGAGCCAGAGTTCGCAGCCGGTACGGCGCCCACCTGATTCGCGGTCGACTTCACCATGCCAGCCGCCGAGTCGGCGACTTCGCGAATACGCGACGGATCTGCTCCCCAAAGGGACACCTCGGCCGCCGCACGACGCGCCACACCGAACTGCTGACGAGCGAGATACGTCGCTTCCGCCACCGCGGTACCAAGCAGCCCCTTGCTCCCTATCTCACCTTTGGGAACAGGCGTGGACGTGATTGCATGGCCGACCTCTGGATCGCGCTCGAAGTCGAGGTACATCTCTGCCAATCGCAGAGCGCCGATTCCGTCGCTCACGGAGTGGTGAAGCTTCATGATGATGCCGCCGGCCACGCGGTCTTTCGAGGAAGTGTCATTACATCCGTCGACGACGATGAACTGCCAGAGCGGACGGTGCACGTCGAATGGGTCCTGGAAGACCTGCGCCGCCATATCCATCAACTGACCGACGCCACCGGGGTTAGGCAACCGGACGTGGCGCACATGTTCGTAGATGTCGAACTCGTCGTCGATCACCCAACGTGGCGGAGCAATGCCCAATCCGTCCACGACCCGTTCGCGGAGCCGGAGAAGCGAGTGCGACGCTTCCTCGATACGAGCGACAAAGGAGTCGAAATCTGGGGTGTCGTCGAGGATGAACACCGAGCCCATGCCTGACGAGAGCCAGGGGTCGGTCTCTGCTGCCCACATCAAGGCTTCGGTTTCCGTCATATGACTCGATTGACGGATGTCGCGCTCCTTTTGCGCCATTACTTCCGTCCAGAATCTGGGTTGTGACCTGGTGGGTACGTCATGGCAAGCTCCTCCTCGGTTGGCGTCCGCTGAGCGGTCGCCTCCTCTGGAAGAAGCGCCGACAGCGCGGCCATGATCCGTTTCGTGTCGGCATCAGCGCTCCGCCTCTTGATATCCACGGCTGGGCCAACGGTCACGCTCACCGTTGGACGGTTCCGAAGATCGAACGACGGCAACTTCTGGTTACGAGGCCACACCTTCTCGGTTCCCCACAACGCAATGGGAATCACGGGGGCCTTGGTGTCCTTTGCCAACTGAGCAGCACCTGGGCGCCCGACGAGAACGGGCTCAAAGAAGGCAGGTCCCCGCGGGATCGTGCCCTGGGGAGCAATCGCGACCATCTCGCCGGCCGTCAGCGCTTCGATCGCCTTGCGCAATGGCGCGCTCGAACCGGTTCCACGATCAACTCGAATCCCGCCGGCGAGTTTCGCTATTGGGCCGAGGAGCGGGTTCTCGAAGAGTTCTCGCTTTGCCAGGAACCGGCATGGCCGTCCGGTCCGGGCGATCAGCAGGTTCATGGCCATGGTGTCGAAATAGCTTCGATGGTTGAAGGCCAAGATCGCAGGGCCGTTCGCGGGGATGTTGTCGAGCCCCGAGAACTCCCACTCGGCGAGCGGTACAAATTCGGGCCGGCTGAAGGGCCGAAGCCAATCCTGCATCTCCAAACCGACGACCTTCATGACACCGGGAGGTGCGTCGAAGTTTCTGATCTCCCATCCCTGGAGCGCGGCGACAGCGGCAAGGCGAGCATCGGGGTTCACCGCAACAGGATGACCGACCGCGTCGAGCATCGAACCGTCGTAGTAACTGTCCGAATAGGCAAACGAATCGGCCAAGGAGAGGTTGTTCTCCGTAGCCCACGCAACGACTGCATCGCGCTTCTTCGTTCCCCAAATGAAATCGCCGACGATCGTCCCGTCGTAGTGGGTCCCGTCGTGTGACCACTCGGTTCCTATGACGCCATCGAATCCGAGCCGTTCTGCGAGCGGCGCGACGAGGACCGTCGGGCTGGTGGTTGCGATCACCAGCTTCACGCCCGCAGCGCGATGTTCGTCGAGGAGCAGCTTCGCATACCCAGGGATCCCGCTGACGAGATCGTCGACGGCGCGTTTGGCAGCCCGTTCGACCGCATCCACCGGCCAACCCTTGGCCGTTTTCACCGCGTGTTGGGCGACCTGCATGTTTAGTCGTGTCTCACCGAACAGGTCATACAGGCTCACCAGAAGCTCAGCGCCAGGAAGCCTCGCAGCACCGCTGTTCAGCCCCTCAGCCTCCAGGTATTTGGCGTAGACGGTCCCCGAGGCATGAGGCAACAGCGTCCGGTCTAGATCAAAGAAAGCTCCAGCTGCCATTACTCCACTACATCACAGTCATCAAGTGTCACGAAACCGAGCCGGCTTCGGCTCAGTCACGAAGCCGTGACAAGTCTGCGAATGCGTGAAATGACCCGCGAGGCCAAACCTCGAGGCGCCGCGCCATCGCCTTCGGGCAGGCCTGCTCGGGCTCCGGTTTCAGCCTCGTCCGCTGCCTTTTTGAGGTAGTACGCAAGGCCATTGCAGGTCAGGTCGAACTCTCCGTACTTCGCAACGAGATGTGGTGGTGGGGTGATTTTTCGCATGTGCATCGTGTCGTACGCCAGGTTCTCGAAGGGCGACCTTTCGAACGCCTCCATCACCTGGGTTGCCGACATCCGATTCTGCTCGGGCGAGTTGAAGATGTAGCGGGCTACCACCCGCGCGTCGTCAGGTTCGATCTTCTTCTCTTCGGTGAGGTGACAGAACACTTGGTCTTCGTTCGATTCGAGCTGACACCAATTGGGAAGGAGGTCGGGCATTCCGGCAAAGCCGTAGTGCGTGCCGGAAGGCCCGCGGACAGCCATGTGGTGACCCCGTGGGCTATAGAACAGCGGCCCACCGTCGAGGTAGAGCACCCCGCCAGGCTCGAGTACGCGATCACATTCGACGAGGAAATCATCCATGTCGCTGATGTGTTCGAGCACCGCACGGCCGAACAACATCGAGAAGCTGTCATCGGGAAAATCGAGCGATCCCACATCGTTCTGATGAATTCGAATCGGATACTCGCCGACCCGGTCTTTCAGGCCGCCAACGGTGAGGTTGGAGGCAACAACGTCGAGTCCAGTCAGTGCATGAAGCGCTTTGGCGCTCGCGAGTTGCCCGTCTGAACCGATCTCGAGAACCGGCAGGTTGGTCTCCGTGGCGGTCAGAAGTGTGACGTGGCCGAGCAGTCGCTGAAACGTGCCACGGATTACGGGAATCCGTGTTTCGTTCCATTTCGTGGTGCCCATCAAGGCCCCTTGGAGTTCGGCATCGACAATTGCCATCTGGTCTTCGACGGATTGCGCTGTGGTCACGGGCCAGACCCTACTCAGCGCATAGACCCGTCGATGCCCGCGACGCCGCCGAGCAGCACAGCGATATCGTTCGAGCGTCAGCCCTCGTAGCTCAGGGGATAGAGCATCGGTTTCCTAAACCGCAGGTCGCGTGTTCGAATCACGCCGAGGGCGCAACTACAACCTCACTCCGCTGCGCCGATGCGGCTCCGTAACCGTTCCCCCGCTCCTCCGGAGCTCATCTACGTCTCGACGCTTCCGGTCAAGATCCGACATGGTCGCTACGCGAGCTTCGCTCCCGCCGTTCGCAAGCAATGCAAAGCATTGACATCGGAAATCCGGTGGGAGTCTGGTTGCTCACGACCGTCGATGCCGAACCGTTGCGTCATGTCAGGTAGCCGAGGAGGTGAGTCGCACCTAGGTTCAATGGATGAGTAGCGGATTGATCATTCGAGATCTGTCAAAGCGATTTGGCGACATCAGGGCGGTCGATGGGATTGACATCGACGTACCGCGGGGAGCCTTGGTCGGGTTCCTCGGTTCGAACGGCGCGGGTAAGACCACCGCTATGCGAGCGATCCTTGGAATAGTCCGACCTGACTCGGGCACGATCACCTGGGATGGGACCGCGATCGACGAGCAGGTACGAAGTCGAATCGGGTACATGCCCCAAGAACGCGGGTTGTACGCACGGATGCCGGTGATCGACCAAGTGGTGTACTTCGGCCGTCTCGCTGGTCTCGACAAGAACGTGGCGATCTCGAATGCCGGAGCGTGGATCGAACGGCTCGGACTGGTCGAACGACAAAAGGACTTGGTGCAAGAGCTGTCCGGCGGCAACCAACAGCGGGTGCAGCTCGCGGTCTCGCTGGTGCACGATCCTGACCTTCTTGTTCTAGACGAACCCTTCGCCGGGCTCGATCCAGTCGCTGCTGAGACGATGCAGGAGATCATCGCTGAGCGCGCGGCGGCTGGAGCAAGTGTGCTGTTCTCTTCACACCAGCTGGATTTGGTCGAGGGTTTGGTTGAGCAGGTGGTCATCGTGGCCGACGGACGCGAGGTCGCCGCAGGGGCTCCAATCGACCTGCGGTCGGCGTCACCGCATCGCGAAATGTCCGTTCGGTGGGTCGAGCCGGTCGAGGAGTGGAGCCCGCTCGGGGGCAGACTCGTCGAGTTCGACGGCTCATCGGCGCTGGTCGAGTTGCCTGCATCGGTCGACGTTGGCGCACAGATCGCTCACGCAGTCTGCGCCGGCGCTGTGGCGACGGTGTCCGTCGAGCCGCCCTCGCTCGCTGATGTGTTTGCCCACACCGTCAATCCGAAGAACCCGGCCAGCGAAGACGGAGAGCTCTCATGATCTGGTTGATCGCACGTCGCGAGATCGTCACCCGGGCCCGCACCAAAGCCTTTCAGATTGTCACCGCTCTCATGTTTGCTGGTGTGATTGTGATCTCTGTGTTGATCTCGGTCTTCTCCGGAGACGGCGATGACATGGAGCAGGTGACGATAGGCGTCGAGGGCTCGGGTGTTTCCTACGAGGACGTCCTAGCTGTTGGCTCGACAACCATCGACGCGGACGTGATAGTCACGACCACGAACGGACGGACACAACTCGAAGATGGCGATCTCGACGTGTTGTTCGACGGGTCGACATTGATTTGGGAGGGATTCCCCGACGATTCGATCGATACCTACGTTCGCAGCACAATCCAGCAGTCCGAGTTCAGCCGCAGGGCCACCGAATTGGGCTTGTCCGATGGTGATCTCGGTGCGCTGTTCGTAGAAGTCGAACTGGGAGAGGAACGACTCGACGGCGATGACGACGAAGTGGGCGTGCGAATCGCGGCAGCGATGGTCTCGACAATCGGAACGTTCATGATGCTGCAGGTCTGGGGGTCATTCCTCATGATGGGGGTTGTGGAGGAGAAGGCGTCTCGAGTCGTCGAGGTGCTTCTTTCCCACATCAGCCCTCGGACTCTGCTCACCGGCAAGATCATCGGCCTTGGTGTCCTTGCGTTCATTCAAGTGTTGATCGTGGTTCTCGGCCTTGTCCTTGGTTTGTTGCTGGTTCGAGACATCGAGATACCCGACGGCGTGTGGGCGCTCGTCCCGGTCCTCCTGGTCACGTTCCTCCTTGGGTACGCGTTCTATGCCGCTCTCTTTGCCGCCGTCGGATCGACGGTCTCCCGGCAAGAAGACGCGCAGTCAGCGCAGCTGCCGGCCATCATGCCGCTGCTGGTCGGGTACGCGATCGCTCTCGCATCGGTCAGCAACCCCGACACGATTCTGGTGAAGGTTGCGTCCTATGTGCCGTTCACTTCACCAATCGTTTTGCCATTCCGTGTAGCGATGTCGAATCCTCCCTGGTGGCAGGTGGGACTTTCTCTCTTCATCCTTGCCGCGTCGGTACCGATCATGCTGCGAGCGGCGGGCGCCATCTATCGAACGGCGCTCCTGCGGACTGGTACACGAGTGCCGCTGATCGAGGCGTTCCGGAATCGCTCTGGCGTCGAGCTCTGAGGGGAGCGGGTCCCCGGCGACCACCGGCAGAAGATCGTCGCCAGGATCATGCGTCATCGCGCTGCCGCGGATTACATGTGCGAGCACTGGTCTGAGCACTTTCAGGTCATCCATATCCTCGAGCGATTCGTGTGCCACCAGCAGGACTTGGTCGTGCAGCGCAAGCGTAGATGAGGCGGCGGACGCAAGACTTTGAGTAGGCCGTACGATGGGGCCGTGGAGGACCTCGGACAAGTCCACGAAGCGCTGACTCGGCTCTTTCCCCTGCCCCAGACGGTGGAGGAATGGGAGCCGTTTGTGCTCTCCGCCGATCGCGTGGAGGCATTCGAACGCGACGGGTTCATCCATGGCATTCCGTTGCTCAACGAGCTCCAGGTGGATGCGTTGACAGCAGAGCTTGCAGAGATCGCCGATCCGGGGCACGAGGGCGCTGAGTACTTCTACGAGTACAACTCCAATGAATCCAAGACGCCGGGGGCCGTGCTCTTTCATGCGCTAGGAGCCTGGCGCGTGCGGCCGGCCTTTCACGACGTGCTTTGGAACCCCGCGTTTCTAATGGCTGCGTACCAGCTCCTCGGAGAGGGCTTCCGACTCTTTCACGATCAGGTCTTTGCGAAGCCTGCTCGCCACGGTGGAGTCGTCGCTTGGCATCAGGACTACTCGTACTGGAGCTGGACGAAGCCCATGGCGCATCTCACGTGTTGGATGGCTCTCGATGATGTCGATGTGTCCAACGGCTGCCTTTACTACGTGCCAGGGAGCCATCGCTGGGGGCTGCTCGATAGGACAGATCTTGGTGGGGACATGGACGCGATCCGGGTTGAACTCGATTCTGAACAGATCAAAGCGTTCGAGCGGCGCGCGCCCATCGAGATGGTGCGCGGGGAGGCGAGTTTCCATCATCCATTGCTCGTGCACGGCAGCTACGAGAACAAGTCCGATGGGCCGCGGCGCGCGACCCTCATCAATGTCTTCGCTGACGGCGTGCGTTCGAACATGTCGCCGGATGCGCAGCCGGGAACGGAGGGCTATCCCCATGTGCCGTTCGGCGAGCGGATGGGAGGGCCGCTCTACCCGCTGCTTCTCGATCCTGCTGAGCGATTCGCCTCCTTCTTTGGGGGGATTCCCACAGCTCGACGTCCCAATCGCCGGCCATAGACTCGGGGGATGACCTCGAGCCAAGACTCGACAGGTGGTTGGCGTCACATACGGGTCATAGCGACACCACCAGCGCCGCTAGTCCCACGGCGCACGGCGTGTAGGCTCGCGCCAGCCGATCACCCGATTGAAACGAGGATTTCATGCACGTCATGGTCGCCACAGACGGCAGCATCGATGCGAAGAAGGCCGCTTCCCTCGCGACAGCGCTCGCTGGCGATGGCCAGGTGACAGTCTTTACGGTCGTCGAGGTGCCGCGCGAGATGCTCAACGACATGCGCGCCGCCGTTGCCAGTAATTCCGAAGAAAAGGCCCAAGAGACCTCGGTGGAATACCGCACAACCCATGCAAGCGATCCGCCGGTGTGGTCCTGGGGCGGTGACGACGCGGTCGTCGATCAGTACGTCAGGCGCACGATCAAGGACCGGACCGACGCGCTCGCCGCCGAGCTCGACGCAGCCGGCGCGAACTACACCGTGATCGGCGAGGAGGGCGAGAACGCCGCCAAGTCGGTATTGGCCGCAGCCGAAAGCCACGGGGC
>CAXMRH010000117.1:0-4924 GCA_964196045.1 uncultured Chthoniobacterales bacterium | reverse complement strand
GACGCCAACAGTGACGAGTTCCCAGAGATCGACATCGATCCGATGGCAACCTCTACCATCGGCTACACGAGCGGCACGACGGGCCACCCCAAGGGTGCAATGTTGACCCACCACGCGATCGTGCTCAACAGCGCGCTCACGAGCAACCTACACGCTCGAACCGGCGACGATATTTGCTACTCCGCCCTGCCCTGCTCGCATGTGTACGGCAACGTCGTGATGACGGCGCTTTCTTTTTGGGCGGCAAGCTGATCCTGAAAGATCGCTTCGGCGCGGTCGACACCATGTGATTGATCGAGCAACACCGCGCAACTGTCTTCGACGGTGTGCCAACCATGTACTTCTTCATGCTCGCCGATCCCAAGTTCGACGACTTCGACCTGTCATCGCTGCGCTTGTGCGCAGTCGGTGGCCAGACCATGACCGAGCCCAAGATGCGAGAAGCAGAAGAACGGTTCGGCTGTCCCCTGATCGAGCTCTGGGGCATGACCGAGCTGGGCGGACTGGGCACCACGTTCCCCGCGTAAGGCCCTTACAAGCACGGCTCGATCGGTGTGCAGCTTCCGTATGTCGAATGGCGTATCGCGGACGTCGACGACGCGCGCAAGACAATGCCGACAAACGAGGTGGGCGAGCTGATGGTGCGCGGCCCGATCATCATGCAGGGGTATTTCGGCAACGAGGACATGACGTTAGAGACCAGCGAGCCAGATGGTTGGCTCCACACCGGCGATCTGGCACGGATGGACGAGGACAGCTACATCTTCATCGTCGATCGGAAGAAGGACATGATTTCTCACGGCCGGTTTCAACGTTTACCCAGCCGGGATCGAACGCGTCGTCGCGGGCCATCCGGCCGTACCCCTCGTCGCGGTCGGCAGCGTCGAGGACGAGATGAAGGGCAAATTGGCCAAGGCTTACATCGTGGTCAAAGACGGGGTGACTGCGACCGAGGAGAAGATTATCGAGTTCTGCCGCGGTTCACTGGCTGCCTATAAGGTGCCGCGCCAGGTCAAATTCGTCGAGGGCGTGCCGACCACGAGCTCCGGCAAGATCATGCGACGGATGTTGTCGACGCTCGACGAAGCGTAGAACCGCACTTGAGCGAAGATTTGGACCACGTCCGACCCAGAGCACACTCAACCCCGCCCCTTGTAGATTCGATGACGAGAAGTGGATCCGCCGCCAGGCTCACTCAGCGAGCAGAGCATGCGGCTCGTCGCGTAGCGAGACCATCAGGTCAACGACCGCTCCCAGATCCAGCTCGCTGGTGGGGTTCACGAGGCTGATCACTGCCGCATGTGGCTGACCGTCGCTAGTCTCCATCCACCAGGCAGCCGTAGCAATACCGTTGCCTGATCCCCCCTTGAACCCGAGTACGGGCCAGAGGTCGGGGTTCGGCGATAGTGGGTCATTGGTGAGGACGGCCAGAGCCTCGTCATCTTCTGCCAACCAACTAAGAGCTCGACATGCGTCGCCGGGTGTACCGAACCAGCCGAAGTCCAACCAGCCAATACCCGGGGACTCTGTCTGTTCGTCGGTGGGAAATGGGCGGCTCGCAACTTCGTCGTCGAGTATGGTCCGCCGCTCATCGGCGGCCGCCGAGTTGTAGCGCTCTGTGAGGTCGGCATCACCGGACCAGATCAGGATCGACGTTTCTCTCGTGGTGAGCATCGGTACGTTGACGCCCGGTTGTGCGTGCCCCATTACAGTCTGAATCTGCTCGATGGCTTCCCGACCGACGAGGTTCATCAGGTGATCGGTCGCGGTGTTGTCAGACTCAGAGATCATCCTGATGGCCAGTTCGCGGACCGGTAGCTCTGTCCCTGGTTCTTCCCGGGAGGTCGTTCCGCCCAATGAGTCGAAGTCCTCGCGGATCCGGATGGGGTCGTCCCACGACACTTGGCCAACGCGAACTGCATCGACAAGCGCTCCCAATACGTAGAGCTTGAACACCGAGGCCAGAGGTACGAGTGTCTCATCGTCCTGGCTTGCCAGCACTTCACACTCACCAGCACCTGGCGTAGCGATCAGGTAGCTGAGGGTTCCCATGTCTTGAAGGCGCTTGACCGCCTCCCGCCCCCCGGTATCGCTGCTGCACGCACCGATCAGCACTACAATGCAGAGCACCACAGCCGTAGCGAACTTGCCCCGAATAGTCAGATGACGAGTGTGTCACAGAGCTCTGGGCTCGCTTGACACCCCCCGCGGTGGATGATCTCGTCGTCCAGCGGGTCGAGGTGCAACCATCACCGAGCTCGCTGCCGAGTTCGACATCTGCAGCCGAGGGCGCCCGCTGTGCGGCGTCTGGCCTACGGAGCAGGGGATTTCAGCCGTGCAGTACCACCTCGAGGGCTTCACCCCGGGGGACCCTGCACGCTTGCGTGCCGCTGCCGGAGTGAGCGAGTCAGACAAGGCGACCCCGCGGGCTCGTCTTCGCGGCTGGCAGCGCTCTGCGACTGGCTCGAGCACGCCCCGGAGTCGCCGGTGGTTCGATACACCCGGCCAGGGCTCGATGTGGACGAGGTCATCGATGTTCTCCTACCCTGCGCTGTCCCTGATCTGGGAACAGATGTGGATACAGAGACGTGCGATACAAGTGACTTCACACCCGTGGCGCCTACCGATGGGTCGTTCTCGTTTTCCAAGCGCTTCGACGTACCCACTGACGGGCTTGCGCTCGGTGCGGGCGACAGCACCTCGATCGCCCTCATTGGTATCGCTGTGATCGCGACCGGTTTCATGATCCTAGGCTTCGCGCATCGTCGGGCAGGGCCGAGACATACGCTCTGACCTGCGATTTGCCGTATTTTGTGGGCGTTGAGGGACTCGAACCCCTCTGGCCTGGGGTAATCGAAAGCCTCACCGCTGGCGTTGTACTGAACCTTGGCCGGACGGCTCGACCGCCAGGGCCAGCTGGTCCGACATGGTGCCCCCCCTTCCCGCTCCCGGGCTGTTACGGAACTCGTCGCGGAGTTCACGCATCGAGGTGAGCGTGAAGGACTGAGTATCCAGCCACTGCTTCCAGTCGTCGCTGCGGAACAATTCATGCTCCTCGGTGCGGACATGCGATGTCGACGGCTCGATCACCTCGATCTCGCCCGGCCCCGCCACACTCGGGTGAAAGGCGCAGAATACGAGCGCGGGAAGGTTCCCGCCGAGCATCGACTCGTAACGGTTCGGCACTCCTCGCCCGCGGCTGAAATCGGTCTCCAGTACGAGGTCGAAAATCGGCATCCCGGTCCGTTGGGCCTCGGCCACGAACGGCTCGAACTCCGACTCGGCGACCCCGGCGAGGTGATTCTTCGGACCATACGCGTCAAGGGTGGCGGTGATGAGAGCGGGCACGTCGTAGTCGGCCGCTACGCGAATGTAGCGATCACACCACTCGGGAGCCATCCCCGAACCCATGTGCACGTCCAGGTGCGTGACGTCGATTCCGGCGGCAAGCGCCCGGTCGATCTGGGCACGCCATTCCACCTCTACCGCCTCAGGGTTCGCGTTGGACCGCACCTCGTGCACCCGGCGCCACATGTAACCGTCGGGGTCAGTGAGCCCCGATGCCGGTGTTGCCGCACTGATCGGACCCCACCGGTAGAAATCCATCTCCGAATTCAGCGTGAGATGCACGCCGACATCGAGCACAGGATCGGCGGCGGCCAGCTCCGCTATCTCGGGAAACCACGGGCATGGGACCATCACAGAGCCGGCGCTGATCGAGCCATGGTGGCTCAACTCCACGAACGCTGCGTTGGCGCCGTGGCACATGCCGACGTCGTCGGCGTGGATCACCAATCGAGTCATCATTCTCCTGTCAGTTCGAGTCTTCGGCACCCAGAACAGTACTGACGGGATCTGGTCTGTCGGTCAACTCGGCCCAACGCTGCTCGCTATCCCCTTACCAACGTTTGTGAACTTCTCACCCACGTCTCCGAATATTGCGTTGTCGAAATCACAACAAGTGGGCGTTGAGGGACTCGAACCCCCGACCCCCTCCTTGTAAGGCAAGCCGTAGTTAGCGCAGTGCTCAGCCACCAAAACCGCATGATTCTGCGGGTGTGCCCAGAGCAAATTCACGAAGTTATGCGCTCTAGAAACAACCCACATCGCCTAGAAGCGGCCGTCGTCGCCAAGTTTAGTCGAGACCGCTTTCCCGCTAGTCAACGTCGCAGAAATGGTATGCAAACGTGGGTGAAGCCAGCCCGCTCGTTGTGAGCGCTCCTAGAGAGCGTGGTCAATCGCCAGCTCACCGGAAAAGGATGGCGATCGCAAAGGCCAGTATGACCAGATTGCCGAGAATGACCCCAACTGTCTGTGTCCGATCGCTGAGCCGGTTACCGGCCACGGCACCGATTCCGGCAAGAAGCGTCTGCCACGTCAAGGACGCCAAGAACGCGCCAACCGTGAAGAGGACTCCCTCGGAGGCCGACATTTCGTTGGCGACGCCAAGCCCAACGATCACAGCGGCGAAATAGATGACAGTGGTCGGATTGATAATGGTGAGACCAACGAACCGAGCGTAGGTGCGAGCCAACTCACCGTGGTCGGGAAATGAGATCACCACCGACTCCTGGTTCTTGCCAACTCGTCGTAAGCCGACCACGGCAATCACAACCAGGACCGCCGCGCTAACGATTCGCAGCTGCTCATCAACCGACTGGACCGGTCCAGCGAGCGAGGCGCCACCAATTACTGCCAGACCCGCGTACATGAAATCGGCAGAGGCGGCGCCCGCACCGGCGAAAAAGGCGCATCGAAACCCGCACCTGACGCCCACCTCGACGATGAGAACAGCGATGGCGCCGACAGGAATCGCGATCGCGTACCCGGCCACTACCCCGGTAAGGAACGCATCCATGAGCAAGCAATTGTAACAGGCATCTGGCTGTGGGCCCGAAAGTTCGGCCGTGTGGGTTGAGGGTGA